>PBYF01000059.1 GCA_002729515.1 Deltaproteobacteria bacterium
CCGGGCACAGTGGGCCGGACAGGGGCCCGGGCACAGTGGGCCGGACAGGGGCCCGGGCACAGTGGGCCGGACAGGGGCCCGGGCACAGTGGAGACGGCCCGCGCGCAGCACTACGGCGCAAACCCTTGCAGAGCGCCCCAGCGATCCGGGAGCGGCTGCCCGACGGCAGCAAAGAACACCTCCAGAAAACGGTAGGTCAGCCCCCACACCACGTGCGGCTCGGCCTCCCCGACCCGGATCCCCGGAAACGCAAGCTCGCCCGGGACAGGCAGCACGTACGAAACGCGACGCACCCTCTCGTGGAGAGCTTCGAGCGGAAACCAGAACGCTGCGTTCACCTCGTGGTTGGGGCGCAGCGGCGAAACTTCGGCCAGGTGGTAGACGAAGCCCGAGATCACGAGCGCGGAAACGCCTGCGGTCCTCCGACCTTGCAGATCGCCGAGCCGTCCCAGGAACTCGGCACCGGACAGGTCGAGTCCCACCTCCTCGAACGTCTCGCGCTCTGCAACGCCGCGCGGGTCGCGTTCGTCCGGTTCCTGCCGTCCTCCGGGAAACGCCATGTGTCCGGACCACGGATCCCCGGAGTGCTCGGCGCGCTCGATGAAGAGTACTTCGAGGCCGGACGACGCACTGTGCAGCACCGTCGCGACCGCTGCGCGGGCGCAGCCGGCCGGATCGACGGTTTCGGGAACTCGCGTCGCGAGCGCCCTGCGAATCTCCTCGAGAGTCGGCACGGCGAAAGACGATACCATCCGGCCGATGGCCGAACTCCACGAGCCGGACCCGGACCCCGCCGGCGTACTGCGCCTCGTCAGGCGTGACCGTGCCGCCGCCCAGAAGCAGGTGGGTTCCCTCACGCTCGAACAGCAGGTCGCGCTCGTCTGCTCGGCCCCCGTCCGGCAGCGCCAGGAGCTGCTCGAGTTGCTTCCGGAACCGGAGCGGGCAATCGAACTCCTCCCGGAGGCCGAATTCTGCTTCACCGTGAAGGCGCTCGGACTCGAAAGTGCGCCCTGGATCCTCGAGCACGCCACGCCCAATCAGGTCGCGGCCGCAATCGACCTCGACGCGTGGAGCGAGCACGCTCTCGTTGGCGCAAAGCTGGGCGCCTGGCTCGACGCGCTTGCCGAATCGGAAGACGAAGCGTTGCTGCGCTCGCTGAGCAACATCGATTCGGAGTTGCTCGTACTCTGGCTGCGCGATCGGATCGCGGTCTTCATCAAGCCGTCGGACGATGAGGGGTGGACGCCGCCCGACGGCAGCCAGACCCTCGAGGGCCAGTTCTACTTCGTCTCGCTGCGCACGGGCGACGATGTAGCGACGATCCAGCGCTTGCTGCAAGCACTCTTCCGCGCCGACTACTGGACCTACTTCCGCCTCATGCAGGGCGTCATCCACGAGCTTCCGACCGAGGTGGAAGAGTGGGCGCTGCGCTGGCGCAACGCGCGACTCCAGGACCTGGGCTTCCCGAGCTGGGAGAACGCCATGCGGCTCTACCAGTACCTGAGCCCGAAAGAACGCGCGACACTTCCTCCGGGCGAGAACCCCCTAGACGTCGCCGCCTGGGACCTACCCGTCTGGATGCCGAGCCTTCCGGAGGCCGGTGCGGAGGGCCGCACCGTCTTCCGCGCAATTGCGCGCCTGGAGGAAACCGAGCGCCGCGCGGCCTTCTTCTCCTTCGCCGCCATCGCGAACGCCGTCGCCGTCGCCGACCACATGGAGCTGTCGGATTCGGAAACCACGCCGCGCGCCATCGAAAAAGCCGCCCGTTGGATCGACCGTGGCCTGGCACACCTGGCCGCCGAGCACGGGCTCACAGACGAAGAAGTCCTGCGCCGCGTGTCCTTCCAACACCTCTTCCGCCTGGGTGCAAATCTCGACCCGGAGCGCGCGCGCCCCCGCCGCACGCCGGAAGCACCCGGGGCCTGAACTTGCGAAAGGCCCGCCGGCAGAGCCGGCGGGCCTCCGCTAACTCTCTCGCGCCAGGCTAAAGGTCGACGGCCTTCAGCGTCTTGCGCTTGTTGCCAACGGCGCGCGCTTCGGCGCCCTTGATCAGTGCACGTACCGCCACATCGAGCGCACCATAGAACTCGCCACCGACGTTGCACTTCTTGACCGCGGCCTTCGTCCGGGCCTTCGAAATAATCAAATCTCCACCACCGCGCTTTGCGGCCTTCTTTCGTCGCGCTGCCATGTTTCCTCCCATCTACACCGCGTCATCGATACCGGTCGTCGCCGGAACGACCCGGCTAGAACCTCAACTCGCTCGAATCGGACGTCATCGCCCGCCGTCGCGAGGGCCGGATCATAAGCACTTTCAGGACAGGTTCCAACGAAAAACTACTCGAATTTCGCCCTCCGGTGCCCGTTTCCGGACAATCGGGGTCAGAGGACCCCGACCCCCTGCCGCAGCGCGGGCAACATCGTCTCGACTGGCTCGGCGAGGCGAAAGTCGGCCACCGCATCGTAGGGGGTCTCAGAGGCAGCGAGGATCGCGGTGCGGGCGCCTGCGCTCCGGGCCCTGTCGAACATTCCATTGACCGGACCCACCACCAGAGAGGTTCCGGCCGCGACAAAAAGATCGCAGGCGGCGGCAGCATCCATGGCACGCTTCAGATCGGCTGCGACGAGCTCCTGACCAAACGAGATGGTCGCGGGCTTCCAGGCTCCACCGCACCCACAGCACGGGACCGCGACTCCCGACTCCCAGATCTTCTGCGCGAAGCGACGCGGCTCCCGGACCCCGCAACCCACGCACACGACGGCGGAATCGGTCCCGTGGATGTTGACGAGCCGATCGACGGGAAATCCGCTGCGCTCGTGGAGCCCGTCCACGTTCTGGCTGACGAGCAACTCGATCTGACCCAATTCCGCGAAATCCGCAAGCGCGCGGTGGGCCGGGTTCGGCTCCGCATTGCTGATGAGCTGCCACGTCTCGCCCTTGTAGCGCCAGTACTCCTCGCGCGCCGTCTCGCTCGCCAGGAATTCCTGGATCGGTATCGGCTGGTAGTGCTCCCAACGCCCCCCAGGAGAACGAAAATCCGGGATCCCGGAAGCCGTGGAAAGTCCGGCCCCGGTCAGCACGACCACGGTGCGCGCCTCCGCCCAGCACCCGGCGAGTTCGTGAACGTCCGACACGGCCGAAATGTACACTGCGTGTGTGGCACCCATCGACCTGCGCAGCGACACGGTCACTCGCCCCACCGCGGCAATGCGCCGGGCCATGGCCGCGGCCGACGTCGGAGACGACGTCTACGGCGAGGACCCGACCGTGAACCGTCTCCAGGAGACGGCCGCACGGCTCCTCGGCAAGCAGGCGGGGCTTTTCGTCCCATCGGGCACGATGGGCAACCAGGCCTCGATTCATCCCTTCGTGCGTCCCGGCGAAGAAATACTCGCCGGCCACGGCGCCCACGTACTGCGCTACGAGTCCGGGGCGGCGGCGGCCCTGTCGAGCGTCCAGGTGGTGTCGATCGGTGAAGGCGGGACCTTCGACGGAGCCGACGTGCGGGCGGCCGTGCACCCGGACGAGGCCCACTACGCGCCGACCCGGGTCGTCGCGGTGGAGAACACCCACAACGCGGCCGGCGGTCGCATCTTCTCGCTCGAGCGCGTGAAGGACGTCGCGGCGGCAGCGCGGGAACACGGACTGCACCTCCACCTCGACGGCGCGCGGATCTGGAACGCGGTAGTCGCGACCGGAACACCCGCTGATGTCTGGGCCGCTCCCTTCGACACGGCAACCTTCTGTCTCTCGAAGGGACTCGGCTCCCCGGTCGGCTCCGTGATCTGCGGCTCGGAGCCGACCCTCCGGCGCGTGCACCGCGCCCGCAAGATGCTGGGCGGCGGAATGCGCCAGGCCGGCATCCTGGCAGCAGCCGGCCTGCACGCTCTCGAGCACCACGTCGAGCGGCTCGCCGACGACCACGCGAACGCGCGGCGTCTCGCCGAAGGTCTCGCCGAGCTGGGCTTCCGGGTGGACCCAATGCCCGAGACGAACATCGTGCTCTTCGACGTCGAGGACACCGGGGCCTTCGCCCGGGCCACCCGGGCGCGCGAGGTCTGGATCAACCCGATGGGAACGGGCCGCTTCCGGGCAGTGACCCATCTCGACGTCTCGGCGGACGACATCGAGGACGCCTTGGCGCGAATCGGTGCGGCCTCACGGGAGGGGGTGCGGTGAGCGATCCCCAGGCCGAGATCCAAGACGCCGGACACGTGCCGCCGGCGCGCGCGGGCTCGTACCCGATCCGGACCGGCAACCGCGTGCGACCCCTGGTCGACGGCAGGCCGGCCTTTCGCCGCATTTGCGAGGCGGTCGAGGCAGCGCGGCACAGCGTTTTCGTGACCGTCGCCTTCCTGGAGCGGGACGTGCCCATGCCCGACGGGCGGGGGAGCTTCTTCGACGTACTCGAAGGCGCCGCGGGGCGCGGCGTCGAAGTGCGGGCACTCTTCTGGCGCGAGCCCCGCCTGCACGAACTCGAGCCCGACTCGACACACTTTCCGGGCGACGCCGAGGACCGCGCCTTCCTCCGGGCACGGAGTTCGAGCTTCCTCGCCCGCTGGGACCGCCACCCGAAGAGCTACTGCCATCACCAGAAGAGCTGGCTCATCGACGCCGGCGATGCGGGCGAGGTGGCCTTCGTCGGCGGCATCAACCTGCTGCGCTCGTCCTCGCTGACGAGCCCAGAGCATCCGGCACTCGAGATCGGCCAGGACCACGACGTCTACGTCGAGGTGCGGGGGCCCGCCGCCACGGACGTACACCACAACTTCGTGCAGCGCTGGAATGGTGCCAGCGAGGCGTCGCGTCCCGACGGCGTCTGGCCCAACGCCGAAACCGCCCGCGACCTCGAATTCCCCGCGTTGCTCTCTCCCGCGGCCGGCGACGTCGCTGTACAGATGACACGCACCGTGATGGCCGGTCTCTACCGCGACGAGACGGCGGCACCGGGCGCCAAACCGTTCCCCATCGGAGAAGGCGAGAAGAGCTGTCTCGAGCAGTACCTCGCCGCCATCGCCGCCGCCCGCGAGGCTATCTACCTGGAGGACCAGGCGATCGGGTCACCGGCAATCGTCGATGCTCTCGCAGCGGCACTGGATCGCGGCGTGGACGTGCTCTTCCTGGTGCCGGGGAACGCCCATCCGGCCTTCGTCGAAGCGAGGCGCGATCCCCGGGCGGCGTTCTTCTTCGAAAAGCTCGCAGAGCTCGCCCGCTTCGAGCGCTTCACCCTCGCGGCGATCGCGGGGAGCCGCGGCGATGGGCACTACGACGAGATCTACGTCCACGCGAAGATCATGCTCGTCGATGACGCCTGGGCGACGATCGGCTCGACCAACGTGGCGGAGCGCTCCTTCCACAACGACACCGAGCTCAACGCTTCGTTCTGGCACGCAGAGACGGTGCGAAACTTCCGCGTCGAGCTGCTGCGCGAACACCTCGCACGCGACACCACCACGCTCGACGCCCGCGGCGCCCTGCGACTCTTCCACGAGCTGGCCCGGGGGAATCGCAAACGCCGGGCTCTTGGGCAAAGGCTCGAGGGCCTGGCGTACGCGGTAGACCCGAACGAGTACGGGACCTAGCGGGCTACTCGTCTGTAACGCAGCCTTCCGAGGCGGACTTCACCGTTCGGATGTACTTGTAGAGCGTGCCCCGGCTGGCCTTGAGGGGCGGCGCCCGGAACGCTGCTCGGCGGCGCGCGAGTTCGTCCCCGTTCACCTCGAGTTCGAGCACCCGATCCTTCGCGTCGATGTGGATGCGATCCCCGTCGCGAACCAGAGCGATCGGCCCGCCCTCCTGGGCCTCGGGTGTCACGTGGCCGACGATGAAGCCGTGAGAGCCGCCCGAAAAACGCCCGTCCGTGATCAGCGCAACGTGCTCGGCGAGTCCAGCACCCGCGATCGCCGAAGTGGGCGTCAGCATCTCCGGCATCCCCGGGCCCCCCTTCGGACCCTCGTAACGGATCACGACGACCTGACCGCGCGCGATACGCCCCTGCTCCAAGGCGTGCAGCATCTCCTCCTCGCTGTCGAATACCGCGGCCGGACCCGTGAACTCGAGGCCCTCTTTCCCGGTGATCTTCGCCACGGCGCCTTCGGGCGCCAACGAGCCGCGCAGGATCTGGATGTGCCCCGTCTCCTTGATCGGGTCGCCCCACGGGCGAATCACCCGCTGATCCGCCGCGAGCGGCGGCAGCTCTGCCACGTTCTCCGCGAGTGTCCGGCCCGTCACGGTCAGGCAATCGCCCTCGAGCGCCCCGCGCTCGAGGAGCATGCGCTGGAGTCCCGGAATGCCGCCGACTTCGAAGAGGTCCTCCATCACGTACTGGCCGCTCGGCTTCAGGTCCGCCAGGTAAGGCACCCGGTCGCTCACGACCTGGAAGTCGTCGAGCGTGAGCTGAATTCCCACCGACCGCGCCATGGCGATCAGGTGGAGCACGGCGTTGGTGGAGCCGCCCAGCGCCGTGACGACCACCATCGCGTTCTCGAAAGCGGCGCGCGTCATGACCTGGCTCGGGCGCAGATCGCGCTCGAGAAGATTCCGTATCGCGGCGCCGGCGCGCCGGCACTCCTCGCGCTTGCCGGGGTGTTCGGCGGGCGTCGAGCTACTGCCCGGCAAACTCATGCCGAGGGTCTCGATCGCGGACGCCATCGTGTTGGCGGTGTACATACCCCCGCAGGCTCCCGCACCGGGGCACGAATTCCGCACGATGTCGCTGCGGGCCTCCTCGTCGATCGACCCGGCGATGAACTCCCCGTAGGACTGGAAGGCCGACACCACGTCGAGCTTGTCGCCGCTCCGGCTCGTGCCGGGCCGGATCGTTCCGCCGTAGACCATGAGCGCCGGCCGGTCGAGCCGGCCCATCGCCATCACCGTGCCCGGCATGTTCTTGTCGCAGCCGGGCAGGGCGACGAGCGCGTCGTACCACTGCCCGCCCATCACGGTCTCGATCGAGTCGGCGATGAGATCGCGAGACTGCAGCGAGTAGCTCATGCCCTCGGTGCCCATCGAGATGCCGTCGGAGACGCCGATCGTATTGAAACGGAATCCCACGAGACCGGCTTCGACGACACCCTGTTTCACTTCTCCCGCCAAGTCGAGCAGGTGCATGTTGCACGGATTGCCCTCGAACCAGCACGAGGCGACGCCGACCTGGGCCTTGTCCAGGTCGGCCTCGGCGAGGCCGGTGGCGTGGAGCATCGCCTGAGAAGCGCCCTGGCTCTTGGGTTGGGTGATCTTCTCGCTGGTCCGGTTGAGCTTTTTCGCCATGGCGTCGCGACGATAGCCCAGCAGCTGGGGCGGCCGAGATGCGCTGGGACTGCCCGCACTCAGCCCCGGGGTGCAAGCCCCGCCGCCCGGTAGATCGCGTCGATGACTCGCATGTTGGCAACACCGTGCGCCGCGTCGGTGGGCATGGGCACGCCTTCTCGCACCCAGCGCACGAAGGCGCGGAGTTGTCCGGTGTAGGTCGAGTCGCCGGAAACCCGCTCGCGACGGTCGCCGTTGGGCGACTTCACGCGGAGGCGATGGAAGAAGTGAGGCGCCACCGGGTTGAAGGCGCGCAGCTCCCCATGTTCACCGCGCGCGATGGCCCGCAGCTCGAACAGACGGGCGGACCACAGCGAGCAGCGCACGCGGCCCGTAACGCCCCCCGGAAAGCGCAACTCCGCCTCGGTGAAGCGATCGACGCCGGGCCGGAGCTGCTTCGAACGGGCGCTCACCACCTCCGGTTCCGACCCGGCGAGGAAGCGCACGATGCTCACCGGGTAGCAGCCCGCATCCATGAGGGTGCCGCCCGCCAGCGCGAGCTGGTAGCGGATGTCGTTGAAGAACGGCAGCGGGAAGCACATGCCGGCTTCGACGTGGCGAATTGCTCCGAGCTCCCCGCTGTCGACGATCTCGCGCATACGCGCGGCGAGCGGGTGGTAGCGCCAGTGAAACGCTTCGGCGACCACGAGCCCGGTTCGGTCCGCGGCGTCGGCCATGCGCGTCGCCTCCTGTTCGTTGGAGGCAAGGGGCTTCTCGCAGAGCACGTGCTTCCCGGCGTCGAGTGCGCGCAGCGTCCACTCGCAGTGCAGGCCGTTCGGAAGCGGGTTGTAGATCGCCTCGATCTCCGGATCGGCGAGGAGCGCGTCGTAGCTGGCATGCACCCGGGGAATTCCGTGCTTTGCGGCGAATGCCCGGGCGCGCTCCGGATCGCGGGCGGCCACCGCCACGACTTCCGCCCCGGCGAGTTCGCGCGCCGGACGCACCAACGCCGGGGGGGTGATCCTCGCAGCGCCCAGGGTTCCGATGCGAAGCGGCTCCAGCACGACCCTGCCTATCACGAATCGCGGCCCATGCCTACCGCGAATCACTGCCCATGCCTACTGCGAATGACGGGACTTGACATCCATGGTGAGACCCCGCGTGATGGCGCAGGCGAAGGGAGTGGCCGTGGAATTCACGAGCAAAGCAGAGTTCGAAGACCTGTGAAGCTCGGCATCGTCGTGCGAACGATGGGGCCCCAGTCGACGCGGGAAACCGTGCTCGCCTGTGCCCAGGCCGCCGAGGGCGCGGGACTCGACGATCTGTGGGTGCCCGATCACATCGCAATCCCGCCCGACGACGCCGCGGGCTCCGGGGGGCGCTACCTCGACCCGCTCGCGACCCTCGCCTACCTGGCGGCGGCGACCACGCGCATCGGCCTGGGAACCGGCGTCCTGGTGCTTCCCTACCGGCCAGCCCTGGCCACGGCGAAGTGGGTCGCAACGATTCAGGAGCTCTCGGGCGGCCGCCTCCTTCTGGGAGTCGGTACCGGCTGGATGCAGGCCGAGTTCCGCGCGGTGGGCGTCGCGCGCGAAGAGCGCGGCCGTCGCACCGATGCGACCCTCGACCTGCTGCGGCGCTGCTTCGACGCGGACGAAGTGGAGGAGAACGGCCAGCCCTTTCTCTTCCTGCCGCGCCCTGCACGCCCGCCCATCTTCGTCGGCGGAGCTGCCCCGCACGCCCTGGAACGCGCCGTGCGTTTCGGCGACGGCTGGATGCCCATGGGGGGGCCGCCCGAGCAGCTCGCCGGACCCGTGTCCGAGCTCCGCTCACTCGCCCGCGCGGCGGGTCGACCCGAGCCCGAGGTGGTAGTGCTGACGGGACTGTCCCTCGACGACCCGCCCCGGGCAGCCGAACGCGCCGCCGCCTATCGCGAGGCCGGCGTGACCCGACTGGTATTCGGCAGCCGCTACGCGGACTCCGACACTTTTAGCCGCGAAGCCGAGGCGCTGGCGGCGCTGCGGCTCTGACCGGAGCCTCGCGTGACGGGCGCCGGAGCGGCACCCCGGCGCCCGTCACGCGGGAGACCCGCCAAACGGGACGCAATAGACCTCGCAGTACTCCGCGAAGCACGCGCGGGCGCGCTCCCGCTCGATGCCGAAGGGGGCGAGATGGTACTCGTGACGTCCGTGCCGCCCCCTGGGATTCTCTTCGATCCACTTCGCCATTCTCGTGCGTGTCTCTGGAGACATCGAGATGCCGGCCGCCCCGTAGATGCGCTCCACCTCCCGCAGCGGATCGGCAATGAAGTCCGTGTAGGCAACGTCGATCCACGGCCGCGCCCCGGGTGCGCGCCGGAAGCGAAGCAACGCCTCGACGTAGTCGCAGAGCAGGCGCAGGATGCTCTCGCCGATTTCGTGGGGATCCACCGCTTCGCTTCGCATCCGGCGCAGGAATAGCGCGAGGCTGCAATTCGAAGCCAGGATTTCCAGCGGGTCGCGGTGAAACTGCACGAAGTGCGCGTCCGGGTAGACGGCCGCGAGATCCTCGAGAAACAGCAGGTGGGGCGAGTTCTTGAGCACCCACCGCGCGGGCGGCAGGCGCCACTGCAGGAGCTGGAGTTGGAGCCGGTGATAGACATACGCAGACCGCATGGCGGCCGCCCGCGCCCACGCGTAGTGGCTCGGCACACGCATGGCGTAGATCTGGTGGGGTGTCCGGCAGGCGTTGCTCAGCAGCCAGTGACACTCGTCGGGCTCTTCGGCGCCGGTGAGGTGCATGGCGCGCAGCTCTGCCGGAGTGGCTGCGGCCGCAGCGCGCGCTTTCACGATTCTCGGGTCGTCGGCCGCGACCCCGAGACCCGGCGGGGGGCACGGGCGTTTCGCCTGCCAACTGATCAGAGAGCGGTTCCCCGGATCCCGGTGCATCAACCAGCCCGCCGCCGTCTGCCCGGTGCGCGGCAGCGTGGCGATGACGAGCGGCGCCGCGATCACCTCGTTGCGAATCTCTGGATGACGCTCCACCCAGTGCTGGATCTCGAGGCGATTGACCAGGTGGCCCACCATCTCGCCGTGGACGAGGCGGCGGCCCGCGTCGGGGAGCTCCGCCTCCGTCTCGATCGCACCGAGGAGCACGCCGAGCGCCTCGCGCCAGTCGTCGCCTCCGAAGTCCTCCAGGCCCGTCAATTTCGCCGCTGCTCGTTCGATCACTGCCGGGTCCAGCAGAGCGTCGCCCAACTCAGGCGACCTCGTCTTCTTCCCGGTGGGGAACCCAGCCGGCGTCGCGAAGCGCCGCGTGTGCGGCGTCCCGGTCGTCCACGTGCACGGCCACGGAGACGACGTCGCCCTCCTGCAGTGCGAGCGTTTCACGCATCGGGAAGGTCTTCCCCCCGCGTCGCACCGCGAGGAACACGTGCCGATCTCCTCTGCTATTTTCCGGCCCGGTCTCCGCATCCGTGCCGTTCGCATCGCGCGGTGCGTCAGCCACCCGCCAGCACTCGACTTCGATTTCCCCGTGACGTTCGCGCACGTCCCAGCGCTCGACGTCCAGCGGGCCGCCGAAGAGGACCTCCGCGGCCTCTTCCCTCACGAGTTCCGGCGCGAGACCCTCCTCGGGCCGCGCCACCGCCACGTACCCAGTCGGCACGCCGAAGCGCTCACGGGCACGGCTCACGAAAACCCCGTTCAACATCTGGTTCGGCGTGAGCCCCACGACGGTCCCCACGGTCTCGATCCGCGCCCGTTGCAGCGTTCTCTCCTGGAGTGCATTTCCGTAGACGACGGGGAACCCCAGCTCTTCGGCGCGTCGGCAGCTCTGGGGGTTCGAGTCGAGAAATACCACGGGCACATCCCCGCCGCGAAGCACCTCGCCTAGCAACAACCCCAGACCCTGGGCGCCCAGGATTGCGATGCCGTCGCGCCCGGGCAACCGCTGGCCGAGAAGCCGCGCCACCAGACCGGCGGTGAGGCCGGCCAGCAAAACGGTGCACGCGATCACGAGGAAGACGAGTGCTAGCAGCTCGGGGCCGCCCGCGATCTGCGCGCGCTCGAGCCCGACCGCCGTCACCGAGGCGACCGCGGCGGCGACGATGCCGCGCGGCGCCACCCAGGCAATCAACGTGCGCTCGCGCCAGTCGAGTTCGGAATGTTGCGTGGAAAGCCAGACCGCAAGCGGTCGCACCAGCAGCACGAGCACTCCCACCACGACAAACCCGCCGCGGCCGAGACTCTTCACATCGTCGATGCGCACGGCTGCCGCGAGCAGCACGAAGAGCATCCCGATCAACATCACCGTGAGCTGGTCCTTGAACTCGCGGAGGTCGCGGTCGACCGGCGAGCGCAGGTTCCCCACCACCACGCCGGCGAGCGTCACGGCCAACAGCCCGCTCTGCTCGAACACCACGTTGCAGCCTTCGAAGAGCACGAGCACCACGGCGAGGACCACGATGTTCTGCTGCCCCTCGGGCACGAGCCTTTTCACCCGCAGTAGCCAGGCGAGGGCAAAGCCGGTGGTGATGCCCAGTGCCGCACCAAAACCCACCTGGTAGACGAGCACCGTCGCCCCGCTCGCCAGCGAGTCCACACCCGGTGCCAGAGCCACCTCGAGCAGCAGCACCGCAAGAATCGCCCCGACGGGATCGATCAATACCCCCTCGGCCTCGAGCACCGTGGCGACGCGCGGCCGCAGGCGCAGCTCTTCGACGAGCGGCCCCACCACGGTGGGGCCTGTCACCACCACCAGACTCCCGAAGACGAGCGCGATCATCCACGACCAGTCGAGGGCGAAGTGTGCGGCAAGAGCGCCGCCCAGGAGCGTGACCAGCGCACCGCCCAGCACCAGACGCCGGATCGGCGCCTGCTCGCGCCGCAGCCGCGAGATCTCGAGGTTGAGGCCCCCCTCGAAGAGAATGACCGCCACCGAGAGCTCGACGATGGTAAAAAGCCCCTCGCCAAGCGCCTCGGGCGCAACCCACCCGAGGCCGTCGGGTCCCAGACCGGCGCCCACGACGAGCAGGAGAACGATGCCGGGCAGATGCAGATGCCGCGCGGCCGCCTGGGCCAGCACCCCGGCAGCCAACGCAAGCACGAGCGTCCATGCCGCGTGCGCTTCCGCCATTGCGGACGGAGGCTACCCAATCTGACCCCCCGGGCCGCGTCCCGGCCGGGGCCCGGCCGCGCCGCATCCCCTAGAATGGACGAGGGGCACCGTGACCGAGGGCAACCGCCGCGCCATCCTCGCCGCACTCTTCGCCAACATCGGTATCGCCCTTGCGAAGCTCGCGGCGTGGCTGGCGACCGGAGCAGCGTCGCTGCTCGCTGAAGCGGTGCACTCGTTCGCAGACGTCACCAACCAGGCATTGTTGCTGCTGGGCGGAGTACGCGCCGGGCGCGAAGCGACGCCGGAACACCCCTTCGGCTACGGACGCGAGCGGTACTTCTGGGCCTTCGTCGTGGCGATCGTGCTCTTCCTGCTCGGCGGCCTCTTCGCCATCGCCGGAGGTGTCGAAAAGCTCCGGCATCCCCACGAGTTGGTGGAACCGGGCTGGGCGATCGGTGTGCTGCTGGTCGGCCTCGTGTTCGAGGGCTTCTCATTCCGGACGGCAATTGTCGAGTCGAACAAGTTGCGTGGCTCGGCGAGCTGGTGGTCGTTCGTGCGGCGTACCAAGAACCCCGAACTGCCCGTCGTTCTGCTCGAAGATGCGGGTGCTCTGCTCGGGTTGGTCATCGCCCTGGGCGGTGTGCTCCTGGCCGACCTGACCGGAAATTCGAGCTGGGACGCGCTCGGAAGCATCGGGATCGGCGTGTTGCTCACCGCGATCTCCATGGTCCTCGCCGTCGAGATGAAGAGCCTGCTCATCGGGGAGTCCGCGCGGGCAAGGGACCAGTCCGCGATTCGGGACGCGCTTCGAGCGCACCCGCGCGTCACCCGACTGCTCCACATGCGAACGCTCCACCTGGGCCCGGAGGAGCTGCTCGTGGCGGCCAAGCTCGAACTCGAGCCGAGCCTCGACTTTGGCGGCGTGGCGCGCGTCCTGAACGAGCTCGAGAGCGCCGTTCGGGCGCGGCTGCCCAGCGTGGGGATCATGTATCTCGAACCCGACCTCCACGACCCCGGACGGGCACCCCCCTCAGGCCTGGGGCCCATCCCCACCGGGGGAGATCCACCCAGCGATGGCTCGGTTGACAGCTCCCAGGCCGGGGGCGACCCTTGAGGCTCCACTAAAAGTGACCCCGAGTCAGACCTGTGGGTCGTCCCCCTGAACTACACCGTGCCGAGAGGCGCGGTTCGTGTGATTGTCTGGCGAGCGCGGACGCATCTGGTGCAGGCGGAGGAAAAACGTTGAGCGACCGAGTCTTCCAGGGCACATGGGGAGTAATCCTCGGTGGCTCGAGCGGCTTTGGCCTCGCAACGGCCCATGCACTGGCCGAGCGCGGCATGAACCTATGCCTCGTGCACCGCGACCGCCGCGCGGCGTTGCGTCGCGTGGAGCCCGACTTCGAAAAGATCCGCGCTTCCGGCGTCCAGCTACTCACCTTCAACGCCGACGCGCTATCGGCCGAAAAGCGCGCCGAGATCCTCGACGTGCTGACCGGGGAGATCGGCGACGAACGCGTCCGCTTTCTCCTCCACTCCATCGCGTTCGGCAATCTCAAACTGATCGCGCCGGAGCAGACCCGACCGAACGCCGGAGGCAAGGGCCGAGCGCAACTCGCCCAGCGTCTCGGCGTCGACGCCGATGAGCTGGGCGCCGCCATCGACGCGGTCTTCGCGGAAGGTCACTCGGAGCTTCACACCCTCGCCACGCCGCCGGAGTACCCGTCGAAGTCCTTCCTGGACTACGAGGATTTCGCACGAACGATCCACTGCATGGGAACGAGCCTGCTCGACTGGACCCAGGACCTGCTCGCGCGACAGCTTTTCGCCGGGGACGCACGAGTCTTCGGTCTGACCAGCGAGGGAAACACGGTGGCCTGGAAGGGCTACGCGGCCGTGGCCGCCGCCAAGGTGGCGCTCGAGTCCGTAGCCCGTTCCATCGCGGTCGAAATGGCCCCCCATGGCATCCGCTGCAACGTGATCCAGGCGGGCGTCACCGAGACGCCGGCGCTCGCGGCGATTCCCGGCAGCCACCACCTGAAGGCCCAGGCGCTCTGCCGCAATCCCTTCGGCAGGCTCACCAGACCCCGGGACGTCGCCGCCGTGATCGCGCTCCTGACCCGGGACGAAGCGGGCTGGATCAACGGCGAAGTGATTCGCGTCGATGGAGGTGAACACATCTCGGGAGCGACCTCGTGACGCTTTGGCTGCACTCCCTGGGACACTTCCACCCCGAGAACGAGATCACGAATCGTTTCCTCGAGGAACTCGACATCGGGACCGACGACGCCTGGATCCTCGAGCGGGTGGGAATTCGCTCTCGCCGCACCGCGCTCGACCTCGGATACATCCGCGAAACCCGCAACTGCGACGTGCGCGCAGCGACGGAGGCGAGCAGCATCAGCCTGGCAGAGCAAGGGGCGCAGGCAGCCCGCATGGCGCTCGACCGCGCCGGACTCTCGGCCACCGACATCGGCATGGCGATCTTCGGAAGTTCTGCACCCGACTGGGTCTCTCCAGCCGAAGCGTGCAACGTGGCGAGCGCTCTCGACGTGGACGTTCCGTCCTTCGACGTGAACTCGGCCTGCACGAGCTTCCTCGCCCAACTCCACCTGCTCTCGCTGATGGATCCGGCAAAGCTGCCGCAGTTCGTGCTCCTCGTCGGAGCCGACAGCCTGACCAAGACCGTCGACTACAATGACCGTACGGCGGCTGTGCTCTGGGGCGACGGCGCCGCGGCGGCGATCGTTTCGACACGCGAACCCGGACGTGCCTGCGTGCTGGGCAGCGACCTCGAATCCCGTCCCACGGCGGGCGATAAAGTCGTCGTGTCCCGCACTGGCTTTTTCGCCCAGGAGGGGCGCACCGTCCAGAGCTTCGCGATCCGGAAGACACGAGACGGCTTCGAACGCCTGCGCTGCGAGTTGGCTCAGGAGGATCGGCCCCTCCACTTCGTCGGCCACCAGGCAAATCTCCGCATGCTCGAGACGGTGTGCCGCTATTGCGACATCCCACCGGAGCGACACCACGCCAACGTGGAGTGGTACGGGAATACCGGTGCCGCCAGCTCGGCCACGGTGATTTCCCAGCGCTGGGGAAAGTGGGAGCCGCACGACGACATCGGAGTGGTGGGCGTCGGTGCCGGACTCACCTGGGCGGGCTACCTGCTCCGCTTCGGAGGTCCGGCGTGAAGTACTCCGATTTCCTCACCGCCGATGGCTTCAACGAGGCGGATCTGCTCGCCTTCGCCCACGGAACACTGATCGAAGACGCCCCGGAAGCGTTCGCCGCACGCCTCCCCGCGCCGCCCATGCTGATGCTCGACCGCGTCACGCATATCGAGCGTCGGGGCAATCGCGGGCGGGTGACGGCCGAGCGCGACGTACGTCTCGACGACTGGTTCTTCCAGTGCCACTTCATCAGCGATCCGGTGCAGCCGGGATGCCTGGGTGTCGACGGGGTCTGGCAACTGCTGGGCTTCTACTGCAACTGGGCGGGCGGCCTCGGCGCAGGGCGGGCGCTCGGCTGCGGCGAAATCGAATTCTTCGGCCAGATCCGCCCTCACGACCAGCTGGTGCGCTACGAAATCGACGTGCGGCGCTACACCGAACTCCCCGAGTCGCGCTCGGCCATCGCGATCGGAGACGCCACGCTGAGCGTGGACGACGAGCCCATCTACACCATCAAGCGCGCCAAAGTCGGACTCTTCCGCGATCTCGCCTACCGCAACTACCCCCAGCTCTCGGAGAACGCGCGCGGCGGCAGGCTCGACCGATGAGCGCGATGCCGACGCCCGAGGAAGTCCTGGCCCGGATTCCGCAACAGGAGCCGTTCCGCTTCATCGACGAGATCCTCTGCATCGACGAGGAGGAGATCGAGGCCCGCTACACCTGGCGGCCCGACTCCGACTTCTACCGGGGGCACTTCCCGGGCAACCCGGTGACGCCGGGCGTACTGTTGATCGAGTCCATGGCCCAGGCGGCCGTCGTTGCCCACGGGATCTACCTGCTGAGCCGCGATGGCGGAGATCCGGAAAAACTGGTCACATTCTTTACCGATGCCCAGGTCGACTTCAGCGGCGTGGTGAAACCGGGCGACCGCGTGGATATCCGGGGTCAAAAGATCTTCTGGCGCCGGCGCAAGCTTCGCTCGCAGGCGGAGATGCGCCTCGCGGACGGCACGGTCGTCTGCACCGCCGTGCTTTCGGGGATGGGGGTGGCGCAATGAAGCAGCGCGTCGTGATCACCGGTCTCGGCATCGTGGCACCGAATGGAAACGGGCTCCACGACTTCGAGATCGCGCTGCGCAAGGGGCGCTCGGGACTGCGGCGTCACCCCGCCATGGAAAAACACGGCTTCGCCTGCAGGGTGGCCGGTGTTCCCCAGGGTGCGGATGAACTGGCCGAGGCGATGTTCGACAGCGACGAACTCATCGCCATGAACTCGAGTCACCGCTTCGCTGGGATCGCCGCCGTCGACGCATGGACCGACGCGGGTCTTCCGCGTCCGGCCCGAGACGACGAGACCGTCGACTGGGACAGCGGCGCAATCCTGGGCACCGGGATCGGCGGAATGGATACGATCGCGGCACACATCGTGCCGCGGGTGAATAGCAATAGCGTCCGCCGGCTCGGCAGTACCATGGTCGAGCAGGTGATGGCGAGCGGAGTCTCCGCACGGATCTCCGGCCTCCTGGCCCTCGGAAACCAGGTGACGACCAATTCGAGCGCGTGCAGCACCGGCACCGAGGCACTCGCCCTGGGATTCGAGCGAATCCGCCGAGGTGCTGCGAAGCGGATGCTCGTGGGCGGCGCCGAGGGTGCGAGTGAGTACATCTGGGCCGGCTTCGACGCCATGCGCGTGCTCTGCCGTAGCTTCAACGACGAGCCCGAGAAGGCCTCGCGCCCCATGAGTGCCAGCGCCGGGGGGTTCGTCCCGGCGGCTGGGGCGGGCGCACTGCTGCTCGAGAGTCTCGAATCCGCCCGTGAACGTGGCGCGCGCATCTACGCCGAAGTGATGGGCACCGCGATCAATTGCGGCGGACAGCGCGGCGGCGGCAGCATGACGGCACCCAATCCCGAGAGCGTGCGCCGCTGTATCAAGAGCGCACTCGAAGCCGCGGGCGTCCCCGGTGACGAGATGGGCGTCATCAACGGCCACCTGACCGCGACCGGTGCGGATCCCTCGGAGGTGCACGCCTGGGCGAACGCCCTGGAGTGTGCTCCCGGAAAACTGCCCCCCATCACCTCGACCAAGAGCATGATCGGCCACGCGCTCGGGGCAGCGGGCGCCATCGAGTGCGTCGCGACCGTGCTGATGCTCCGCCACGGCTTCGTGCACCCCTCCATCAACTGCGAAGACCTGCACCCGGAGATAGAGCCGTACGCGGCGTCGGTCCCGCACGAACTGCGCGCGTTTCCGGAACTGCGGTTCGCGATCAAGGCCGGCTTTGGCTTTGGCGACGTGAACGCCGCGACCGTCCTCCGGAAATGGAATACCTGAAACGCTTTCAACTGGCGGCCCAGCCGCGGCATAGAAAGGAACCCAATGGACCGCGAAGAAGCATTCGCAAAAGTCGTGAAAATCATCACGCCCCACGTGAAAAACCAGGCGGCACTCGAGTCCGCCGACGATGCCACACACATCCTCGACGATCTCAAGGTGAACTCCGCCCGGCTCGTGGACGTGGTGCTCGCCTTCGAGGACGAGTTCGACATCGAGATCCCGGACGAGGACGTCGACGCAGTGAATACGATTGGCGATTGCGTGAATCTGGTCCTCGAGAAGACCGGCTGACCCGAGCCCTTGTCCGGTTTCCCGCTCATAGCCTCCGAGCGCCGCACGCTCGAATTCCAGCGTCTGGTTGGGAGAATCCTGGCCCCGCTGTGGGTCCCGGTCTGCGTGGGAATCATGCGCTTCGTCTTCCGCTGGCGCATCGAGGGAATGCAGCAGGCCCGGCGCACCTATGCGCACATCCGCCGCGATCCGACGACCCCGGTGGTCATCTGCGCGAATCACCTCACGATGCTCGACTCCGGAGCCATCGCGTGGGCGCTGGCCTCTCCGTGGCAGCATGTGACGCACTACACGTCGTTACCCTGGAATACCCCCGCCCGGGAGAATTTCGCCTCCACGTGGTGGAAACAAGCGCTGATCTGGGTCATGAAGTCCTTGCCCGTGGAGCGCGGTGGCGACCGGCGCGCCGTGGGCGCCGTCTTGAAGCGCCTGGTCTACCTGACGGGGCGCGGCGACGTGGCGCTCATCTTTCCCGAGGGAGGGCGCAGCCGCACCGGACGAGTGAACACACAAGCCGTCACCTATGGCATCGGGCGCATCGTCAAAACGTATCCGGGCTGCCAGGTGGTATGCGTCTACCTGAGGGGAGCTGCCCAGGAGACCTGGACCACACGCCCGGCTTTCGGCGAGACGCTTCGCATTTCCGTCGAGTGCTTCGAGCCCAAAACCGACAAAAGGGGCCTCAGGGGAAGCGTCGACATCTCTAGCCAGATCCTCAAGCGGCTCGACGCGATGGAACGGGAGCATTTCGATGCTCGGTAACGACGTCGTCGACCTCGCCGATCCCGAGGTGCGCGGCGGCCCCGCACACCCGCGCTTCGACGCCCGCGTCTTCTCCCCGCCGGAACGCCGTGCGCTCGAGTCGGAGAGCGCCCCCAACCGGTTGCGATGGACGCTGTGGGCGGCGAAGGAGGCCGCCTACAAGCTGGCGGTCAAACGGGACCCGAACGCGATCTTTGCCGCCTCCCGCTTCGTCGTGAGGCTAGACGGAGCATCGCACGGGCAGGTGGCGCACCCCGGTGGGTGTGTCGCGGTGACGCTCGACGTCCGGGACGACACCGTGCATGCGGTGGCGCGCGATACCGCCGCATCAGAGGTCGTAATCGGCCTGGCGTCCTGTGCCGATTCAACGGATGCTTCCGCTGCTGTGCGTCACCTCGCGGTACACGACGTCGCTTCGCGGCTCGGTGTCACACAATCGGATCTGCAGCTCGGGCGCCGCGGGCGGATCCCGACGCTCTCGCTGCGAGGCTCGGACCGCCACCTAGACCTCTCCCTCTCGCATCACGGACGCTACGTGGCATTCGCGTGCGAGGTCGGAACCACCGCGGCGTGAGCGGATCCGACGCGCCCCAGCGTTTCGCGATCGTGAATCGCGGCGAGTCCGCCCTGCGCTGCATTCGCGCCGTCAAATCGCTGCGTGCTGCCGAGGGGTCGGGCCTGCGTGCGATCGCGCTCTACACGCCGGTCGACCGCGACGCTCCGTTCGTGCGCCATGCCGATATTGCAGTGCCGCTACCCGCCGAAGAGGGCCGTGAGGTTGCGGCCTACCTGGACCACGACGGCATCCTCCGCGCACTGCTCGAAAGCGGTGCGGACGCCGTGTGGCCGGGCTGGGGCTTCGTGGCCGAGGATCCCGTCTTCGTCGAGCGGCTCGAGGAGGTGGGTATCCGCTTCCTCGGTCCTTCTGCCCGGGCAATGCGCCAACTGGGCGACAAGATCTCCTCGAAGGAAATCGCCGAGAAGGCGGGAGTACCCGTCACGCCCTGGAGCGGAGGCGTCGTCGCAGACGAAAACCAGGCCGCGAAAGTGGCGGAACGCCTGGGGTTCCCCGTGGTCGTCAAGGCGGCGGCCGGCGGCGGCGGCCGCGGCATCCGACTGGTAGAGCGCGCCGAGGATTTACCGGAGGCTTTCCGCTCGGCGGCCTCCGAGTCAGCAACCGCGTTCGGAGACAACCGGCTCTTCATCGAGCGGAAGGTGACAGGCGCTCGCCACGTCGAAGTGCAGATCGCCGCCGATCTGGAGAGCTTCGTGGTCTCCCTCGGCTGCCGTGACTGTTCGGTCCAGCGACGGCACCAGAAACTGATCGAAGAGGCGCCGCCTCCGGGTCTGAACCGGAATCTCATCGAGAAACTCGAGGCCGCCGCGGTACACCTCGCGCGCGAAGTGGGCTACAGCGGCGTCGGCACCGCCGAGTTCCTGGTCTCGGACGAGGAATTCCAGTTCCTGGAGATGAACCCTCGACTCCAGGTGGAGCACGGCATCACCGAAACGGTGACCGGCGTCGACCTCGTCGAGTTGCAGATCCGTATCGCGCGCGGCGAGTCCCTCGTCGGCCTCAGCTTCGTCGAGCGGGGTACGGCCATCGAGGCCCGGGTCTGTGCCGAGGATCCCGACGCCGGCTTCCTGCCCGCGCCCGGACGCATCGCGCGCTTCGATCCCGCGCTCGGCCCGGGCGTGCGCGTCGACACCGGCGTCGCCGCCGGGAGCGCCGTTCCGGCCGCATTCGACTCGCTGATCGCAAAGGTAATTGCAAGCGGGCGCAACCGCGAGGAAGCGCGCGCGCGCCTGGCCTGCGCGCTCCTAGATTTCGACCTGGTGATCGAGGGCGGCGCTACGAACAAAGGCTTTCTGCTCGATGTGCTCGACGCTCTCGACTTCCGGGAAGGCGGCGTCGATACCGAATGGCTCGACCGCTTTTGCGCGGACCGCGGGCCGGAACGCGAATACGGCGTCGAGGCCCTCGTGGTCGCCGCGATCCTCTCCTACCAGAACACGCGACACGCGGCACGCCTCAACTTCTACGCCGACACGAGCAATGTGTCACCGGACCGAACCCCCCCCGCCCGCGGGCAGAAGATCGACCTCAGCCACGGAGCCGAGAGCTACCGCGTCGAGGTCTTTGCGGTCGGCTCCTGGCGCTACCGGGTGCACTGCGACGGTCGCGTGGTCGAGGCAACTCTCCGTGAGGACGGCGCGCATACCGCCCGCCTGACGCTGGGCGAACGCACCGTCCGCGTGCTCTACGACCGCACCGAGTCCGGCCTGCGCGTGGAGGTCGAGGGACGCACCCACACCTTCAGCAATCAGGCTGCCGGAGAAGTTCGGGCGGGCACGCCGGCGATGGTCGTCGCCGTCCAGGTATCACCTGGCGACGAAGTGCATGCCGGCCAACGCCTCGGTCTCCTCGAAGCCATGAAGATGGAAATCGGCTTCGACTCCCCCGTCTCGGGTGTGGTGAAGGAGGTGTCTGCCCGGCGCGGACAACAGGTAGCGGCCGGCGAGGTCCTGCTCGTGATCGAGCCGACCCAGGAGGGCACCCCGACCGGAACGCTGGCCCCGCGCCTTGAACTCTTCCGGGTGCCCGATCGTCTGGCACCGCTTTTCTCAGACACCGATTCGGGCATCAGCGACCTGGCAGCCGCCGGTGCGGCACCGGCGGCCGAGCGCCACGGCGCATTGGCGGCGGTTCGAGAAGAGGTCCGACGCGTGCTCCTGGGATACGACACCAACGAGGCACGCGCCGAACTCCTCGCCTCGTTCCTCGAGGCGCCGTTGCCCGGTGGCCTCTCGGAAGACTTTCTCTGGGAGCTGGCCGAGATCCGCCGGGAACTCGAGGCCTTTGCCGACGTCGATCAGCTCTTCATCCGCGCGCCCGGCGCTTCAGTCGGTGGCGAACTCGGCCCGTCGAACAATGCCCGCTTGCGCGTCTTCGTGCGTCGCCTCCACGCCGCCGGAGCGGGTATCGACGAGAGCTTCCTCACACTGGTACAGCAAGCTCTCTCCCATTATGGAATTGACTCACTCGAACACTCCGACGCGCTCGAGCGCGCAGTGCTGCGGCTTCTCTCGTCACAGCTCCAGGACGGGCTCCGCCAGCATCTGGTGCTCGCGATCCTCTCCCGCGTGGTGGAACTCACCGAGAGGGGTGTGCGCCTGGGCACGGATCGCGCACTCGAAGCCGCGCTGGAACGAATCGCCGGAATGCGCGGTCTCGTGTCCGACGCCGTGGCCGACGCAGCGGCCGACGCGTCCTACACCATCTTCGAACGCCCCCGGATCGAACGCCTCGCCGAGCGGACCAGCAAGCAGCTCGAAGAGTGGCTCGCGCTGGCGGAGTCCGAGCCACACCCGCCGCCCGAGGAAGTACTGCTGCACCTCGCCGACGCACCCCAGCCCATTTTCAACCGGGTCGGCAACTGGCTCTCGGACGACGATCCCCGCCGCCGCGCAATCGCGATGGCAGCGTGGCTGCACCGGCTCTACTCACCGGAGGTGCCGGCACTACACACCTCGGCCGTGAGCGCGGAGGGCCGGTACGATCGCTTCGACTTCCAGGAAAGGGGCGTCGTGCTGGCGGCGACCTGCACACCCGACGAAATTTCCGAACGCGTCGAGTGCCTCTTGGAGCGCGCCGCCGAGTCGGACACCGGAGCCACGCGCGCGCTGGAGATCTTCGTGCCGATCGAGGGCGAAGAATCCCGCGATCATTGGCTCGCGATTCTGGCGGGCCTGCCCGCAGCCGAGGACGCACCTCGAATCACAGTCACCATCGTGCCACGCAACGGCAGCTGCATCCACCACACGCTCGCGGTGACACCGGACGGGCTTCTCGAAATCGAGGATCTCCACGGAATCCACCCCGAGACCGCGCGACGCATCGACCTAGAGCGTCTCGATGGCTTCGAACTCGAGCGCATCCCTTCCGGCGAAAACATCTACTGCTTCCACTGCCGCTCGCGGGAGGTCGCTTCGGACGAGCGTGTAATCGTTCTCGCAGATGCCCGCAGCCGTTCTCCGGACGATGACCGCGAGGTGGCACTTCACGTTCCGGCCTTCGAGCACGCCTTCTACGAAGCAACGCGCGCACTCCGCTCGATTCTGCGAGCCCGCGACCCGAAGCGGAGACTCCAGTGGAACCGCGTCGCGCTCTTCGTCTCTCCGGCGATCCTGCTGGATCCGGACACCGCCCAACAGCTGGCCCGTCGCCTCGCCCCCGCCACCCGCAACCTCGGACTCGAAAAAGTCGTCGTGCGGATCCAGGTCCTTGAGCGCGCGGTGCCCGATCGACCGCTGGAGGCCATCGAGTTCGTGATCTCCAACATCACCGGATCGAATATGGAGATCCGGACACGGGCACCCCACGTCGCACCGCTCGAACCGCGCAGCGACTACGAGCGGCGCATCGTCGAAGCGCGTCGCCGCCGGCTCATCTACCCCTACGAAATCATTCGGATGCTCACGGGCATGGGCCAGGGCCAGGCACCGGTCGGTGTCGGGCCGGCGTCCGAGCTGACGGTGGGACGTTTCGAGGAATTCGACCTGGACCCCCAGGCGCAGACACCGCGGGCTGCCAGCGTCGAGGGGCGCCCCTACGGAAAGAACAGCTGCGGAATCGTCTTCGGCATCATCACGACGCCAACTCCGAAGGTGCCCGAGGGCATGAGCCGGGTCCTGGTCCTCTCGGATCCGACTCTCGGCATGGGTTCCCTCGCCGCGCCGGAGTGCGACCGGTTGATCGCAGCGCTCGACCTGGTCGAGGAGCGCCAGCTCCCGCTCGAGTGGATCCCGGTCTCGAGTGGAGCCCGCATCGCGATGGACAGCGGCACCGAAAACCTCGACGCCACCGCCCGCGTGGTTCGCCGCATCGTGCATTACACCCAGGACGGCGGCACGATCCACCTGATCGTTCCGGGCGTCAACGTCGGTGCCCAGAGCTACTGGGACGCCCTCGCCACCATGCAGATGCACAATCGCGGAGCGCTCATCATGACGCCCCGGGGTTCCATGGTGCTCACCGGCCGTGCGGCCCTCGAAGCGTCGGGAGGAGTGGCGGCGGAGGACGAGCCCGCCATCGGCGGCTTCGAGCGAATCATGGGGACCAATGGCGAGGCCCAGTACTTCGCGAACGACCTCGCCGACGCATTCCGCATCCTCTACCAGCACTACGACTTCACCTACGTGGTTCCCGGCGAAGCCGGCCCGAGGCCGCTGCCGACCGGAGATCCGCCGGAACGATCCATCTGCGAATCCCCCTGCGACGCGGGCGGGAACGGCGGCGAATTCCAGACTGTCGGCGAAATCTTCGACGACGTGGCAAACCCGGGCCGCAAACGCCCCTTCCCCATGCGCGCCGTCATGAAGGCCGTAATCGATGACGATGGCGGTCACCTCGAGCGCTGGCGCGCCTGGGTGGGCGCCGAGACGGCCATCGTCTGGGACGCCCATATCGGTGGACACCCCGTCTGCCTGATCGGAATCGAGAGCACCAACGTGGAGCGCGAGGGCTATCGCCCGCCCGACGGCCCCTCGACCTGGAATGCCGGCACGCTCTTCCCCCTCTCTTCGAAAAAAGTGGCTCGCGCGATAAACGCCTCCAGCGGGAACCGTCCAGTCGTGGTGCTCGCAAATCTCTCCGGCTTCGACGGCTCCCCCGAAAGCATGCGGAAGCTCCAGCTCGAATACGGGGCCGAGATCGCCCGCGCCGTCGTGAACTTCGACGGGCCGATCGTCTTCCTGGTCGTCTCCCGCTACCACGGAGGCGCCTACGTAGTCTTCTCCCAGGACCTCAATCCGCGGCTCAAAGCCGCCGCCCTCGAGGGTTCCTACGCCTCGGTCATCGGGGGCGGCCCAGCGGCGGCCGTCGTCTTCAGTCGGGAAGTGCGAGCACGCGCTCTGGCCAACCCGGAGGTTTCCCGCCTCGAGCAAGAGGCACGCAGCCGCAGAACGCCGGCCGCACGCGATCAATTCGACCGTATGCTGAGGGAATCGATGCTCGAGAAACAGTCCGAGATCGCAGCGGAGTTCGACGACATCCACACCGTCGAGCGCGCTCGCCAGGTGGGCTCGCTCACCGAGATCATCACCCCTGCCGAGATGCGCTCCTTCCTGATCCGCGAGCTCTCCGGCAGCGAAAGCTGAGCCGTGAAGTTCTGCGTCTCCCTGGCATTCACCGACCTCACCCACTACGTCGAGACCGCGAAGACTGCCGAAGAGTACGGCTGGAACTACGCAGTGGTATCGGATCACGTGGTCCACCCGGAGAAGATCGCCACGCCCTACCCCTACACCCACGACGGTGCGCCACGCTGGGAATCGACGGCACCCTGGCCCGACCCCATCGTCGCGATCGCAGCCATGGCCTCCGCGACCCACCGGCTGCGTTTCATGACCTCTGTCTTCGTTCTCCCCCTGCGCAACCCCTTCCTCGTGGCGAAGGCGGTCGGCACGACGTCGTTGGTGTCCGGGAATCGCCTGACCCTCGGAATCGGTGCGGGCTGGATGGAGGACGAGTTTCGGCTCATGGATCAGGACTTCCGGTGCCGCGGCAGGCGCATGGACGAGATGATCGACGTGATGCGCAAGCTCTGGACGGGAGAAATGGTGGAACACCGGGGCGAGTTCTACCCCTTCGACCGGCTCCAGATGAGCCCGGGCCTGACGGAGCCCGTCCCGATCTGGTCCGGCGGTATCTCGGAGGCAGCGCTGCGCCGGGTGGGCCGGGTAACGGACGGATGGATCTCCGACTTGCACTCGACGGAGGAGCTCCGGGAGCTCATCGGAAAAGTGCGGCGGTACCGGGCCGACGCCGGCCGCGGCGACGAACCGCTTCCCATCGTCGGAGCCTGCACCGACGCCGTCGGCGTGGATGGCATCCGCCGACTGGAAGAAATCGGAGTGACCCACCTGCTGACCCTTCCGTGGGTGTTCTACGGACTGGACGGCCAGACCCTCGAAGGCAAGAAAGAGGGCCTGCGCCGCTTTGCGGAGGACGTGATCGCCGCGTTCTGAGACACCTTCAGCACGCCGGGCGCACCGCCCTGGTATCCTTTCGCGCCGCAATGTCTTTGGATGAGCCGCTCTTGTGGCGTTTTCTGCCAGACGTCCGCACCGGGGAACGCTCTCGGTTCCTCTTCTTTGCGGGCCTCTTGATGCTGATCAGCCTCGGCCAGACAATAGGGCTGGCGGGCACCGAGGCGCTCTTTCTAGCGAAGCTCGGAATCGAGGATCTGGGCCAAGCGTTCGTCGCCGCCGCCATATTCACCGTCGTGGGCTCCATGGCATACGCCGCACGCGTCGGAAACGTGAGAAATGACGGGCTGTTCATCCAGATGCTATTCGGCGCGGCCCTTCTGCTCTCCGGCGGCGCATTCCTGGTCGATCGGCAAAGCGTCGCGATCCTGCCGGCCCTGTTCTGCTTCTGGTACCTGACCCAGGCGATCTTCCTGAACCATTTCTGGACGTTCAGCGGTGACTTCTTCGACACGCTGTCGAGCAAGCGACTCGTTCCCCTCTTCACGATCGGCTCCAGCCTCGGCGGGGTGGTGGGAGGCTTGGCGGCCGCCGCACTCGCGAGATTCTCTGGCCCGGCGAGCCTGATCGCTGCATGGGGCATCACCCTCGCAGCTGCGGCGGTGCTGCTGATTCTTGGTCACCGCGCCCTGCGCCGGTGGGGCCCCCTCGAATTGGAGGAAGCAGACGAAACCTCAGCGGAGAACCTGCGCGGCGCGGCCCGCTATGCCGGAAGCTCACCTCTCACACGCTGGCTCGTTCTCTCGGCTCTCGGAATGGTAATCGCTGCGTTCATGGCGCAGTACCTCTACTCGGACGTCTTCGCCCGACGCTTCCCGGAGCCCGCCGAACTCGCAGCATTCTTCGCGATCTATTTCGCCGTTACCAATCTGATCGAGATCCTGGTCGAGGTCTTCGTCACGCCGCGGCTCATCCGCAGGATTGGCGTGCCCGGGGCGAACCTGATCCACCCCGTTCTGCTGATCCTTTCTTTTGGCGGGCTGGCCTGGCGCTACGGCCTCCCGGCCGCGATGGGCGCCCGCATGGCCCGCGAACTGACGGATAACGCACTGGCTGCACCGATCCGCTCACTCGTGCAGAACGCGATCCCCCGCAGGCTCCGCGGCCGCATGCGCGCTTTCCTCGAGGGCATTGTCGTCTACGCCGGCATGGCGACAGCGGGCCTCCTGCTGCTCCTCTTCGACCAGCCCGATCCGCTCTGGCTGTGCGGCGCCGGTGCAGCCGCCGGGCTCTTCTACCTGGTCGCGAATATCCGCGTCCGGCGGGCCTACTGCGACACACTGGTCGACCAGCTGAAAGCGGGACGCCTGGACTTCGCGCAGGGTGAAGCCACGATCGGTGGCTGGGAGGCCTCCCAGCTGGCGGAACTCTGGGAGGAGTCGCTCCGCACCGAGGGTCCCCGGCCCTCGGATTCGGTGATGCAGCTGATCCCAGCGCTCGCATCGCGCGGCATCGTCGATCCGCTGGTGCGCGCGGCCTCACACTCAACCGCGGCGGTGCGCCGGGCAAGCGTCACCGCATTGGCATCGACCGGACTGGAGCGTCTGGCCGGACCCGTCGCGCTCTCGCTGGACGACCCGGATTCCGACGTGCGGCTCGCCGCCCTTCGCGGGCTGGCGCGCGTCTCCGGCGACGGCCAGTTTCTGCAGAGCCGCGTCGACGACCTCCTCGAGGACCTCGACCCCCGGGTGCGCGCCGAAGCCGCCTCGATGGCCGGCGACGCGGGCGTCGAGACCCTCGAGAAGATGATCGACTCCTCGAGCGCCGCGGAAGCGGGTGCCGCGTTGGCCGTGGCACCCGCCGCCCTGCTACCCAGCGCCGTGGACCGCATAGCCAGCACCGATGCTCGCATTCGCGCCGCGGCGGTCGCGTGCGCAGCGCGGCTCACGGACGCTCCGCCACTCGAGACGCATACCCTGCTGGACCTGCTCCGCGACGAGGACGCCGGCGTGCGACACGCCGCCGCACTCCTGGCCGCGAGCTATGACGCCGGCGAGGTGCTCGCCGCCTTGGCCGATCGGCTCACCGATTCCTCGGCCCGGGTGCGCTCCGCGGCCGAAAGCGCGCTGGGATCCAGGGGCGCAGCGGGTATCGCAATCGTCGAGCCGCACCTTCGCGACGACACGGAGCAGACCGTCGAAGCTGCACTGCGCGTGCTGGACACCAGCTCAGCGCCGATCGCGCACAGCTTGCTGCTTCGGGAACTTCGTCACCGCGTCGAGAGGCTGTGGTGGTACCTGCTTGGCGTCCAGCACCTCAGTGTGGATCGGAACCCTTCGCACCGCCTGCTCGCCGCCGCCTTCGGCGACGCGATCCTGCGCGAGTGGCGACTGGCGTTCTACGTTCTCGGGCTCGTCGAAAGCCAGAGCATGATCCACAAGGTGTCGCGAGAGCTGCGCGTCGGAACCGCGCGCTCCCGCGCGGACGCCCTCGAGGTACTGGCGAACCTCGGCAACCGGGAGAGCGCCCGCCTGCTCGTCCTGGCCCACGAGGCGGGGCCGCTCTGGGAGCGCGCTCGTTTCGTGACCAACACGATCGATGTACCCACTGAACCCAGCGCGCTCGTGGAAGCGGCTTTCGAGGCGGACAATCGCTGGGTGCGGAACGCGGCGCACCTCGCGACGGATGGGGTGCGCGGCCTGGCGCACGAGGAGGAGACGATGCAGCAGATCCTGGCACTCAAACGAGTGGACCTCTTCAGCAACCTGAGCTTCGAACAGCTCGAGGCAATCCTCCAAGCCAGCAGCAACGCCGAGTTCCTGGCGGGCGAGGTCATCTTTCGCGAAGGCGAGCCCGGGAACACGCTCTTCCTGCTGGTCGATGGCGCCGTGGACATCGTGAAGGACCACGAAGGCAAGCGGGAGTTGACGCTGAAGACCATCCACGCCGTCGATTACTTCGGGGAGATGGCGATCCTGACAGACGACCCGCGGAGCGCGACGGCCATCGCAGCCGGCCACTGCCGTCTGATCACCCTCGATGGCGACGCCTTTCGCGAGTTGCTGCTCCAGATTCCAGAAATTTCATTCGAGATCTTCCGGGTCCTGACGCGCCGCGTCCGCGACGCCGAACAAAAATTTCGCGAGCGCTGAAGCTTGCGCCGTTCCCCCAGACGACCCATCCTGCCGGAATGGGGGAACGGCCGGCAGCGGCCGCGATCACGACGGCGCTCTCTGCCGTGATCGACGCGCCGTTGACCCAGGTGTGGCGCGCGATTTCCGAGCCCGCGGAGCGGCTCCGCTGGGACCCGTGCATCGAGGCGCTCATCGCTCCGGCCGAGGGCTTCCCGGCGGTCGGAACCGAGGCGCGGTGGCGCTATCGCCTCCGAGGCTTCCCAGTGGTCCTCCGCGATTGGCCGCTCGAGGTGAGGCCGGGGCAGTTGCTGCGCTCCGACGTCGCTCTGGGTCTGTTCCGCTTCGAGCAGACCTGGTCACTCCGGCCGGCCCAGACCTCCGGTCGCACGCGGTTCGGGCTCCATCTGGCCACAGCCAACTCGGTCGCCGTGGTGGGTGGAATCGTGGACCGCTTCGGCGTGCGCCGTCTCACGGCCCGGTACGCGGATGAAAAGCTGTGCGCGCTGCGCAGCTGGTGCGAACGACCGGCCTCGGCGCCGTCCCCGCCGCCCATTCGGGCGAGCAGATGAGTTGGGCACCAGGGGTTCGCCAAACCCGCAACTCTGCCGGCGACGATCAGGACGCCGACGCGGTCGGCTACACGAATAACGCACTCGCCCTGCAGCCGTTGGGCGACGCGGACGGTCGCTAAAAGCTCGCTGTTTTCGGGACCTCGTGAGCGTGCCGGTAGAAGTCGACCCGCTCGGGAGGCAGGAGCGTGTTTCCCAGGATGAGATCCGCGGCGCGCTCCGCGATCATCATCACGGCAGCGTAGATGTTGCCGTTGGTGATCGAAGGCATGACGGACGCATCGACAATGCGGAGCCCTCTCACCCCTCGAACCCGCAGACTGCGTGGGTCGACGACGGAGCCGGCATCCGTACCCATGCGGCACGTGCACGAGGGATGGAGCGCGGTTTCGGCGTCCCGCGCCACCCAGTCGAGAATCTCGGTATCGCTGGCCAGTTCCGGCCCCGGAGACAACTCGCCTGCATCGAGCCCAGCGAAGGCCGGCTGGCTCAGCAGCGTGCGCGCGCACCGCACCGCCTCCAACCACTCGCGCCGATCGCGCTCTGTCGAGAGGTAGTTGAAGCGCAGCGACGGCGGAACCCGAGGATCGCCGGAGCGGATCCGCACCGAACCCCGCGCATCGGACAGCATGGGGCCGACGTGAACCTGATAGCCGTGACCCGGAACGGACCGCGAGCCGTCGTAGCGGATCGCAACAGGAAGGAAGTGGAACATCACGTTGGGGTGCGAGACGTGCTCGTTGCTGCGCACGAAGCCGCCCGCCTCGAAGTGATTTGTCGCACCCGGACCGCTCCCCAGCAGCCACTGGAAACCGATCCAGGGACGACGCCAGCGGGCGAGCGCCCAGGCCATCGACACGGGGCGGCGGCAGGCGTGCTGGACGTACACCTCCAGGTGATCCTGAAGGTTCTCACCCACCCCCGGCAGGTCCGCAATTACGTCGATCCCGTACTCCTGCAACAACGCGGCGGGTCCGATTCCCGAGAGCTGCAGCAACTGCGGCGAATTGAATGCGCCACCGCAACAGATCAGCTCTTTCGCGTATACGCGCTCGACCGGACGACCCCTTCGGGAAAACTCGATACCGACGGCCCGATCCCCCTCGAAGATCAAACGCGAGACGAGCGCACGGCAATGGACAACGAGATTCGGCCGACGCTTGACGGGATGCAGGTACGCGCGGGCGGCACTCAGCCTTCGCCCGCGATGAACGTTGCGATCGAATGCCGCGAAGCCCTCCTGGCGGTAGCCGTTGACGTCGTCGCTGAGCCCGTATCCCGCCTGCTGCGCGGCCTCGAAGAAGGCGCGGGAGAGCGGTCCGGCTGCGGCACCCCGCTCGAGCACCAGCGGCCCGTCGCTGCCACGCCAGTCGTCTGCACCCACTGCGCAGGTCTCCATCCGCTTGAAGTAGGGAAGGCAGTCTGCGTAGCCCCAGTGCTCGAGACCCGGCTCCCGGGCCCAGCGTTCGTAGTCGAGCGGGTTCCCGCGCTGAAAGATCATGCCGTTGATGCTGCTCGAGCCACCCAGGAGTTTGCCGCGAGCGTGGTAGATTTCGCGCCCGCCCAGCCCCGGCTCGGGTTCCGACTGATACTGCCAGTCGTACCTCCGTCTGCCGATGAGAAACGGCAGGGCGGCGGGCATGTGGATGAAGACGTCCCACCAGGCATCGGGCCGGCCAGCCTCGAGCACGAGTACCCGGTTGGCGGAATCGGCGCTGAGCCGGTTCGCCAGGACACAGCCGGCGGAGCCACCGCCCACGATCACGAAGTCGTAACGATCTGCAGTCCCGGGGCTCACAGCGCGGCGGCTACCATGAGAACACCGCCATCGAACTCACGCCTGCCGGTGCTCCCAGTTGGACTCCGTCTCGCTCCTCGGCGTATCTGGCTCAGCCCTCCAGATCCGGTCTTCCTCGAATTTGCCCAACGCGACTGCCATCTCCCGCATATGGGAACCCAGGCAGCCGAAAGCCACCGGCTGGGCGGCCAGCTGACCGTCGTCCGCTTCTCGGATCACCGGCAGCGTCCGGGCCGGATCCCACATGCAGTTCATACCCACGATGTCAGCGCCCGCGTCGCGCAAGCGCCGGGCGGACGGGCTATCGGCCATTGCTCGCTCCTCCTCGGCCGGTGGCTTGGAATCGGTCGACACCAGCGCCCTGTAAAGCGCCTAGCCGTTTCACCCGCTGCTGCACTCGGCAGAAATTCGTTCACGCACGGGTCATCTCGCGCAGGGCCCGGATCACCTCACGGGCGGTCTCGACATCGAGCGGGGGCAGGCCGAGGAGTGCGGACAGCCACAGCCCATCCGCCGCCAGACCGACGACGGTGGCCGTGGTCTCGTCGATGCCGTCCGCCTCGAGCCGAGCGTGCCAGCTCGCGAAGCGCTCGCGCACCTCCTCCAGATGCGCCGAGTCGCGGCCCAATGTCGCCAGAATCCCCGCCATGAGCCGAGCCGAGTTATCGGCCGGCTTCCCATCGTCCGTCACGGTGGATGCGAGGTAGGCCCGCGTCCAGGCGCCCGCGGGCGCTGCATCCGACCCCGACAATGCATCCAGGTCGGCGTCGAAGCGCTCGAGCATGCGCCGGCACAGGCCCGCAACCAGCGCCTCCTTGGAGGCGAAGTGGTAGAGGAGCCCCCCCTTGCTGACACCCGCGTCCGCGGCCACGGCGTCGAGCACGAGGCTCACCGGCCCCCCGGCCAGCAGCCGGGCCTCCGCCGCATTGAGGATCCGCTCCCGCGCACCTGCCACACGAGCAGAAATACACCGTCCGGACGGTATGGTGCAATCCCTTTTTGGGGTGCGCGCGAGAGCCAAACCTCCGAATCTCGGTTTGGGCGGCGCTCTTTTGCCGGGGCCTCAAGCGGCGCAGACGTAGTCGACGCCCTCGCGGTGTCCGTGCCGGCTGAGCCAGCGGCGGATCCGCGCTCGCCGTTTTGCACCCGCCACCGACACCACGATCCGCTCACTGGCAGGCACCGGAAGGGCCTCGGGCGGGATCACCTCGGCGCCGTGGATCGATTCGCCGAGCCTCCGCGGGTGCACTTCGACGATGCGAGTGGGCCGGCTGCCGAGCCGCTCGAGTTCCTTGCGCAGGGCGCGCCCCGTGGAGCCGTGGCCCCAGAGCGTGTAGCCGGGGCTTCGCCGGAGGAAGCTCTCGAAGAGGTGCGAAGCCTTGCAGGCGGTGAAGCGGTCGATTCCGTAGACCTCGCTCGTGCGCGAGAGCCGGCCCGGAGTCTCTCGCCACTCGAGCAGGGGGCGCGATACGTTTGCCAAACGAAGGCCGGCCCCGAGCCAGCGCAGCACCATGTCGTAGTCCTCGGGCCAGCCTGCAGCGCGGTAGCCAAAGTCCTGCATCGGTTTGCGACGGGCAAAAAGCGCCGGATGGGCAATCGGACACTCTACGAAAGCCTCGTTGCGCACCTCCTCGGGACGGGAGATGCCGTTCAGCCAGCGGGCGTACTCACGGCGTCCGTCCGTGACGGCATCCGCCGGAAAGAGCTCCACCTGGCAACCGACGGCCGCCCAGCCGGGGTTCGCTTCCAATGCCCCGCGTTGGAGCGCCAAACGTTCGGGATGCATCCGGTCGTCGGCATCCATGCGCGCGACGAAGGGGCCGCGGCAGAGTTCGAGACCGGTATTCAGGCTTCCGACGATGCCGCTGTGCTCGCACGGAACGACACGGATTCGGGAATCCTTCACTGCAAAGTGGGAACCGATCTCCACACTGCGATCGTTCGAACCGTCGTCGACGAGGAGGCATTCCCAGCGGGTCTCGGTCTGCACGAGCAGACTCTCGAGACACTCCCCCAGGGTAGCCTCGGCATTCCAGACCGGAATCAGTACTGAGATCAGCGGCTTGGCAATGATGAAACTCTCGCGTTCAGCAACGTTTGAACCCGCTCGGAATATGCCGAAGGCCGGTCCGGGGGGCGAGAAGCCGCGATGCTCTCGGCCCCCGCATCGGGGACCAGATCCCCCCGCCCCCGCCTCGATTCGCCCGAATGGAGTCAGCTCTCATCCGGGTGGTGCATCACGGAGCGCGCCAAGCGCTCATGGGCCTGCCCGGGCGCAGCCCCCCCCCTGTCGGAAGTTCTCGCCGTGTCTTCTCAGCGTCCGATGAGCAGAGATCCCGCCAAATGGGGAACGGGTGTGGAGCGTGCCCTCAACAGGGCGAAGACACCGCCAACCCATCTACCTGCCGTTGGATTCGGCTGCACCCCGGCCAGCACTAGCCGCGGCCCGAACGATTGGAGGCAACTTCGCAGACGCATTCACTCAGAATGGCGAGGAGGCGGTCCAGGTCTTCGTCGGGAATATTGAGCGAGGGGGTGATGTAGACCACGTTGCCCAGCGGGCGCAGGTACGCGCCGCGCTTGCGAGCCAGATCGAAGACCCGCCAGCCGGCATCTGCCAGGTACCCAGCGTCGCCCTCGAGGTCGAGAGCACCGATCATGCCGAGCGAGCGGGTTCGCGCCACACCGGGAACCGACTCGAGGGCCGAGAACGCCGCCGCGATACGCGCCGCCTTGGGCCGGGCGTGCACCAGCACCGCCTCGTCGTCGAAGACGCGCAACACCTCGCGGGCAACGGCGGCACCGAGCGGATTTCCGCAAAAGGTGTGCCCGTAGTAGAACGCGCGCTCCGGATCGCCGAGAAATCCCTCGAATAGGCGGGTCGTCGCCAGGGTTGCCGCCATGGGCAACATGCCCCCGCTGAAACCCTTGGCCGTACAGAGCACATCGGGAGCAATCCCGGCGTGATCGCAGGCCCACATCGGTCCGGTGCGGCCGTACCCGGTGAAGACCTCGTCGCAGACGAGGAACACGTCGTGGCGATCGCATAGCTCGCGAACGAATTGCAGGTAGTCCGGTGCATAGATCTGCATTCCGGCGGCGCCCTGCACCGCCGGCTCCACCACCACGGCGGCGAGTGTTTCAGCATTCTCCCGGAGCGTTTTCTCGAGCGCTTCGCGAGCGCGAGCGGGATCGTGCGGGTGGCGCGGCGGAGGCACGTGGATGCAGTCGAGTAACACGTCGCGGAAGGGGCGCCGGAACACCTCGACACCCCCAAGTGCCGTCACTCCGAGCGTCTCGCCGTGGAACGCGTCCTCGAACGCGACGAAGCCTCGGCGTTCGGGCCTGCCGTTCTGCGACCAGTATTGAAGGCACAACTTCATCGCCACCTCGACCGCCGTCGAGCCGTTGTCGCTGAAGAAGACGTGCTCGAGGCCCGGGGGAGCCACCGCGCACAGCGCTTCGGCGAGTTCCGCCGCGTTCTCATGGGCAATCCCAGCCAACGCGGTGTGGCCCAGGATCTGGGCCTGATGCGCCAGGGCAGCCACCAGACGCGGGTGTCCGTGGCCCAGGGTGCAGGTCCACCACGACGCGTTCCCGTCCAGGTATTCGCGCCCGTCCGCGTCCCGCAGGCGCGATCCGCTCGCCGCCGCGATCACGAGCGGGTCTACCCGCTCACGGTAACGGCTCATCTCCGTGTAGGGATGCCAGACGCGCCGTTTGTCGAGACCGACGACGCGTTCCCGGTGGTCCGCGCCCCCCAAGGCCTAGAGCGCGAGCTCTGCCATGGCGCGCACCGCTTCGGGCTGACCGACGCCGAGCAGCAGGGTCTTCACGGGTGAGTCCTTCCACGCCTCGAGCCGCTCCGCGATTCGCTCGCGCGGTCCGACCAGCGCCGTCTCGTCCACCAGAGCGTCCGGAACCGCGGCCATGGCCTCCTGCTTCTTGCCCTCGAGGAAGAGGTCCTGGATCTTGGCAGCCGCCTCCTCGTAGCCGAGGCGCTTCGCGTAGTCGTTGTAGAAGTTCTTGTCCCGCGCACCCATGCCACCGATGTAGAGCGCGAGCCCCGCCTTGATCGGAAAGCGGCAGCGCTCGAGGTCGTCCCCCATCACGACGGTCACGAAGGGCGCCACGTCGAAGTCGTCGAGGCTCTTGGCGCCCTCGGCCTCGGCGATGCCCTCCCGAACTGATCCGTAGATCAGCTCGGCCTGGTCCGGGCTCATCCACACGGGCATCACGCCGTCGGCCACCGCGCCCGCGCAGCGCAAGCCGTTGGGGCTGATCGCCGCTGTGTAGATCTGCATGTCGGCGCGGCCGTGAAGGATGCTCTTCATTGGCTTGCCGTAACCGGTGGCACCTTCGCTCATGAATGGAATCTCGTAGTGGAAACCCTTGTGCTCGAGCGGCGCCTCGCGGCGCAGGATGTCGCGTACGATCCCGATGTACTCGCGGGTGCGTGTGAGCGGACGACCGTAAGGAACACCGTGCCAGCCCTCGACCACCTGAGGGCCCGACGGGCCCAGGCCCAATACGAAGCGACCACCGCTGAGTGCGTCGAGCGACATCGCCGTCATCGCGGTCATCGCCGGGGTACGAGCCGGCATCTGCATGATGGCAGTCCCGACCTTGATCTTCGTGGTGCGGGCCGCGATGTAAGAGAGCGGGACGACGGCGTCGTTCCCGTAGGCCTCGGCGGTCCAGACCGAGTCATATCCCAGGCGCTCGGCCTCTTCGATCACGTCGAAGGGAACCTGGAGCTTCGGTCCAAATTGCCCTGCCAGAATGCCGAGCCGCATCGTCCGCACCTCCGGTGATTCGAGAACTGCCCAGGATATCAGACCGGAAACTAGTCCGTAGGAACCGCCTCGAGGGGGAGCTCGATGGCAAATGTCGTGCCTTGGCCCGGGGCCGAGTCGACCTCGATATGGCCTCCGTGGCGTTCGATCAACCCGTGGGAAAGGGAAAGCCCCAGACCCGTACCGACACCCACCGGCTTCGTGGTGAAGAACGGATCGAAGATGCGGCTCTTCACGTCTTCGGGAATCCCCGGGCCATCGTCGGTGAATTCGAGCCGGACGCCCCGGCCACCGGGTCGGGTGCGGATCCGTATGGTTCCGTCGCTTTCGATCGCGTCACACGCGTTCATGAGCAGATTCAGGAAGACCTGGTTCAGCTGACCCGGATAGCAACGCACCCGAGGCAGATCTCCGAAGTCCTTCTCGACCCGGATGTTATTCTTGAAGCGGGGCTCCATGAGTCGCAGCGTGCGCTCGATCTCCTCGTGGAGGTCGGCATCCTGGAGATCGGCCTGATCCATCCGCGAGAAGCTGCGCAGGTCTTGGACGATCTTCTTGACGCGCGTGGTTCCCTCTCGGCTGCGCTCCAGGAGTTTTCCGATCGCCTCCTGAACGCGCTGGGTATCCGCCTCGGTATGCTGCGCTTCCACCAGCTTTCCGATCTGTTCGTCGAGCAGCTGCAGATTGGCGTGCACGAAGCCGATCGGGTTGTTGAGTTCGTGAGCCACCCCCGCAACGAGCTGACCCAGCGACTTCATCTTCTCGGCCTGGGTGAGCTGCGCCTGTGTCTCGCGGAGTTCGAGGGTGCGCTCCTCCACGCGGGCCTCGAGCGTCTCGTTGAGCTTCGCGATTTCGTCGAAGGCCTTGGCGTTCTCGATGGCGATCGAACTCTGGTTCGCGAGCGTTCGCAGCAGCAGGCGGTCATCGGCGCCCAACTGGTCGAGCGTGAGCTTTCGGCCCACGGCGATTGCTCCCAGCAGATCGACGCCGTAGAGAATGGGGACGAGGAGTTCGATCTCGAAGGTGTCGAATACATCGCGGCAGGCTTCGCGGGTCTCGACGTCCACCTCGTCGTCGAAATCCGCCCGTGTCAGGTCCTCACGGCGCATCCACAGGTGCTTCCAGACCGGGTGCTCGGACGGAATCTCGAAGCCGAGAGCCGTCTGATCCCAATCGCCGCGCGAGGCAATGGCTCGCAGCGACCTGCCCTTTTCGTCTGCCAGCAGCACCATGGCGCGCTCCACCCCCATGGTGTCCGTGAGCGCCACGAGGATGCGGTTGGAAATCTCGTTGAGTGAAAGCATCGAGACCATCGCCTCGGAGATCTCACGCACCGCTACCCGGTAGGCGACCCGGTCGCGGTCGAAGGAGCGGTCCACGAGCGCCTGCATGCGACGGCGCACCGGATCGAAGAGGAGCAGCGCCACGAAGAGCAGTGCCAGCTGGGCCGGGCGTTCCCCGACTCCGAAACGGGCCACGAGCGTGTCGGCAGAGGTGATCACCAGGGCGAATACACCGGTGATCCCCAGGGTCGCGGCGCCGTAGGCAAAAGACGAACGCGCGACGTTGCGCACGTCGACCAGCTGGCGCCGAACGATACTGAAGCCGACCGCTACGGGAAAAACAAATACCCAGAGAAGCGCCTGGTACTCGGGAAGCGGCTTCACGAGGAGCCACTCGAGAAAGAGGATCCCCAGCACCGGGGCAAAGCTCACCAGCGCCGCCAGGAGGACCACGTTCGCTGCAGTTTTCATCGGCCCGGCACCGTTGCGGCTCCGCTCGATTCCGAGGACAAGCAGCGAGGCGATGACCATCACAAGCGTAAAGAGGAACGAGGCATTCGCTGAAAGTTCGGCGGGAATGCCCAACGGTCCGTGCAGGAGCGCCAGGCCGATGAGTACCGCGGCTGCGGCGTAGGGAAGCAGCTGCAACCGGTGGTTCCGTACGACCCAAACCGGTTCAATGGGATACGTGGTGAAGAGATGGAACGCTGTCGCACCGATCAGCGGCATATTGATGGCAGCCCGAGCCTGGGCCCATAGCATCGAACCGGAGTGAATCGTGAGCGAGAGCTGCACCGCCAGCGTGGAGCAGAACAACAGCAGCGCCCACGCGTGGGAACGGCCCAGCCTGAGCAACCACACCGCGACGCCCGTAACGATGTAGATGGTGGCGACGCAGAGGAGCAGCGCGTGAAAGAGCACCGAAGAGGCGTCGCGCATCTCGGCGCTCGGAACGGACGCAAGCAAAACGTCGAGCCGGCGGCCGTCCGGTTTCTCGAGCCGGTAGGCGTTGACGGCTCCCGGGACAACCGCGCCGTGCGCCGCGTAGGACTCGCCGTTCAGTTCGAGCACCCGGTCACCCACGCCGACCCCGGCCTCTGCCGCGGACGGGTGGAGACGCTCGATGACGGCGAGGCCTCCGAGCCGTGCGTCCGAGAACGGGTGGCTGAACTGGCCACGGGTCGAAACCAGCGCCGCAAGCGACAGGAGGATCGAGAGTGTCGCCCAGCCAATCGCCAAGGCGGCGGTGATGGTGCGCAGGCGGAGGGGAGACGTCGGGTTCATGCAGCCCCGGGCACCCCCGAGAGACTAGGGGGATCCCAGCGCCGGCGTCAAACCGGGGGGTGGGCCAGAACCGCGCCGATCACGCGTCAGCGCTGTCCACGCACCTCGGTGAGGATCTCATCGAGTTCGACCCGCGGCGGGGGGCCGTAGTTGTAGCCGCGGTTGTTGAGAGCCACGACGTCGTCGGTCGCAAGGGCCGAACGCTCGTGCTCGCGACGCAGGCTCTCGACGAATGCCTCGACCTTGGCATCGGAGCCGGTGGGAGGCGATCCACAGCGACCGGCGGACTCCGCGGGCTCGGCGCGGACCCCCGGCGAGAGCAGGGCAACGCTGGCCAGCAACGAGAGCAGGCCGAGCATCGTGGTGGTGCGTTCACGTGCTCGCATGACGGGCCTCCTGGGTCCCCTCCACCCGTCTCATCGTCCGATCGGCGTGGGGTCTTGACGCAGAGGCACACCGGGGTTCCGGTGCGTTGCCGCCGGCCCGCACATCGCTCGCCGCTCGGCTGCCGGGCAAGCCCCCGACGCGGAGGACCTAGATTCCGGAGCCCTCGTTCTCCTCGTCGACGTGGAGACCACACTCCCGGGTATCCACGTTCTCCCACCACCAGCGGCCCGAACGCGGATCGTCCCCGGGCTTGACAGCACGAGAGCAGGGCGCGCAGCCCACCGAAGGATAGCCCTCGGCGTGCAGGCGGTTGATGGGAACGCCGTGCTCGGCCACGTAGTCGTGCACACGGTCCGACGTCCAGTTCGCGATGGGATTGACTTTGACGAGCCCGCCGTTCGCAGTGTCGATCTCGACCTTCGGTGTATCGACGCGGGTGACGTTCTGGTCGCGGCGCAGGCCCGTGACCCAGGCGCCCAGATCCGCTCCAGCCAGGTACCGCCTCAGGGGTTCGACCTTGCGCGCGCGGCAACAGCGTTGGCGGTCGTCCACGGATTCGTAGAAGAGATTGAGGCCGCCGGTACGCACCAACTGCTCCACGTCCTCGGCGCGGGGGAAGACCACCTCGATCGACTTGTCGTAGCGATCGCGCACCCGATCGATCAGGTCATAGGTCGCCTGGGGAAGACGTCCGGTATCGAGCACGAAGACCCGCGAGGCCGGGTCGATACGGTGCATCATATCGAGCAGCACCAGGCCCTCGGGTGCACCGAAGGAGCAGGCGAGCGATAGTCTGGGTGAAAAATTCTTGATACACCAGATCAAGATTTCATCTGCCGTGAGAGACTCCGCGGCATCCGAGCGTATAAACTGCAATACCTCGCTACGGATAAGTTTCTTTCGATCTAGATCTACAACAGGAGCCGCCATTCGAGCCAGTCTACCTCACCCCAAGATCATTTCCCAATAATTCCCTACCAAATCAAACGGTTATATGGAAGCCGGACTCGAGGTCTCCGACGGCGCGCGGACCCGTGTAGGGTGTGCCTCCCATGACGCCCACCGGTCCGGCCCGCAGGTCGTCGGACTCCTCAACGACTGGCTCGAACCGAGTCTCGGGAATCTCGCGCTGCGCTGGAGCCTGGTCATCGTCCTCTCGACGAGTGCGATCGGTGCCGGCCTGCTGGCACTCGGGGCGCGGCGTCTGCCCGAAGCGCTGGAGTCCATCTAGTCCGCAGAACTGGATCCCATCGAATCCCCGCGTGCGGCCAGTGCCGCCTCGGCTGCGCGAAGCTTGTCCTCCATGTGCACTTCCTTGTCACGGCGCTCGTCGATCTTGATGACTGTGCCAACGCGCACGGCGCCTTCGGCGAAGACCGCCTCCTGCATACCGCGAATCAACGCAAAAATATCGTCGACCTCACCTTCGAGCGTCGTGAACATGGGGTTGAGCTCCCACCGCACGCGGTCCTGCCGCTCCAACACACAAAGCGCTGCAGCGACGTAACGCGAAACGCTCGGGCCTTCTCCGGTGGGGGCGATGCTGACGGCGACGATGGCCATGGCTCCTCCTAACGGGTCGCGGCGCGCACACCCGTGCGACCCAGGCGACTGGCGAGCTCGGCAACGCTCTCGCCGAGGGTGGGGTGGACAGCTTCGGGGACAATATCCGCCAGAGGCACGAGCACGAAGGCACGTTCGTGCATGCGCGGGTGCGGCAGGATGAGATCGGGCGCATCCCGCTTCTCCGCCCCGTAGAGCAGCAGGTCCAGATCGAGCACGCGCGCCGTGTTGCGCTCACCGTCGCGGCTTCGACCTGCCTTCACTTCGAGCGCCTGGAGCAATTCGAGGAGTTCTTCCGGCGACAGCGTGGTGTCGAGTGCGATGGCGGCGTTCAGGTACGCGCCCTGCGGTGGACCGCCGACCGGATCGGTCTCGTAGAATGGAGACAGGGCGTCGACGCGAACGCCCGGCGCAGCACGCAGACCGTCGACCGCGCGCTCGAGATTTGCCACGCGATCGCCGAGGTTCGAACCCAGGGCGATACAGGCCCGCGTCTCATGCTCCGCCACGCCGCGAGTCTACAGCTACACTGCGCGGTCGTGTCCGCCCCGCCGACTCTGCCTCCCACACTCGTGTCCGCCCCGCCGACGCTGCCTCCCGAACTCAGGTCAGCGGTTCCCGGCCCGCGGTCGCACGCTCTCGCCCGCCGGCTCGCGGCCGTCGAGAGCCGCAACGTCACCTGCCTCGACCCCGGACCGGTCTTCTGGGAGCGCGCCGCCGGAGCGAACGTCTGGGACGTCGACGGCAACCGCTACGTCGACCTCACCGCCGCCTTCGGCGTGGCCAACGTGGGCCACGCGCACCCCCGCGTGGTCGAGGCCGTCGCCGACCAGGCCGACCGGCTCCTTCACGCAATGGGCGACGTGCACCCGGCAGACGTCAAGGTCGCGCTGCTCGAAGAACTGGCACGGCGCTTTCCCGGGGGAGGCGACTGCCGGACCGTGCTCGGATCCTCCGGATCGGATGCCGTCGAAAGCGCCCTCAAGACGGCTCTTCTCGCAACCGGCAAGCCGGGAGTGGTTGCCTTCAAGTCCGGCTACCACGGCCTCGCGCTCGGTGCGCTCGACGCAACCTGGCGGCCCTTCTTTCGCGAACCCTTTTCATCGCGCCTGCCAGAAGCCACCGTCTTCGCGCGCTTCGGCGACGCGGACACCGTGTTGCGGGCCGCGCACGAGTCACCCGCCGAGATCGGAGCGGTGCTCGTCGAACCGATCCAGGGGCGGGGCGGCGATCGCATTCCACCGCACGGCTTTCTGACTGCGCTGCGAACGCTATGCGATGCCCGGGGCTGGTTGCTCATCGCCGACGAGGTCTACACCGGCTTTGGCCGCACCGGCCGCTGGTTCGCGTGCGATCACGAGGGCGTCGTTCCCGATCTGCTCTGTGTGGGCAAGGGCCTGGCATCCGGCATGCCGCTCTCCGCCTGCATCGGACGCAACGAGGTCATGGACGCCTGGCCCGCCTCGGGCGGAGAGGCCCTGCACACCTCGACCTTTCTGGGACATCCCCCCAGCTGCGCCGCGGCCCTCGCGTCGCTGGCAGTGATCGAGGAAGAGAAGCTCGTCGAACGCGCGGCCGACACCGGCGCCGCTGCACTTTCGCACCTGCGCGCACGTCTCGACGCGACACCGGGTATCTCGGACGTGCGCGGCCAAGGCCTGCTGATCGCCGTCGAGTGTGAAGACCCGGCACGCTCGGTCGGCGCTTGCGCGCGCGCCCTGGCCGACGGCGTGATCGTGCTCGCATCGGGCGATCGGGGCGAAGTGGTATCGATCACCCCGCCCCTATCGATCGAGCCGGTCGCGTTGGAGCACGCGCTCGACGTCGTAGTCGAGGCGCTCTGCGGATGAGTGCCGACCCCCGCCGTGCAGCTCTCGACGAGCGCGTCCTGGAATGGATCGCGGAACCGCTCTGGGGACACGACGAGGAGCGCTTCGACGAACTCGCACTCGATCTCTTCGCCTTTCAGTTCACCCACTGCACGCCCTATGGGCGTTTTTGCACCGGGCGCGGCCACACGCCGGAAAGCGTCCGCTCCTGGCGAGAAGTGCCCGCTATTCCCGCCGGTGCCTTCAAGGAGGTCGCGCTCCGCTCATTTCCCGAGGAGTGCGCCGCCCACGTCTTCCGAACCAGCGGGACTTCCGTCGAACGGCGGGGCGAACTCCACCTGGACACGCTCGCCATCTACGAGGCGTCGCTCATCGTTCCCTTCCGGCGCTTCCTTCTGCCGGATCTGCACGCCGGGCGCGAACCGCTCATCTTTGCCCTCACGCCCTCTCCTGCCGAGGCGCGCGACTCCTCGCTTTCCCATATGTTCGCAGTCGCCATCCGGGAACTCGGAGCAGAAGGCAGCTGCTTCTTCGTCAGTGCCGGCGAACTCGAGGTGGATGCACTCCTCGAAGCCCTAGAGAATCCGCCGGCTGAGCGACCTCTGCTCCTATGCGGCACGTCGTTCGCCTTCGTCCATCTCGTCGATGCCCTGTCCGATCGGGGTGCGCGGATCGCATTGCCCGAAGCCGCTCGCATCATGGAGACCGGCGGGTTCAAGGGACGCTCCCGGACCCTGCCCCGCGCCGAGTTCTACGCGTGTCTCGAGGAGGCGCTCGGCGTGCCGGTCGAACGCATCGTCAACCAGTACGGTATGACTGAATTGGGCAGCCAATTCTACGACTCCGCACTTCGCGAACCCGGCGCCTTGCGACGAAAACTCGCGCCGCCGTGGACGCGCGTGCAAACGCTCGACCCAACGACCGGACACGAGGTCGCAGCCGGGGAGGCGGGAACGATCGTCATCACCGACCTCGCCAATACCGGAAGCGTCTGCACCGTGCAGACGGCAGATCTGGGGCGGCGAATCGGTGAGGGCTTCGAAGTGCTCGGCCGGGAGCCGGGCGCGGAGGAGCGCGGCTGCTCGATCGCCGCTGACGAACTCCTGGCGACAGGCGGAGCGTGAGCCCGGAAACGCTGCGCAAACGGCGCGAGGCGCTGCGCGCAGCCGGCGAAGTGCTTCGCCGGCGCCCCGCCGGCGCGACGCTCGATAGCCTCTGCAGAGTTCTCGACGCCTGGCGCAATCCCGAGTCGATGTGGCGCAAGCAGCTGGCCGACGCTCTCCCTGTGGCGACCGGCTTCTCGCCCGAGACGGTCCGTGAGGGACTGCGCATCGGCCTCGAGAACTGGACCGGCGCATCGCTTCATTCGCTCGTAGACCGCGAGCTTCCGGGCGGGACCACGGGCTTCGAGACGACGGCGTTGCTTCTCGCCGGATCGATTCCCATGCCGAGCCTGATCCAGATCATCGCGCCGTTATTGCTGAGTTCACCGGTGTTGGCAAAATGCGCCTCGCGCGACCCGGTAACGCCCGGGCTCGCGGCGCGGTCGATCGGCGAGACAGACCGCGAACTCGGTGACTGCATCGCAGCCGTTGAATTCCCCAGCAGCGACGAAGACTGCGTCGCCGAACTCCTGGCCTGCGAGTGCATCGTGGCCACGGGATCGGATGCGACCGTCGCGGCGGTCCGCAGGCGCACCGCCTCCGGGCGGCGACTCGTGGAACACGGCCATCGGCTTTCCCTGGCCGCGCTGGGTCCCGCTGCCTGTCACGGCGGCATCCTGAGCGACGTCGCCGGCCGACTTGCCCTGGACGTCGCGCTCTGGGACCAACTGGGCTGTCTCTCCCCCATCGCGGTGTACGCGGTTGGCGAACACGCCGCCGATGCCGTCACGGACGCCCTCGCCAATGCTTTCGAAGATCTGGTGGAGAAGCTGCCGCGCGGACGTGTCGAGCCGGCCGCGGCCGCACTCTTCGCCCACGAGCGCGCAGAAGCGGAGTTTCGCGCGTCCTCCGGGTCCGTCCGGCTTCGCGCCGGACCTTCCGACGCGTGGGCCGTCGTGCGCGAGCAGGCGCCAAGCGCGCGTCCAGCACCGCTACACCGCTTCGTCCGCGTCTTTCCCGTGGAGGATGCCGCGGCGCTTCCCGCGGCCATGGCACCCTACGCTGGGCACCTGGCGGGCGTTGCAATCGAGGGATTCGCGCGCGAAACGAAGCCCCTTTCCGACGCGCTCGTCGAATTGGGGGCGTCGCGGATCTGCGCGCCGGGTTCGCTCCAGGCGCCACCTATCGACTGGAACCGCGACGGTCGCGGTGTGCTCCGTTTGCTCGCGCGCCGCCCCCGGGCACAGGCAGCGGTGTAGGCTGTCTTTCATGCGCGCACTGGTGATCGGCGGAACGGGTCCGACGGGCCACTTCATCGTAAACGGACTCCGAGAGCGGGGCTACCGCGTCACCATCCTCCACCGCGGTGAACACGAAATCCCAGAAATCCCCGAAGACGTCGAACACCTCCACGCCGATCCCTACTCCGAAGAGGCGTTGCGCAAGATCTTCGCCACGCGTCACTTCGATGTGTGCGTCGCGACCTACGGGAGGCTTCGCGCCACTGCCGCCACCAGCGTCGGGAAGGTCGGCCGCTTCGTGTCGGTGGGCGGCGCGCCCGCCTACCGCGGTTATATGCAGCCCGGTCTGTACGATCCGGCTGGCCTCCCGGTCCCGCTCCCCGAGCATGCGCCCCTGGTCGATCGAAAGGAGGAGGACGAAAAGGGCTACCGGATCATGCGCAGCGAGCAGACGGTATTCGAATGCCATCCAACGGCGACGCACTTCCGTTATCCGTACGTATACGGCCCTTACCAGCTCCTGCCGCGCGAGTGGTGCATCGTGAAGCGTATCCGCGACGGTCGCCGCCAGATCGTACTGGCCGACGGCGGGTTGACTCTTCACCACTACGGCTACGCCGCCAACGTCGCCCACGCCGTACTGCTGGCAGTGGACCGGCCCGAAGCATCCGCCGGACAGATCTACCACTGCGCGGACGAGGAGGTGCTGACACTCGCACAGGTCGTCGAGATCGTGGCGAGCGCGCTCGGTGCAACGCTCGAGATCGTCTCCATTCCCTGGGAACTCGCCACGCCGGCGCGACCTCTCGTCATGCAACCCCTCAACAGCCACCGCGTGTTCGACCTTTCGAAGCTCAAGCGCGACCTCGACTACCGGGACGTCGTACCGCCGCGCGAAGCCCTGGGGAAGACCGCGCACTGGCTCATGGAGCACCCGCCGCAACCCGGCGGGAACGAGGAGCACGCGCTCACGGACCCGTTCGATTACGCGGCCGAAGACCGTTTGATCGAGGCCTGGGAAGAGGCGGTCTCGAGCTTCCCCGAGATCCGCTTCGAGCCCGAACCCGGATATACCCTCTCCTACAGCGGACCCGGTGGGCGAATACCGAGCGGCACAAAGTTCGACTAAGCCCCGGACCTCCGTAAACAACTAGAAATATTGAAGAGATTTCCCTCCCCACCCGATCCGGATGGAATCTAGACCAAAAGAGTCCGATATTTACAGGACTATTTTAGTCCGATATTCTCGCGGGCTGGGAGGAGCTGCCGGTGTTTCGACTCAGCCGACTCTCGGACTACGGCATCGTGCTCATGGCCCACCTGGCCGGTCTCGATCGCAACGACCCGCACGCCGCGCGCGAAGTCGCTTCGGCCGCGGGACTGCCTCTGCCCGTCGCCAGCAAACTGCTGAAGGCGCTGACCCGCAAGGGTCTGCTCGTCTCGCACCGCGGTGCCAAGGGCGGCTACACCCTGGCACGCGGGCCAGAGGAGATCAGCACCGCACAGATGATCACCGCCCTCGAGGGTCCGATCGGCCTCACCAAGTGCACGGTCCACCCCGGCGAGTGCGCCCAGGAGTCGAACTGCCACGTGCGCGAGCCCTGGCAGCGCATCAACGACGTGGTGCGCACCGCGCTCTCGGAGGTGAGTCTCGCCGACCTGGCGCAGCCGCCGCGGGCGGAACACCACCCCGAGACGCTGCCCCTGGCGGACGAGCACCGCGGGAGAAGTTGAGCGTGGCCGACAACGCCTCCATCGAGAAGATCGCGAGCCGCGAGTACGAGCACGGCTTCGTCACGGAAATCGAGGAGGACCGGATCCCCCCCGGCCTCGGCGAAGACACCGTCCGACTCATATCGTCCAAGAAGAACGAACCCGAGTGGTTACTCGACTGGCGGCTCAAGGCACTGCGACGCTTCCTCGAGATGCTCGACGAGCATCTCGAGCCGACCTGGGCGCAGGTCACGTATCCAGAGATCGACTACCAGTCGATCGTCTACTACGCGGCGCCCAAGCAGAAGAAGGCGATCGAGAGCCTCGACGACGTCGACCCGGAGCTGCTCCGCACCTACGAGAAGCTCGGCATCCCGCTCGTCGAACAGCAACGCCTTTCCGGCGTGGCGGTGGACGCGGTCTTCGACTCGGTGTCGGTGGCGACGACCTTCAAGGAAGAGCTGGAAAAGCAGGGCGTCTTGTTCTGCTCCTTCTCGGAGGCGGTGCAGAAGCACCCGGATCTCGTCCGCAAGTACCTGGGCAGCGTCGTTCCCTACTCGGACAACTTCTTCGCCTGCCTAAACTCCGCCGTCTTCAGCGACGGATCCTTCGCCTACATCCCGAAGGGCGTGCGCTGTCCGATGGAACTCTCGACCTACTTCCGGATCAACTCGGCGGGCACCGGTCAATTCGAGCGGACGCTGCTCGTGGCCGACGAGGGCGCCAGCGTCTCCTATCTCGAGGGTTGCACCGCGCCCATGCGCGACGAGAACCAGCTCCACGCAGCAGTGGTCGAACTCGTGGCTCTCGACGACGCGGCGATCAAATACTCGACGGTGCAGAACTGGTATCCCGGCGACGAGAACGGTAAGGGCGGCATCTACAACTTCGTCACCAAGCGGGGCGCCTGCCGGGGCCGCCGTTCCAAGATCTCGTGGACCCAGGTCGAGACCGGCTCCGCGATCACATGGAAGTACCCGAGCTGCATTCTCCAGGGCGATGACTCCATCGGGGAGTTCCACTCGGTCGCCGTCACCAACAACCGCCAGCAGGCCGACACGGGCACGAAGATGCTGCACATCGGCCGCAACACGAAGAGCACGATCATCTCGAAGGGCATCTCCGCCGGACGCGGCCAGCAGAGCTACCGCGGCCTGGTGCGCATCGGCCCAAAGGCCCGCGGCGCGCGAAACTACTCCCAGTGCGACTCACTGCTGCTCGGCGACCAGTGCGGCGCACACACATTCCCCTATCTCGAGGTGAAGAACGCGAGCGCCACCGTCGAGCACGAGGCCACCACCTCGAAGATCGGTGAAGACCAGCTCTTCTACTGCCGGCAGCGCGGACTCTCCGAAGAGGACGCGGTGTCGATGATCGTGAACGGCTTCTGCAAAGAGGTACTGCGCGAGCTCCCGATGGAGTTCGCGGTCGAGGCCCAGAACCTCCTGGGCCTCAGTCTGGAAGGGAGTCTGGGCTAGTGCTCGAGATCCGGAACCTGCACGCGCGCGCCGGTGAGAACGAGATCCTGAGGGGAATCGACCTGTCCGTGGGAGCCGGCGAGGTGCACGCACTCATGGGTCCGAATGGTTCCGGCAAGAGCACGCTCGCGAACGTGCTGGCCGGGCGGCCCTCCGTCGAGGTCACCGAAGGCTCCGTGAACTACGACGGCCACGACCTGCTGGCGATGGCCCCGGAGCAACGGGCTCGCGAAGGCGTCTTCCTGGCCTTCCAGTACCCGGTCGAGATCCCGGGCGTCACGAACTCCTACTTCCTCAAGGCGTCGGTGAACGCGCTGCGCAAACACCGGGGAGAGGAAGAACTCGACGCTTTCGATTTTCTCGAGCTGGTCCGCGACCGGATGAAGGCGGTCGAGATGGATGAGAAATTTCTGCACCGGGCCATCAACGAGGGCTTTTCCGGAGGCGAGAAGAAGCGCAACGAGATCCTCCAGATGGCACTGCTCGAGCCGCGGCTCGCGGTACTCGACGAGACGGACTCCGGCCTCGACATCGACGCTCTGCACGTCGTTGCCGACGGTGTGAACCGTCTGCGCGACCCGGAGCGCGGCATGCTGGTGATCACCCATTACCAGCGCCTGCTCGAGTACATCGTTCCCGACCGGGTGCACGTACTGAACGAGGGCCGCATCGTTACATCTGGCGGCAAGGAACTCGCCCTCGAACTCGAGGAACGCGGCTACGGCTGGCTCGAGAAGGAGCCCCGCGGAGCGGCGGCGGGATGAGCGCGCTCGACGAAGCTCGAAGCCGCCTGCTGGCACTGCACGAACGGGTCGCCGAGACCGGCCCCGCGTGGCTCGCGCCGCTGCGCCGGAGCGGCGCCGAGACGTTCGCAGCCGAAGGGCTACCGCACACGAAGCTCGAAGAATGGCGCTACACGAACCTGGCCGGACTGGCGAAGCTTCGCTTCGACCTGCCCGAGCCCGACCGTACCGCCGTTTCGCGCACCGACCTAGAGACTCTGGCCAGCCCTGTCTTCGCGTGCAGCCTCCACGTCTTCGTGGACGGATTCTACGCTCCGGAGCTCTCGGCCCTCGGCGCTCATGTCGAGAACCTCGCCTCCCTCGGCGAGGCACCGGCAGAACTCGGTGCACTCATCGATGGAAAGCAGCACCCCCTGGCGGCCCTCAACACAGCCCTGCTCGGCGACGGCGCGTTGTTGCGCATTCCGCACGGCGCACGCATCGAGGAGCCGATCCACGTAGTCTTCGCCGCCACTGGAGCGGTCCGCAGTCCGCGTCTGCTCGTGATCGCCGAGGCCGGAAGCCGGGTGCAGGTGATCCAGGACTGCGTCTCATTGCCGGGCGACGCCGGCTTCAGCAACGCCGTGACAGAGATCTGCGTCGGGGAGAACGCGCGGGTGGACCTCGTGACCGTGCAACGCGAATCCGACACGGCATTCCACGTGTCGAATACGGCGGTGCGCGTCGATCGGGACGGACGTTTCGAGAGCCACGTCCTCACCCTCGGCGGGCAGCTCGTGCGCAACGATCTGTCTCTGACACTCGCCGGCGAGGGCAGCGACGCCACCCTGAACGGACTCTTCCTGGGGGCCGGCGAGCGGCTGATCGACAACCACAGCCTCGTCGACCACGCGCAGCCTCACGGCACCAGCCGGCAGCTCTACAAGGGCATCCTGGGCGGCGGGTCTCGGGGTGTTTTCCGCGGCCGCGTCGTGGTGCGTCCGGACGCCCAGCACACGAACGCCGAGCAGTCGAATCCGAACCTGCTGCTATCGGACAGCGCCGAGATCGACACGAAGCCACAGCTCGAAATCCACGCCGACGACGTCAAGTGCAGCCACGGCTCGAGCATCGGGCAACTCGACGAGGAGGCTCTCTTCTATCTCCGCTCTCGCGCGATCGACACGGCTGAGGCCCGCGACCTGCTCAGCCGGGGCTTCGCCCACGAGGTGCTCGGCGCACTGCCGGTCGAAGCCCTTCGCCAAGGGCTCGAGAATGCGCTCGAGCAGACGCTGGCCACCACCACCGGAAGATCCATCTCGTGAGCTTCGACATCGAGGCCGTCCGCAATGACTTCCCCATCTTCGAGCAGACAACACGGGGCAAACCGCTCGTCTTCCTGGACAGCGCAGCAAGCGCCCAGAAACCGCGCCCCGTGCTCGACGCCATGTGGGAGCTCTACACGACGAGCTACGCCAACATCCACCGCGGCGTCTACGAGCTCTCGGAGCGTTCCACCGCGGCGTTCGAGGCAAGCCGCGAGAAGGTGCGACGCTTCATCGGCGCCGCAGACGCCCGAGAGATCGTATTCGTGCGCGGAACGACCGAGGCGATCAACCTTGTGGCCGCCACCTTTGCGCGCGCGCGCGTGGGCTCGGGCGACGAGGTGCTCATCACCCACATGGAGCACCACTCGAATATCGTGCCGTGGCAGCTCCTGTGCGACCAAGCCGGCGCGCGGCTGCGCGTCGCTCCGATCGACGACCGCGGGGCGCTACAGATGGACGAGTTCGAAAAGCTCATCACCCCGCGAACGAAACTCGCCGCATTCGCCCACGTGTCCAACGCGCTTGGCACCGTGAACCCCGTGCGTGAGCTGGTAGAGCTGGCGCACCGCGAGGGCGTGCCCGTGCTGGTAGACGGTGCGCAGGCCGTGCCCCACCAGGCCGTCGACGTCCAAGAACTGGGCTGCGACTTCTACGCTTTCTCGAGCCACAAACTCTTCGGACCCTCAGGCGTGGGCGTCCTCTGGGGACGCGCCGAGCACCTCGAGGCCATGCCGCCCTACCAGAGCGGCGGCGAGATGGTTCTCACCGTGAGCTTCGAGAAGAGCACCTGGAATGACATCCCCCACAAATTCGAGGCCGGCACCCCCGACATCGCCGGCGTCGTCGGCCTCGGCGCCGCCATCGACTACCTGACCGGTCTCGGACTCGACGCCGTCACCACCTACGAACGCACGTTGCTCGACTACGCCACTCACGCCCTCGAGGCCATCCCCGGGCTGCGCCTCATCGGCACCGCGCCGCACAAGGCCGCCGTGCTCTCCTTCGCGCTCGACGGGGTCCACCCCCACGACGTCGGAACCATCCTCGACCGCGAGGGGATCGCCGTGCGCACGGGCCACCACTGCGCCCAACCCGTGATGGAGCGCTTCGGAGTCCCCGCCACAGTGCGCGCCTCGCTCGCTCTCTACAACCGCGAGTCTGACGTGGATGCCCTCGTGTCCGGGCTGCAGCGGGTACGCGAGGTATTCCGCTGATGTCGGAGTTGCGAGAGCTGTATCAGACGGTGATCCTCGACCACAACAAGAACCCTCGGAACTCTGGAACGCTCGAGAAACCGAGCCACAGCGCGGACGGCAACAACCCGCTCTGCGGTGACGTGATCCACGTGACGCTTCGGGTCGAGGACGACGTGGTGAAGGACCTGCGCTTCGAGGGTGTGGGGTGCGCAATCTCGACGGCCTCCGCGTCCCTCATGACCCAGGCCGTAAAGGAGCGGTCCGTTTCCGAGGCGCTGGAGCTCTTCGACGACTTCCACAAACTGGTGACCACCGATGCGCCCGCAAACGAGACCGAGCTCGGGAAGCTCGTCGTCTTCGCGGGCGTCCGCGAATTCCCGGTGCGCGTCAAGTGCGCAACGCTGGCGTGGCATACGCTCAAGAATGCGCTGAAAGGCTCGGACGATGTTGCGAGAACCGAGTGACGCAGCCGGTGAGGCTGGCGCGCCGGAAGCCGAGTCCATCCGGGACAAGATCATCGAGGAACTTCAGACCGTCTACGACCCGGAAATCCCGGTCGATATCTACGCGCTCGGGCTGATCTATGACGTGAGCGTAGACACGGAAGGCAAGGCCGCGATCCGCATGACCCTCACCACCCCGATGTGCCCGGCCGCCGAGATGCTTCCGCCCGAAGTCGAGACGAAGGCCCGAGCCGTTCCGGGCGTGACCCGGGTTGAACTCGACCTGGTCTGGGACCCGCCGTGGAGCCCAGCGATGATGTCGGAAGCGGCCAAACTCGACCTCGGAATGGTCTAGGACACTGCTGGCTCTCGGCTTTTCGGTCTTCCTCGTATTCGGTGTCTGCCTGGTGCTCGTGGGAGTACACCAGGAGGAACTCGCAGCCGACCTGGGCCTCGACCTGGCGGGTACCGGGCTCCTAGGGGCGGCGCTATCCCTCGGAATCGGCGTTGGGGTCGCGGGTGCCGGCCCGCTGGCCGACCGTCTGCCGAGACGGCGGCTATTTGCCGCGGCGGGGCTGCTCGCCGGCGGCTCGCTCCTGAGCTTCGCGCCGGACATGGGCTTCCCGCGCGCCCTGGTCCAGATGGCGGTGGTCGGAATCGGAATCGGCGCTCTCGAAACCGTGGTCAACGTGGCGGTCACCCAGCGCCACGGCGCAGCGTCGACCCGGCCACTCCTGTTCGTGCACTCCGCCGCAACCATCGGCGCCATGCTGACCCCGTTCGCGGTCGCATTGACGCTCCCTGCGTGGACTACGAGCTTTCATGTCACCGGTGCCGCCGCGCTGGTGCTCGCCGGTGGCGTCCTCTTCTCGGAGCTACCTGCCCCGCCGCCGCGAAAGCCGGGACTCCGCAAGCTGCCGGCGCTCGGCGCGCTACTCCCCTTTCTCGTCATGGGGTTCGCCTATGTCGGAGTCGAGACGACGCTCACACTCTTCGCAGTTCCCTACGCCCACGAAACGCTGGCGCTGACCGAGGCTCGCGGCCGGGAAGCGATCGGCATTTTCTGGAGCGGGCTCCTGGCGGCGCGGCTCCTCTTGATGCTGGTTCGCCGGCCGATCGGCGCCGGCTTCCTCGTGGCCTCCGGTCTCGCGGGTGCCGCCATCGTGTTCGGAGGCATCGGCTGGCAGCTGCAGCGGGTCGAAATCGTCTACGCCGCTGCCGGTCTGGCCATGGGCTTCGTGTTCCCGTTGATGATCGCGCTGACTGCGGAGCGTTTCCCCGATGCCCGTGGCACGGCAACCGGCCTAGTCGCCGGGGCGGCCGCCTTCGGCGGCTTCGCTCTCCCGTGGCTCTCCGGTGTGCTGGGAGACCGCGTGGGCGTGGCACCGGCCCTCGCCGCGCTGGCGCCCTGGTGCCTCGTGGTGGCCTGTGCCGCCGCGCTGACGCAGCGCGGGAACCGCGAATGAGACGCGTGCTCCTGGCGCTGCTGGGGGGAATCGCAATCCTTGCCGCCGGAGTCGCGATGCGTCGACCGCTCATCGACATGATGCTCTACCACCCCATGGCCGGGATCGATCGCGCCCCGGAACGCCTCGGAATCGACGCAGACGAAGTCTTTGTCGTCACCGAGGACGGCGTTCGCCTCCACGCCTACCACCTGCAAGCCGAAGGGGCGACGCGGGCGATCCTCTTCCTTCACGGGAATGCGGGAAACGCCGCTCACCGGCTGCCCGACGCCGAGCGCCTGCGCCGCCTGGGTGCCGACGTGCTGCTGCTCGATTACCGCGGCTACGGCCACAGCGAGGGAAGCCCCAGCGAAGCCGGACTCTACGCCGACGCGAGAGCGGGGCTCGCCCACCTGACCGGAACACTCGGCTTCGACGAGCAGCGAGTCGCGCTCTTCGGACGCTCGCTCGGCGGGGCGGTCGCCGTAGATCTTGCCCAGGACCGGAAACTCGCCGGCATCATCCTGATAAGCACCTTCAGCTCCCTCGCGGATGTCGGATCACGACACTTCACCCCGATCGCCCGGATCTTCGCCGGGCGCGGGTACCGCGCCGAGGAAAAGATCAAGCGCGTGCGAGCACCGCTTCTCTTCTTCCACGGAGACCGCGACAGAATCGTTCCTTTCGAACTGGGCCAGAGGCTCTTTGCCGCCGCACCGGAACCGAAGGCATTCGAGACGCTCTCGAACACCGGTCACAACGACATCGTCGAGATCGGCGGCGCAGCGTACTTCGCGCGGATCGGCGCATTCCTCGACGGAGTCGCGCCTACCTCCAGCCGATGACCCGATAGCCCTGCTGGGCCAGGCAGACGCCCACAAAGCGCGCCTGGATCGGATCGGGGTCGCGCCAGCGAAAGAGGCCCCGGAAGAAACCCGCGGTCGCTCCCGCTGCCGCTCCGAAGCCCGCGCGGCGTCCCGGGTCGCCCCAGACAGCGCCGCCCGCACCTCCCACAGCCCCGCCGACGGCGCCACCGGCCGCCGTGGAGCCGGCCGTTTGCAGCGCCGGGTTCCGCTCGAGCCCGTACGACTCCGAAAACGCGATGCACTCGTCGACGTCTCGCTGCGCGCCGTCCCAGCCCACGGTTTTCAGGGTCTCGTTCGGATAGAGGACCGGCCGCTTCGCGGCACACCCGCCCAGGAGCGCGAGCGCGGCGAGAAGCCCTGGCAATGCGGACCATCGCAACCCCATCGAACCTCCGAGCAGGGCCAGGGTATCACCCCTCGCCAGGGCCAACGGGACCCCCCATCAGCACGTGGGTCTCCGTCTGCCCCTCCTCCTCGAACCCGTGACGGGCGTAGAAGTTTCGCGCGGGGTTGCCGCGGAGCACCTGGAGCCGAACCGGCAACCCGAGTGCCTCCGCCCGCTCCACCACGTGTGCCAAGACACCGGCGTCGACTCCCCGGCGCTGGAAGCGCGGCAGGAGAGCGAGGTTTCCCAGATAGACGTAGTCGCCACGCTCCTCCCACATGAGAAACCCGGCAGCTTCACCCCGGACGCAGATGATCTGGTAGTCGCGCCAGTCGAAACGCGCATCGAAGAACGCGCGCTGCTCCGCCTCGGTCGTGCCAAAAACAGCCTCGACGCTGGCGCCCAGCGCCTCCCGCTGGATGCGCCGCAGCAGTTCCACGTCGTCACCGCTTGCCGGCCTCGACTGGAAACTCAATGGGGCGGAAAACATGGAACGCCGTACCGACAGCCCGATGCCAGCTGATACAATCCGCTCTCCATCACTCCGGAGATCCCGATGCGCCTCGCGCTCACCCGTCTTGCCGCCGTCGCCGCGCTGCTGCTGCCCTTCGCCCCCGGCGCCCTCGCTTACCCCCTGGACGGGTACGACTACACGGGAATCTATCGCCTCAAAGCCCAGCGCATGGTGCAGACCGGCAAAGCCAAGGGCAAGAAGCGGCCGCCCGGCGAGTTGCTGCCTCTCAAAGACGTTCAGCTTCGACTCCTCGACCACCGGGGCCTCGAGCTCCCGCCGCCGGACCCGAAGCTCACCGCCGCCGTGAGGCGGTTGCTCGGCCCCGAGGCCGACCGATACGGCATCGCGCTCCTCGACCTCTCCGACATCAACGCACCACGTTATGCGGAGGTCAACGGTCTCCAGCGCCAGAACCCAGGCAGCGTCGGCAAGATCATGGTGGCCCTCGGGATCTTCCAGGTGCTGGCGGACATACACCCGGACGACATCAAGGCGCGCGAACGCATCCTGCGCGAAACCATCATCACCGCCGACATCTACAGCGTCTACGACCATCACACCGTGATGAAGAGCGACCCCAAGACCGGCAGAGTCTGGCGCGAGCCGATCAAACAGGGCGATCGAGCGAGCATGTGGACCTATCTCGACTGGATGATGTCTCCGAGTTCAAACTCCGCCGCGGCAATGCTCGAGAAACAGTTGATCCTGATGAAATACTTCGGCAAGAACTATCCACCGTCTCCCGAGGAAGAGGCGCGTTTCTTCGAGGAGACGAATTACAACTCGCGGGGCAAGATCTTCGCCTCAGCCATTCAGGATCCCGTGACACGCAACGGCCTGGACCTGCGTTACCTGCGCCAGGGCAGCTTCTTCACCCATCAGGGAAAAAAGCGGGTCGCCGGCACGAGCAGCTACGCAACGGCTCGTGAGCTGACACGGTTCATGCTCAAGCTGGAGCAGGGCAAGCTCGTCGATGAGTGGTCGAGCCGCGAGATCAAGCGACTCATGTACGTCACCGAGCGGCGTATCCGGTACGGGTCGTCCGGTGTGCTGCGCCAGTCGGCCGTGTACTTCAAGTCCGGCTCACTCTACAGCTGCGAACCCGAGCCCGGGTTCACGTGCAAGAAGTACCACGGCAACAAGCGCAATTACATGAACTCCATCGCGATGATCGAATCGCCGGCGGGACAGAACCGCCTCTACTACCTGGTCTCTGTGGTCTCGAACGTCCTGCGCAAGAACTCGGCGCAGGACCACCGCGACCTGGCGCGGGCCATCCAGGGACATCTACTCCGGAAGCATCCGGCCAAGGCGACCGGGCCGGGCCAGCTGCCGGCCTCCGCGACCTTCGGCAAGGGATTCATCGGCTACGCTGCCGAGCGTCGCGCCGTCCAGCTCAAACTCGACACCCAGGAGTCGCTGCTAGACCTGGGCTACGACATCGGGGAAATAGACGGTGTTATCGGACGCGGAACCCGCAAGGCCATCCGCAGCTTCCAGAAGTCCCAGGGACTGAAGGTGACCGGTCAGCCGTCGGAGGCATTGCTGGCGAAGATGCGCCAAGTGGCGCAGGAAAAGGGCCTGGCGCGGCCTGATGCAAACTAGAATTCGAGGCCCGCAAGCCTCGGCCAGTCCTCGGGCGTAAGAGAACCCATATAAGTCGCCTTCCCGTCCGCCGCGCGGAAGACGTGGGCGATTCCCTCGGGTCGCGTCTTCAGACCAAAGCTGTAGAGAAGCGTGCCGGTGTGCGTGATGAGTACCGTATTTCCGCCCGGTGGCGGCGGCGTTGCCAGCATCTCGCGAACCATTCCGCCGCGCTCGGACCGCTCGGGCACACTCAGTGTGTCCCAGACCGAAAGCAGCTCCGACTCGGTCACACGCCCGAAGGCGAGACGCCCCGTCTCGAGACAGCGGCAGTAGGGGCTCGACAGCACCTGCCCCACCGGAATCCCGAGACGCGCGAAAGATTTTCCGATGCGCCGCGCCTGCTCGCGTCCCTCTTCGGACAAGACACGCTGGGTCGAGCAGTCACGAAGGTTGAAGGTTTGCGGGTCAGGCGCCACGTGCTCGGTCGTTGCATGACGCATGAGCACAACGTAGCCGCCGCGCTTGAGTGCCTCGACGAGAGCCGGCCCCTCGAGGCTGGGTTTGAGCGCCTGCTGCGCCAACACACCCGGCACCGGAAGCAAGAGACCGAAGAGCAGCGAGAGCGCGCCAATCCGCAGCATGCGGTTCGCAGGCTACCACGCGACGTTCGGCTCCGCCCCGATCACCCACCGGTGCGGCCCCTAAAGGCGTCCGTGCGGGGCGAGGCGGTGCAGGTGCCGACGGCGGAACGCTAGCGCGAGACGGTGTACCTGGCGTTCGAGCCACAGAAGGCGACGCCTTTCGACCGGGAGGCCACGGCGAAAGAGCTCGACGCGATCCCCCTCGACACACTATTCCTCGCCCCCGGGAAGCAACACGCGGCACGGCCGGTCCTGCACGAATCTCAGCCGAGTTTCCCGATCTAATCCACGCGCAGGACTTGGCAACAGAGTCAACAGGCTCCGCCTGCACGCAGCGCTTCGCCAATACTCACGGTGAATTCCCGCGACCGAGCCTGGCCTTGACTTTCTCGATCCGGTCCTCCGTCAGCCGCGTTTCGATGTGGTCGGACCCGACCGAGCGCTTGAGCATCTCGAGTGACTGCTCGTAGATCCGCAGCGCCTCGACCCATTTTCCCTGGCGCGCGTAGAGATCTGCAAGACTCCGGCGATAGATCGCGACATTCGGACTGCTCTCGCCCGCGACCTGCCGTGCCGTCACGATCGCCTGCCGGTGCTGTCGTTCCGCAACGTCGAAGCGCTCCATCGCCTGGTAGAGAAGCCCCAGATTGTTCTGGATCGTCGCGATCCGTATGGCGTAACGGCCTCCGTGGTCCCCGTAGATCAAGGCCGCCTCCAGCAAATTGACCTCCGCGAGCCGGTGCTTGCCGAGACGGCGCTGCACCTCGGCAAGCAGCACGATGCTCTCTGCCGTCTCGGGGGCCGTGGGTTCGAGGCTGCCGATCCGGATCTCGGCGCACTCGGTGAAGGCCGCTTCGGCCTCGGCGAGCCTGCCCTGCATCACCTCCAGGAGCCCAAGACTTTCGAGCACGTCTGCCCGCAGTTCCGGTTCCGCCGGGGACAGAGCCCTGGCATGGTCACGCGCCAACTCGAGCAGCCGCTGCGCCTTCTCGATCTGGCCCTGGCGGCGGTAGGCTTCGCCGAGCCCCAGTTCAGAGCGGACGCGGCGCGGGTCCCCCACCGCAAACACGGCCTGCGCCTTGTGCCAGGCCCGCTCGTAGTAGAGAGCCGAGGCATCGGTTTTGGTCTTGCTCCAGCGACTGCCGCTGGCGTACAGGCGCTCCCAAGCTTCGGCATCGGACTCGACACTCTCCCCTGACTCGGTTGTCGCGCAAGCCAACGCGAACACGACACAGCAGAGGGCAATGGGGAGGGACCTCATACGCGAACGAGTAGGATTGCGGCCCCGACCGGCCGGAGCCATCCCGTGGCGGCGGGAAAGAAGACCAGCGGCGGCGGGGACATCGAGGCGAAGTGCAGCATCCGAGCCATGGAAGCCGCGAGCGCAGCCGAAGTCAACGCAACGGCATGGTATGCTCTGCACGCGCCGTAAGGAGCACGCTTGCCCCAGGAGACCGGACCCGTTCTCGTCACCGGGGCCAACGGCCACCTCGGCCGCCGGCTGCTACGCCGCCTTTCGGGATCGCGCCCGCTGCGGCCGGTCGTTCGCTCCGAGCGTGCAGCCGAACAGATCTCGGCCCTCGACCTGCCCGACCCGCCTCCCATATCGATCCTCGACTACGGCGACGCGGCGGCGCTGACCCAGGCGGCGAGCGGTTGCAGCCACGCGGTGCACCTGGCCGGCATCCTCAAGGAGAACTCGAGCAGCCGCTACGCCGACGCGCACGAGCGCGCGTCTCTCGCTCTCGCCAACGCCTCGGATGCCGCCGGCCTGAGCCGCATCGTGTACCTGAGCATTCTCGGGTCGAGCCAGGACTCGGCCAACGCCTGCCTGGCTTCGAAGGGACGCGCCGAACAGATCTTGATGGCGGCGCGCACCCCCACTCTCGTGTTGCGAGTACCGATGGTTCTGGGAGAAGGAGACTTCGCCTCTCTAGCACTCGGGCGCCGCGCACGTGCCCGAGCCACAGCACTGACTCGCGGAGGCACCTGCCTCGAGCAGCCCATCTACGCAGGTGATGTCGTCGACGCAATCGTCGCAGGAACGACGCGCGACGGACTCGACGATCTGGCGCTCGATCTCGCCGGCCCCGAGTCGCTGCCCCAGCACCAGCTCGTGGCGCGCGCTGCAGCCGCGGCCGGTGCCGACGGTCCAACAACCCTTGCGGTTCCTTACGCGCTGAACCACGCCCTCGCGTGGATCTTCGAGAAACTCGTTGACGACCCGCCTGTCACACGTCCCATGCTCGGTGTGCTCGACTGTGACGATCAGGTCGATCCGAGCGAAGCCCTTGCGAAGCTCGGCATCGAGTCCACTTCCCTCGACGAAATGCTGCACCGCTGCGTGGGACTGGGAGCCGGCCGATGAGCGGAGGAGCAAAGAGCCTGCGGGGAGACATCTTGAAGCGCGCGATCCCGTGGATCGTGACGCTCGCCTGCTTCACCTATCTCTACTTCCGCATCGATGGCGCCGCCCAGCGCGAGGGCTCGAGCGCGATCCCGTACCTAGCAAACGTCTTCGCGAATGTCAGCTGGGCACGATGGCTCGGGCTGATGGTTCCCTACTCGATCTTCTTCTTCCTCATCGATTCGCTGGTCGTGTGGCGGGTCATCAACTGGTTCAACGCCCGCGTGCGCTACGCGGACATCCTGCCGATTCGCGGCAGCACGTACATCATCTCCATCCTGAACGAGCAGGTCGGAAAGGGGGTCATGGCGGTCTACCTGAACCGCCGCGACGGGGTGCCCGGCTGGCAAGTCGGCTCCAGCATGCTCTTCATCATGTTCTGCGAGTTCTTCTACCTGCTGCTCTGGGCCAACGTGGGCTACGCGCTGCAGGGAGACGCTCTGCCGCCACAATTCGGCCTGCTTCCCTGGGTCGCGCTGGGCTCCGGAATCTTCTTCGCGCTCTGGGTGCTCTACTTCCGCGGCGCGATCGCCCCGACCAGCCGGCTGCGCGACCGGCAGATCCTGCACGCATTCCGCCAGGCAAAGTGGTGGCAGTACGGCGCGATCGTCTTGCTCCGCTCGCCGGCCCTGCTGATGGCGGTCGTGGTCTACACCCTGTCGCTGCGCCTCTTCGATCTCGAGACAGGGTTCCTGGATATGCTCATCACCCTCCCGCTGATCTTCTTCGGAGCCGCAATTCCAACACCGATGCGAGCCGTCGCCATCACGCTCTGGTCGTTTCTCTATCCTGAAAATCCGGCGCAGGCCACCGCCTTCGGACTCGTGCAGCACAACTTCTTCATCTTTTTCAACGCGTCGATCGGATTGTTGTTCCTCAGACGGGCAAACCGCGAGCTCTTCGGGCCAAAAAGAGCCACCTGAGCCGATCGGCCATTGAGACAAGAGTCGAGGCGACGAGCACCCAGGCGAGCAGAGTGACGAGGTCGGCGCCTGGCCAACCGAGTCCGAGTGCGTCGCGAACGATCGGTACGGCGACGATCACGTAGTAGGCGATGCCGTTGCAGCGGCCGAGTTTACTGGGCCGCAGGTTCCGCGCGGAAAGCCAGCGCGAATCGAGCGCGTATTGCAGAAACGCAGCGGCTATCAGCATTGGAAGCAGCGCCGGAAGCACGCCGGCACACGACAGCGCCGCTGCACCGGTGCAGACGAAGATCGCATCCGCGGCGTGGTCGATGATACCGCCGAGCGGTGTGGCCTCGCCGTAGCGCCGTGCCGCCCAGCCATCGGCGCAGTCCGTGGCAACCGCCAAGACGAAGACGAGCGTCGCGAGCACGGGTCTCTCGGCGCCGATTGCACCAAAGAGCGCCGGTGCGGCCAGAAGACGCAGCGCCGTGAATCCGTTCGCCCGCGTCAGCCAAGAGTCCATCGAGACGAGACGGTACCGGCGCAGGCGCTAAGCTGCACAAAATCGTGCGACACTCCTGGTCCGTACTCATCGCCCTGGTCGCACTGTCCTGCTCCAATGCGGGCGACACGCAAACAGCGGTGCAGCGCGGCGAGATGATCTATCGCAACACCTGCACCGTCTGTCACGCACAGGATCCCGCGCAGGTGGGGAGCCTGGGACCTCCCGTGGCGGGCGCGTCGGCGACGCTGCTCGAGGCAAAGGTGGTGCGCGGAGAACATCCGCTGGGCTACGAGCCCAAGCGCACCACGAACCAGATGCCCCGGCTCGCCTACCTGAAGGACCACATCGGAGATCTCGCGGCGTATCTCGACTCCGTGAACCGCTAGATCAGGAACACCTGGGACAGCAGAAGAACGGTGGTCAGTGCCAGACCCGCATGGATCGTGCCGGAGACGGTGGTGAGCGGCTTCTGCGTGGTCGCATCCGGTCCGATCAGGCCATTGATCTCGACCAGGCCGATGACGATGAATGCCACCGTCCAGTACGTCAATACGTGTATGCCGACATCCGCACCCCTTGCGAGGGAGGGCAGGTGACTCGCCGCCGCCATGAAAAAGAGCATCGGGATCGAGAAGAGCGTATTGGTGCGCGACGCCATCCCAGCCCGGGCCCCGGCCCCGGCGGCTGCCGGGTTCGCCTCGCCGCCACCCGCCACGTTCTCCGCGTTCGCAATGACGATCTTCTGGGCGGGCCAGATCAAGAACCACACATTCAAGAACATGAGCGTGCCCATGAGGCCTCCGGTCAGGACGCGGGTCATGTAGCCCGAGCTCAGGGAGGTGCCCGTGTGCAACTTGAGAAACAGCATCAACACGCCTGAAAGGAGGGTGAACATGGCGCCCCAGCGAAACCACCAGAGCGCGGCGGGCACGAGTCCCCGCGTCATCGCACTCTTGGCCGTACCGCCGAGCTCCGTGCCAAAAAAGGGTGTCTGGATGAAGTTGAAGTAGTAGAGAACACCGATCCAGGTGATCCCAGCCAGGAAGTGAATCCAGCGGAGTAGAAACTCTGTGATCTCCATGGCATCCCTCCTCGATTGAAGCCCGGGCAGTCTAGGGCAATCTCCACGGGTATGGGTGTCTCTTCCCGGCCGCCCAGCGCGGAACTCGCGTGGCGATGCGACCCCAGCCCAGATCCTCGAACAGCGTCTCGACCTCATTGCGGTCCGCACCTACCCAGTTCATCTCGCGCAACAGGGCGCGGATCCCCGGTACGTCGCGAACCAGCGTCGCGAGGTCGCGGGTACGCAGCGCCTGCTCCCGATGCGCATCGATGAGTCCGGCCACTCGTTTTGGACCGCGCACCGCAACGCCGGCCCACCGATCGGAGTCGGCCGGCACCTCCTCGATTCGGCGGAAGGCGCGCAATGCCGCAGCCGCGGTCTTGGGTCCGACTCCCGGCACACCCGGAAGGTTGTCGACGCTGTCTCCCATGAGCCCCAGGTAGTCTGGAATCTGTGCCGGGTCCACGCCGAAACGCTCTCGCACGCCGTCGGCGTCGCAGCCGATCTCCTTCGCCATGTCCCAGAGCGTGACGCGCCCGTCTTCACGAACCAGTTGCGCCAGGTCCTTGTCGGTCGTCACCACCCGGGCGCTAGCGCCACGTCGCACCAGCTGCGTCGCGCACGTCGCGATCACGTCGTCGGCTTCGTAGCCCTCCACTTCGAGCGCGGGGATGCCGAGGGCGCGCGTCGCCTCGGTACAAAGATCCCACTGGGGCTCGAGGTCGTCGGGAACCTCGCCGCGTTGGGCCTTGTAGTCCGGGAATTCCTCGTTGCGGAAGCTCTCCATCGCGTAGTCGAAGGCCACCGCCAGGTGCGTGGGCTCGTGGTCGGTGAGGTACTTGAGGAGCGTGTTGGTATAGCCATAAGCGGCGTTGGTCGGCGTTCCGTCAGGCGCCTTCATCTCGGGCAGCGCGTAGTAGGCACGGAATACCCACACCGGACCGTCGATCAAGTGGACCAGGGGTCCCCCGGCCACGCTAGATCTGCGACGAGAGACCGCGCTCCTCGAGCACCGCCTCGGCGGTCGCCTCGGCCGCTTTCTGGAGGTCCATGGTCCGGGAGGTCTTGCCGCGCCGCCGCACCAACTCGACCTTGCCTTCCGCGAGACCCCTGGGTCCGACGACCAGGCGATAGGGAACGCCGACCAGATCCGCATCCTTGAACTTGACACCCGGCCGCTCGTCCCGGTCGTCGAGAATGACTTCGATCCCCGCAGTCACCAGGGCGTCGTAGAGTGCGCCCGCGGCATCCCGGGTCGCGGCATCCTTGGCGTTGAGCTGCGTGACCACGACCTCGAAGGGCGCCACGCTGAGCGGCCAGACGATGCCCGACTCGTCGTGATGGCGCTCCACGACCGCCGCCATGGTTCGCTGGATGCCGATGCCGTAGGACCCCATGACGATCGGCCGGGTCTTGCCCTGTTCGTCGAGTACCGCCGCGCCCATCACTTCGTAGCGCGTGCCGAGCTTGAAGATGTGGCCGATCTCGATCGTCTTCTGCACGGCGAGCGGGCCGTCACAAGCGGGACACGATTCGCCCTCATTCACCTCGCGAAGGTCTAGCCACGCGTCCACCGCGATGTCATGCTCGACATCGACGCCGCGAAGGTGGAAGCCGTCTTCGTTTGCACCGGTCACCATGCCACATCGCCCGCGCAACGCTTCATCGGCCACGATCCGGACACCGCTCACTCCGACCGCGCCCAGACTCCCGGCCGCGGCACCGAGCGCAGAGAGAATCTCCTCGTCGGACGCGGCGCACCAGTCGACGCTCCCCAGTCCGTCGGAGAGCTTCTGCTCCACCAGTGAATGGTCGCCGCGAAGAAGCACGAGCGTGGGCTGCGCGTCCACCGTGTAGACGAGCGTCTTGATCTGCCGTTCCGGCGGAGCCCCTGCGTCGAAGCGGGCCAGGTCGTCGATGGTGCGCTGCCCAGGCGTCGCGAACTTCTCCGGAGCCGCCAGACCCGCCGCATCCTCGACGCGCTCCAAGGACGAGGTGGCCTTCTCGAAATTCGCCGCGTAACCGCAGGCAGCGCAGGAAGCGACCCAGTCTTCACCCGCATCGCTCGGCACCATGAATTCGATCGACTCGCTGCCACCCATGGCCCCCGACGAAGCCTCGACGGCCAGTGCATCGAGACCGCAGCTACCAAACACCTTGCGGTAGGCCTCGAAGTGCTTCCGGAACGAGAGGTCGAGGCCCGCTTCGTCCAGGTCGAGCGAGTACGAGTCCTTCATGGTGAACTCGCGCGTCCTCAGCAGGCCGGACTTGGGGCGCGGCTCGTCGCGAAACTTCGTGTCGACCTGATACCAGATCTGCGGGAGCTGCCGGTAGCTGCGCAGCTCGGCCGCGATGCTTGCGAAGACTTCCTCGTGGGTCATGCCGAGGGCAGCATCCGCCCCCTTTCGGTCGACGAGGCGGAACATCTCGTCGCCCATCGTCTCCCAGCGCCCGGAACGCTTCCAGAGCTCGGCCGGATGAAGCGACGGCAGGCTGAACTCCTGTCCGCCGATTTCGTTCATCCCGCGGCGAACGATCGATTCGATCTTGTGGCATACGCGCCGGCCGAGCGGCAGGATCGCATACACGCCGGCGGTTACCTGGCGAATGAAGCCGGCGCGCACCAGGAGCTTGTGACTCACGGCTTCCGCATCGGCCGGGTCGTCACGCAGGGTGGGGATGAAGGCGTGGGACCACTTCACGGCCCCACGCTAGCTCAGGGCCGGGACTCCCAGGGAGGGCGCCGCACTCAGGAAGGCACCGCGGAGCTTTTCCCACAGCGGCCCCGGGCGGCCGCTTCCGATCGGACGGCCATCGAGCGAACTCACCGGCACGACGCCCGCGCCGCTGCCGGTCAGGAAGACCTCGGTGGCAGCAAATAGATCGAAGCGCGAGATACAGCGCTCGGAGGCCGGAATGCCGAGAGTCCCGGCCAACTCGAGCAGAGTGCGCCGGGTGATGCCCTCGAGCGCACCTTCGGTGGCGGGTGGGGTCGCAATCTCCCCGTAACGGGCGCAGAAGACGTTGGCCACAGCGGCCTCCGCCACGCGCCCGGCGGTATTCAGGAGCAGCGCCTCATCGGCGCCCTGGCGGCGCGCCTCCTGCTTCGCGAGCACGCTGTTCAGGTAGTTGAGGCTCTTGACCCGCGGGTCGAGGACGTCCGGCGGGGGCCGGCGCAGGCTCGAGGTGACCAGGTCGATCCCGCAGCGCAGCTTCTCTTCCGAGTAGATGCTGATTTCCGCAACCAGGCAAAAGAGACGGGGTGCCGAGCAGGTCGTGGGGTCGACGCCGAGCGCCCCGTCGCCCCGGGTCACGACAAGCCTGACGTAGGCTTCGGGCTCTGCGTGGGCGCGCACGGTCTCGAGCACGATCTCGTGGAGACGGGCCCGCTCGAAGGGCAGCACCAGGCCCAGAACGCGTGCCCCGGCCTCGAGCCGGACCAGGTGGTCGTCGAGCCGGAATACCCGGCCGCCGTACACCCGGATTCCCTCGAACAGGCCGTCGCCGTAGAGGAGCCCGTGGTCGGTAACGGGGATCCGGGCCTCCCCCGCCTCGACGATTTGGCCGTCGATCCAGATCTTCACCGTGCCTCAGCCCTCCAGCAGCGCGAGCACTCCGGTGTAGGTCAGAAGCTCGGTCGTCGCACCCACCGGGCCGATCTCGCAGGAGCCGAACATCCCGAGCATCGGGACGGGCCCGAGTGCCCGCTCCAAGTAGGCCGATTCGAGACCCGGAACACCGAAGAACGCCTCCCCTCGGGCACAGCAATCGAAGTAGAGGGCCGCCGCCGCCCCGGTACCCGCGAGCGGGTCGAGCATCGCCTTCAGGTCTTCGCGGGCAGCCTCTGCGTCGCGGAAGGCGAACGCCAGCCGATCTCCAGCGCGAAGCTCAACCGGAATTGCGAACGCATTCTCATTCTCTTCGAACCCGATCACGTGGCGAACCAGGTAACTCCCGGGGGCCAGGTCCTCTCCCGCCACAGGCAACGCCGCCAGCACGAAGGCCGCGGCACGGCGCAGGTCTTCGGCAAGCCGCCCGCGAGCCAGTTCTCGGTAGACTTCGAGCGCTGGCCTGCCATCGATCTCCAGGACCCAGTGGCCCCGGGCGCGGGTCACCGTGAGAAGATCCGTCACCGGCCGGCACGCCTGCGTCACCCCCACGCGGGCAGGCCGGGTACCCCGGATCAGCATGCCTGCCACCGCGCCCGAAGCCACGGTTCGCCCGCACCACTGAACGGGGGTCCCGCCGGTGGGATCGCCCGCCCCTGCCCCTACCACACGGGCCGGGCCGAATACCTCAGCGATCTGTGGCAAGAAGACCTCGGGGTTAAAATTCCCCGGATCTGGGAGTAATACCACCAGGTCCTCGGGGCCTGGTGGACGCCCGAGCCGAGCTGCGATCTCGCGGCAGGCGGCCTGCTCTGCGCCGGCTGTATCCACGAGCAGAAAGGGCTTCGCATCGAGGCCCGCCAGGGCGAGCACGCCCACCGCCGGCTGGTTCTCGCACTCGGATCCATTGGCGAGAATTCCGTGGGCGCTGGCACCCACGATCGCCTCCGTGCCGAGTGTGGTGGCCACCGCATCGAGCATCAACGGCAGCTCATCCCCGTATCCCGGTCCGGCAAACAGCAGGGCCGCGTCCGCAGCCCCGGCCGCCGAGAGCGCGCGCTCCGCTGCCTCGGCCCCCGCACCGGCGGCGCCATGGGCGGTCGAAAGTCCAACTCCAGCCTTCGGCACGCCGGAATTATCGGCCACCCCCGGGCTCCTGGGGAGCCCCGCCTCCGAGGTCCCCACGGGAGCGGCTACCCAGGCGGCCAGGACTCAGCTAGCATGGCCCTCGGCACCGCTTCGCGCCCCTCCTCGGTGCCTTGTATTCCCCTCCGTGAGAAACAACTCCTGTTTGGGTGTGCGTGATTCCCGCAGGTCGGGGGACGAACCCATAAAGGCCCGCAAATTGGCGGACTTCGAGATCATCGAAACCAAGGCAGGCCTCGACGTCGTCGTCGAGGACCTGCTGTCGGCCAAGATCGTCGCAATCGACACCGAAGCCGACAGCTTCTACCACTATTTCGACAAGACCTGCCTGGTGCAGATCGCTACACGCCGGAATATCTACCTGATCGACCCCTTGGCACTGGGTGGTCCGGCGGAGCTCGCCCCGCTGGGGCCCGTGTTCGCGTCCCCCGAGATCACGAAGATCTTCCACGCCGCCGAGTACGACCTCTTCGTGTTGACGCGCGATTGCCGCTTCAGTTTCGCAAATCTCTTCGACACCATGGTGAGCGCGCAGCTGCTCGGTTACCCGTCGGTGGGGCTCGCCGGCCTCGCCGAGCGGCATTTCGGCGTGAACCTCCCGAAGGACGAGCAGCGCTCGGACTGGTCGCGGCGTCCGCTGACCCAGCGACAGCTCAACTACGCCGCAGCCGACGTCGTCTACCTGATCGAGCTGACCGAGAAGCTCACTCGCGAGCTGCGCCAGGCGAAACGCCTGCGCTGGGCACGCGAGGAATTCGAATCGCTGTGCACTCGATCCTGGCCCGAACGTGAGTTCGACGAGTTCGGGTACCTGCGCATCAAAGGGGCAAAGCGTCTCGACCCGAAGGGGCTCTCGATCCTGCGCGAACTCTACTTCGTGCGAGACGCCCGGGCGCGCGAGTTGGACCGGCCGCCCTTCAAAGTGCTGGGCAACCGGACCTTGCTCGACATCGCCGATCGAAAGCCGACAAAACTGAGCGAGGTGGCCGAGATCAAGGGCATCACCGACCTCCTCATCCGGCGCATGGGCCGCGACATCATGACCGCGATCCGCAAGGGCCGTAAACAGGACCATGGCCCGCTCCCCAAGCTCGGTGGTGGCCGGCGCCGCATGGACCGGCAGGTCGAGCGCCGGATGGCGGCGCTCAAAACCTGGCGCACCGGCCGCGCCGAAGACCTGAGGATGGACCCAGGCGTGCTCGCTCCGAACTCGGTGCTCGAGGCAATCGCGTGGCGGGCGCCGGCAACGGCGGCCGACCTCGACGACCTGCCCGAACTCAAGGGCTGGTTCCGACGGGAGTTCGGCTCGGAGGTGACCCGAGTGACCCTGGAGGACCTGACCGGACAAGAGACCACGAAGAAGCAGCGGCACGGCCAGCGGGCCCGCTCCGGCCGGCGGCGCAGCGGCCCCCGCCGGGCCGACGAGACGGAATCCTGAAAAACGAGAAGCCCCCGGGCCGGACCATCCGGCCGGGGGCTCTAGCGACTGTCCTCCCGGCGCGAAGCCGAGCGGGCGAGTCCCGCCTTGGGGGAAAGCGCCTGGTAGCGCTCGACCCTCCTCCGAGAGGTGTGCCGAACCGTCCGTGCGCGCCCGCTTACGTCCGATCCGGCCACAACAGAACGCTGCACTATTCCAAGAGCAGAAAGCGTGCCAAGCACAGACCACCTCTCACTCCACGCAAGGGGTTGATTTTTCAGCTCTTTTCTCAAACGTGTCGAGAGCACACCGGTCCGTGGGTGCCACTAAAATTTGCAGCCGGATGTGCCTCCGGGCAACCGGCGGCCGTCAGCTGCGCCACAACCCCGCGAGACGGAAACAGTCGGTGATCAACGCATCCGAAAGCAGCCCCGCCGCCCTTTGCGGCGGGCTGGCTACCGCCCTGCTGCGGATCGCGGTGGCCGCTCTAGCCGGCTGTACGGCGCAGCACACGCCCCAGGTGACTCCCCGCATCCACACGGCCCAACCGGTCAGCGGCAGCGAGGACTACTGCGCCTGGTACGGCGACGCCCGCGACGGGGTGCTCTATTTCGGTCAGGCGGCATTCTGGGCAGCCAAGCGGGCCCACGCCGGTGATCCCCGCGGCGACCTGGCGGCGCCGGGTCCCCAACTCATCGGCCGCTTCGACTTGCAGCGGGAGCGCATGCTGCCCCCCCTCGACGTCACAGCGCCCGGGGCGCGCTCCGGGGTCTGGGACGTCCACGCCCACCGGAACGGGCGCGTCTACTACACGACTTTTTTTGAGGAGATGGGCGCAGTCGACCCGGCAACCGGCGACGTGAGCCGCTTCCGAGGGCTCGGATTGGGCCTGAACGAGATCGCCGCGGGGGAGGGAGACACGCTGCTCGTCACTCGCTACGGCGCCGGGCCACGGGAAGACCCTCAGCAGGGCTCGCTGCTGGTCATCTCTCCCGAGGGCGTGCTCCTCGAAGAGCATGCACTCACACCGCCCGCCGGTTACACCGCGGCACCGAAGACCCCCGCCTTGGACACAGCGAGCGCCACGTACTGGTTGACTGCAGACCTCTTGCCCCGGGGCGCCGGCGCGGTTCGAAACGACGCATTCGTACTGAGCCTCGACGGAGTTCAACGCCGACGCATCGAAACGCCCGAGATCCAGTTCGTTGCGAGCAACCCGCAGGTGGGGCTACTGCGCGCCGAGCGAAGCGGCTCCGAACTCGATCTCGTGCGGCCCGTTGGGAGCGTCGTACTCGACACTGACTTCGCCGCCGCCTTCGACTTCACCCAGGACGTGAAGCCCACACCCGACGGCGGAGCCGTCGTCACACAGTGGAGTGGCCTCGTCCACCGCGTTGCCGCGGACGGCTCCTCCAGCAGACTGCAGCTTCCGAACCTCCAGCAGGGCGGTCTCTACTACACGGCAGTGCTGGCCGACGACCGCATCTGCGCCACGTACTGCGCCGGGGTGCGCGTCGTCTGCACTCGGATTCCGTAGCGAGCGAGCTTCGTTTGCACCCGGGTTACGTAGTAAGATCGCTGCCGTGTTCGCAGAACGCCGCCAAAAGGTCCGAGCCGCCATGGGGAAGGGCGCCGTCGCGATCTTCCTCGGCTCGAGCATGGTGCAACGCTCGAACGACACGGACTTTCCCTTCCGACAGGAAAGCGACTTCTGGTACCTGACGGGTTTCGACCACCCGGGTGCCGTCGCCCTGCTGCGGACGGACGGCGGACCCGAGTACACGCTCTACGTCGAGCCCCGCGATCCGGCCACCGAAATCTGGACGGGCTACCGACCGGGAGTCGACGGTGCGGTGCGCGACCATGCTGCTGACGAAGCACACCCCCGCTCGGACTTTCTGCGCCACTTGGCGGACCTCGTCGGCAAGGTCGACCGCATCCACCACGTGCTGGGCCGCAACGCCACGATCGACGCCTGCATCACCGGAGCCATCGAGGATCTGCGCCGCCGCTCGCGCCAGGGAACCGAGGCACCCACGGCGATCCTGGATCCGCGGGCAATCCTCCACGAGCTGCGGCTGTTCAAGAGCCCCGAAGAACTCGATATCATGCGCCGCGCTGCCGCCATCAGCGCCGACGCACACACCGCGGCCGCGCGCCTGGCCCACCCGGGAACGTATGAGTACGAACTCCAGGCGATTCTCGAGTACACCTTCAGGCGCCGAGGCGCCCGAGGCCCCGCGTATACGACCATCGTCGGCGGTGGCAGCAATGCCACCGTACTCCACTACGTGGCGAACGACTCCAAGCTCACGGACGAGAGTCTCGTCCTCATCGATGCCGGCTGCGAGCTCGAAGGCTACGCGTCGGACGTGACGCGCACCTATCCGGTCGGCGGCCGTTTCACCGGAACCGGGCGCGCTCTTTACGAGGTGGTGCTCTCGGCGCAGCTTGCGGCACTCGACCAGTGCCGTCCGGGACACACCCTGGTGCAGGTGCACGAAGCCGCCGTGCGCCGCCTCGCCGAAGGGCTCGTCGACCTGGAACTTCTCTCCGGAGACGTGGAGGAGATCGTCTCCCGTGAGGAGCACAAGGCCTACTGCATGCACAACACCAGCCACTGGCTCGGGCTCGACTCACACGACGTTGGCGCCTACCGGCGGGAAGGATCTCCGCGTCCCCTCGAGCCCGGGATGGTCTTCACCGTAGAGCCCGGTCTCTACATCTCCGAATCCACCGCACAGGCAGGTTCTCGCTTCCGCGGCATCGGCGTGCGCATCGAAGACGACGTGGTAGTAACCGAGGATGGTCACGAGAACCTCAATGCCGCACTTCCCAAGACACCCGACGAATTGGAGGCGCTCGTCTCCGAGCGCTAAAGAAACGAAAAGTTGGAAGCGCTCCTCAACGAGCGCCGACGGAGCACCATGGACCAGATCGAATCGCTGCTGAAGGAGAAACGCGTCTTCAAGGCGAATAGGGACTTCACGAAGAACGCCAATTGGAATCGGAAGCAGATCGCCGAGTACCGAAAACTCGGCGCCAAGAGCCCCGAACGCTTCTGGGCGAAGATGGCCCGCAACGACGTCAGCTGGTTCACACCCTGGAAGAAGACGCTCCAGTGGAAACCACCCTTCGCGAAGTGGTTCGTCGGAGGCAAGCTCAACGTCTCCTACAACTGCCTCGACCGTCACCTCGAGGGCGAAAACGCCTGGCGTCGCAACAAAGCCGCAATCGTCTGGGAGGGTGAGCCGGGAGATACGCGCGTGCTCACCTTTGGCGAACTCCACCGAGAAGTCTGCCGCTTTGCCAACGTGCTCAAGGAGAGCGGGGTCCGGAAAGGCGACCGCGTCGCACTCTACATGCCTATGATTCCCGAGCTCGCCATCGCATTGCTCGCCTGCGCGCGTATCGGCGCTCCGCACAGCGTCGTCTTCGGTGGCTTCTCCGCCGAGGCGCTGCGCGATCGAATCAACGACGCCGGTGCAAAACTCGTCGTCACTGCCGACGGAGGGTTCCGGCGGGGTGAACCCCACGCGCTCAAGCCCGCTGTCGACGAGGCGCTCGAAGGCTGTCCCGACATCGAGCGGGTGATCGTGGTGAAACGCACCGGTCAGGCCACCGCCATGAAGTCGGGCCGCGACCTCTGGTGGCACGACGCAGTCCAGAACGCGAGCGCAAAGTGCGCGCCGGCGCGCCTCGACTCCGAGCACCCCCTCTTCATCCTCTACACGAGTGGGACCACGGGAAAGCCCAAGGGCATCCTGCACACCACGGGCGGCTACCTCACACACGTAACGACCACCGCAAAGGCAATCTTCGACCTGAAGGACAGCGACACCTACTGGTGCACGGCCGACATCGGCTGGATCACAGGACACTCGTACGTGGTCTACGGGATCCTCGCGAACGGTGCGACGACACTGATGTACGAGGGCACTCCGACGCACCCCGGCCCCGACCGCTTCTGGGACATCATCGAGCGTTGGGGCGTCACCGTCTTCTACACGGCTCCAACGGCGATCCGCACCTTCGTGCGGCTCGGTGACGAGCACCCGAAAGGTCACGACCTGTCGTCTTTGCGGCTCCTGGGCACCGTGGGCGAACCGATCAACCCCGAAGCTTGGATGTGGTACCACCGCGTGATCGGCGGACGGCGCTGCCCGATCGTCGACACCTGGTGGCAGACCGAAACCGGCGGAATCATGATCACCCCGCTTCCGGCAGGGGTCGACACGAAGCCCGGCTCGGCGACGCTCCCCTTTCCCGGCGTGCACGCAGACGTCTGGAGCGAAGACGGCCAACCGGTGAAACCGCCCAACGGCGGATTCCTCGTGATCGAGAAGCCCTGGCCTGGAATGTTGCGCGGAATCTGGGGCGACCCGAAGCGCTTCCGCGAGACTTACTGGAGCAAGTACCGCGAGACCTACCTCGCCGGCGACGGCGCGCACCGCGACTCGGACCGCTACTTCTGGATCATGGGACGCATCGACGATGTGATGAACATCTCGGGCCACCGCATCGGAACCATGGAAGTCGAGAGTGCCATCGTCGCGCATGCCAAGGTGGCCGAAAGCGCCGTGGTCGGACGCCCGGATGAGCTCACCGGCACTGCGATCGTCGCATTCGTCACCCCCAAGGGCGGGGTCGCCGCGGGCGACGGGCTGGCCCAGGAATTGCGCGCACACGTGGCGAAACAGATCGGCCCCATCGCGAAGCCCGCGGACATCCGCTTCACAGACGCCCTGCCGAAGACGCGCTCGGGAAAGATCATGCGCCGCCTGCTGCGCGACATCGCTGCCGGCAAGGAAGAGGTGGGCGACACCACGACGCTCGAGGACTACAGCGTCCTGACCCGTCTCCGCGAGTCCCAAGAAACATAAAAACTCTTTATTTTCAAATATTTGAGAAAATCGCTCTGCGTGTGAACCACCTCACAGGTTCCCGCTCGCTCCATGGCCGAGAATTCCGTCATGGAGACAGCCACAATGAAGAAAACGACAGCTCTAGCGATGGCGGTTTTGTTCCTCGGGGCGATGGGGCTAGTGGAAGTCGGGAGCCAGACGGAGACGGCGACGGCCCGGCGGGCTGAGCCGGCAGCGACACAGCAAGTCACCGAAGAGCGACGGCGCTGCGGCAAAGTCTGCTCACTGAGCGACATTCCGATCTTCGTTTCGCCGAACCGGGGCAGCGCGACCTCGCGGATCGGGGGCGGCTCGCGCGGCGGCAACCTGGAGTTCTGACCCGCTAGCCGGGATTGCTGCCCCGACGGCCCAGACGCCAGTCGTCGTCAGCGGCGCAGAAGAGACCCAACGAACCCGCCAGGGGGGGCTCTCCATCCTCGAGCGGCGCGCCGAGCAGGGACTCGGCGATCGTGCGCACGGTTCCTTTGTGAGCCACGACGAGAACACTCGTCGCCCCGCCCGTCTGGAGTCCCTCGAGGCCCTGCTCCACGCGCGCCCGGAAGTCCGCACGCGCCTCGCCGCCGGGGTACTCGAATCCCTCTACCTTGCCGTCCCACTCCGCGTAGAGCACCGGATCCGAGGCCTCGATCTCCTCGCGGGTCAAGCCCTCCCAGCGGCCGAAACCGATCTCGTTGAACCGGTACTCGATCCGCACCGGCGCACCTCCGGCGACGATCGACGCCGCCTGCCACGAACGGCGGAGTGCACTCGCCACCACGAGGTCGAAGAATTCCCCCTTCAGGCCCCGAGCCGCATCGCGCACCTGGGCGCGTCCCTCGTCAGAGAGGGAAACGTCGGTGCTTCCGTGGAAGCGGATGCTCGATTCACCCGTGGTTTCGCCGTGGCGCATCAGTACAAGGCGGCGAAGCTGCGACATGTCTTCTCCTCCGGACACGAAAAGGCTACAAGAACCGCACCCGGCTACCGCCGGCCCGAAAGGGCGCAGGATCGCGCCCACCGGCCGCGGCGTCAATGCGGCTGCGTTAGACTCGATTCCCCGACGGTGATCGGTGGAAGGGGAGGGGTGGCGTGAGCGCTCGGGGGTGGCTCTTCGTTCTTCTCCTGCTGCTGCTGGGCGGCGGCGGAGTCTTCGCGTGGTTTCGCTTCGAAGCGAGTGCGCCGGCAGTCGCCGGTCCAGAGGCAATCGTGTTCGGTGCGAACGGAGGCACTCTGGAGTTCGACCTTTCGGACTCCGGGACGGGATTGCGCTCCGTGGAGGCCGTGCTGTCTCATGCCGGCGGCGACGCGCCGCTGGTGTCCGAGACCTACCCAGGGGGCCTCATGTCGGGCGCGCTCCGAGGGGAAGAGCCCGAGACGCTCGAGGTTACGTTGCCTCCCGACGCACTGCCGCGGGGCGTGAGCGAGGCCTTCCTGCGCCTCACGGTGCGCGACTGGTCGTGGCGTGACGGGCTGCGCGGCAACGAGACGCGCGCAGACATCCCACTCCGCATTGATCGGGTCCCACCCCAGGTATCCATTGCCACGGGGCTTACCTACGTAAAGCGCGGCGGCAGCGGCGCGGTGCGTTACCAGATCTCCGAAGAGACCGTGCGCGACGGGGTCGAAGTGGGCGACGTGTTCTTTCCGAGCTACCCGCTGGGCGACGGACGTGCCGTAGTCTACGCGGTGCCGATCGACGCGCCGCAAAGCCCGAAGGTGCGCGTGCTGGCGGAAGATCAGGCCGGCAACGTGACACGTGCGCGCTGGCCCGTCGTGGTGAACGAGCGGAGGCTTCCCGAGGCAAATGTCACGCTTCCCGCGAGTTTTCTCGACGTGACCGTCCCGGAACTGGCCGCCGCCATGGGCATCGACGCTTCGGATCCGGCCGCTGCCTTCCAGGTCATCAACACGGAGGTGCGGGCCTCCAACGAGGAGCAAATCGGCGAACTGCTCGCGGAGAGCGCACCGGAGAAACACTGGGAAGGCGCCTTCGACCAACTCGACAATTCAGAGGTGACGAGCCGCTTCGCCGAAAAGCGCACGTACTTCGTATCGGGCCAGCCGAACTCGAAGGCCACGCACTTCGGCTACGACCTGGCCTCGACGCGGGCCGCCCCGGTCACGGCAGCAGCGAGCGGGCGGGTGATCTACGCCGGCGCCCTTGGCATCTACGGAAACTGCGTACTGCTGGATCACGGACTCGGCGTCGCGACGCTCTACGGACACCTGTCCCGAATCGACGTCTCGGCCGGCGACGCGGTCGAGCAAGGCCAACCGCTGGGACGCTCCGGCGCAACGGGTCTCGCCGGGGGCGACCACCTCCACTTCGCCGTGCTCGTCGGCCGTACCTACGTGGATCCGCTCGAGTGGTGGGACGCAAAATGGGTACGCGAGAACCTGGAGGCGCAGCTCACTCCCTGAGGCCGGTGGGCGTCCGTATCGACGCCACCCTCCGCGGGCGTCTGCTCCGCCGCTACAAGCGCTTTCTTGCCGACGTCGAGACGGACGCGGGCCAGAAGCTCACGGTCCACTGCCCCGACCCCGGGAGCATGCGGGGCTGCGCGCTGCCAGGTGCACTCGTGCGCTGCTCCAGGAGCGACAACCCGAAGCGGAAGCTGAGCCACACGCTCGAAATGATCCGTGTCGGACGGGTCTGGGTGGGCGTGAATACGGGGCGCGCGAACCACGTCGTGGCGCGGGCGCTCACCGCCGGAGCCCTGCCCGAGCTATCCGGCTACGGTCGGCACGAGCGGGAAGTGGTGGCCGTGCCGGGATCGCGGCTCGACTTCCGGCTTGCGGACCACACGCGGGATCCGCGCCCCGCCTGGATCGAGGTGAAGAGCGTGACATTCGCCGAGGGGGACACGGCGCTTTTCCCGGACAGCGTGACCGCTCGCGGACGCAGACATCTCGAGACGCTTCTGCGCCTGCACCGGCGCGGAGCGCGTGCGGCTCTGGTCTACCTGGTGCAGCGCGCAGATTGCGTGCGGGTCGCTCCGGCCGCTGCGATCGATCCCGAATACACGGCTGCGCTGCGCCGTGCGGCACGGGGCGGTGTCGAGATCTTCGCGCTCGGCGCCCGAGTCACGGGACGGGCGATCCGCATCGAGCGCCGCCTTCCGGTGCTGCTTTGAAGCCGACGCGCCGTATCCTGATCGACTGGTACCACCAGCACCGGCGCGACCTTCCGTGGCGCCGCAGCGAAGACCCCTACGCGATCTGGATCTCAGAGACGATGCTTCAACAGACGCGCGTCGACAGCGTGATCCCGTACTACGAGCGCTTCCTCGCCCGCTTTCCCGACATCGACGCGCTGGCCTGCGCGGAGGCCGACGACGTGCTCGGCCTCTGGGCCGGGCTCGGTTATTACTCGCGCGCGCGCAACCTCCTGAAGGCGGCGCGCATCGTGCGGGATCGACACGGCGGTGCGCTCCCGGACTCGGCCGAAGCACTCCGAGAACTCCCGGGAATCGGCCGCTACACGGCCGGTGCGGTCGCGTCGATCGCCTTCGACCGGCCCGAGCCGGCCGTCGACGGGAACGTGGCGCGCGTGCTCGCACGCCTCCACGAGATCCGCGAGGACCCGAAGACACCCCAGACCCAGCGCCGACTCTGGGACGAAGCTGCCGCACTCGCCCGCGGCGCGAACCCGGGCGACCTGAATCAGGCGCTCATGGAACTCGGCGCGAGCGTCTGCACGCCGAAGAACCCGCGCTGCCCGGAATGCCCGCTGCGGCGGCGCTGCTCCGCACGGCGTGCTGGCGATCCGGAGTCGCTCCCGGTCAAGACCCGTCGCGCGCAGCCGCAGCGCGTGGCCGCCGTGGCGGGCTGGGTGGTGCGGCGCGGTCGCGCCCTGGCGGTGCGGCGGCCACCGCGAGGGCTCCTCGGGGGTCTCTGGGAACTCCCAGGCGGTGCTCTCGCCCGGGCTGAAGACCCCGAGACAGCGCTGCTCCGTGCTCTCACCGAGCGGGTGGGGCTCGCGGTCCCCCGAGCGCAGCACCTGGGAACTGTCGACCACGCCTTCACACACCGCCGTTTGCAACTCCACCTCTTCCGGTGCGAAACTCCCCGGGGAAGGGTGCGCCTCGAGGGCTTCGACGCCCACCGCTGGCTCGCGCCGGCGGCGGTGGCGGAACTCCCGCAGGGCGCTCTCACGCGCAAGGCGCTGAAACTGCTTCCGGAGAACTCATAGGAGACGGGCTGGACTCGATGGGAACCCGGGGCGACGAATCGGATTTCGAGAAAGCCATGTCCGACGCGAAACCGCTCGAGAATCGGGACAAGGCGGTGCGGCCCAGAACGCTGCGCCGGCGCCGCCGCGTGCAGGGCGAAGACTCCGGTGCGGCGGTGAAGTTCGACATCGACCTCCTCGGAGAACGCGTGGAAGGGCTCGCACCCGGAGCCGATCACGGCCTGCTCCGCAAGCTTCGCAATGGCGAGATCGCGCGGGATGCGCGGGTCGACCTCCATGGACACGACGAGGCCTCGGCGCGTCGGCGCGTGCACGAATCGCTGCTCGAGACCCGACGTCAGGGCGGCCGCTGCGTTCTCGTGATCCACGGCCGCGGCAGAAACTCGCCGGGAGGCCCGGTCTTGAAGGAGGCACTCGTCGACTGGCTCAGCCAGCCTCCTGTCGGGTCCGAGGTGCTGGCGTTTTCGAGTGCCACCAGCGGCGACGGCGGTGTCGGCGCCACCTACGTGCTCTTGAGAGGCTGATCACCGCCTGTTGTATCTTCTCGCCCGATGAGCAGCCGATTCGGGAAAGCCTTCGAGTTGACGACCTTCGGCGAGAGCCATGGAGGCGGGGTGGGCGTCGTGGTCGACGGCTGCCCGCCGCGGCTCCCGCTCTCGGTGGAGGAGATCCAACGCGATCTGGACCGCCGGCGCCCGGGGCAGAGCCAACTCACCACTGCGCGCCAAGAGGCCGACCGTGCCGAGATCCTGTCCGGCGTCTTCGAAGGCCGCACCATCGGATCGCCCATCGCGCTCCTCGTGCGCAACGAAGACGCACGCCCTTCGGCCTACGAGCACATGAAGGACCTCTACCGTCCCTCCCACGCGGACTACACCACCGAGGCCAAGTACGGCATCCGAAACTGGCAGGGCGGCGGGCGCGCTAGCGCCCGAGAGACAATCGGACGGGTCGCCGCCGGCGCCATCGCGCGAAAGCTCCTGCGCGAGGCCGCGAGCGTGGAAGTCCTCGCCTGGGTCCGGCGCGTGCACGAAGTCGAGGCGAAGCTCGACCCGGGATCGGTGAATCTCGAAGCCGTCGAGGCGAACCCGGTGCGCTGTCCGGATCCGGGCGCGGCCGAGGAGATGGCGCGTGCCATCGAGGCCGCCCGGGAGCGCGGAGACTCTCTGGGGGGCATCGTGGAATGCATCGCGCGCGGTGTGCCCCCCGGTCTCGGTGAACCCGTATTCGACAAGCTCGAGGCCGACCTGGCCGCAGGACTGATGTCGCTTCCGGCGACGAAGGCCTTCGAAATCGGCAGCGGCCTCGAGGGCACGCGCATGACGGGCATCGAACACAACGACCCGTTCGTCCCGGGCGAGGACGGCCGTCCGCGCACGGCAGCCAACCGCTCGGGGGGAGTGCAGGGCGGCATCAGCAACGGCGAAGACATCTCGCTGCGCGTTGCCTTCAAGCCCACCGCGACGATCGCGCAGGCCCAGGACACGGTCACCGCCGAGGGCGCGGCGACGACGCTCGAGGCCCGCGGACGTCACGATCCCTGCGTCCTGCCCCGCGCCGTTCCGATGGTGGAAGCGATGGTCTGCCTGGTACTCGCAGACCACTGGTTGCGCCAGCGCAGCGTCGACGTCTTGCCGCCCCTCGCCTAGGGAAGCAGCACGAACCCGGCGACGGTGGCGAGCGCTGCGAACAGGATCGCGAGTCCGCCGAGTACGGCGTGAACGTCGTAGGCGCGCGTGCGGCGCTTTTCGATGCGGTGGCCGACAACTGCGGCAGCGGCAAAGAGCGCCGCCACGACGAGCCCGACGAAGCCGTGGAAGGTACCCAGCGGCTCCCCGCCGCGGAGCCACACCCACGAAATCGGCCCACCGATGAATCCGACCAGCAGCATCAAGACAGCCGGCTTGGCGAAGCGCAGGTGGCCCGCACGCATCTCTGGCGTCTGCTGGAGCCGCCCGAGTCGCGTGCGCCGCAGGCCGACTCCCGCGCGAAATGCCAGCGCCGCCAACGAGAGCCCAACCGTCATCCACGCCGGGTGAACATAGGCGAGAGCGCGCGCCGCGGGATCCTGAAGCGTCGGGTCCAGCTACTCGACCCGGTGGACCGCATCCTCGGGAAGCCGGTTCAACAGGCTCTCGAGGGCGTCCTGGACGTAACCCGCGTCCCGCGATTCGAGCGTCAGCATCACGTGGAAGGCCTCCTGCCCGATGCGCGGATAAGAGCCCAGTAGAAGTTCCGGGAACTCCTGGAGGAGCTCGTTCAAGAGCGGCGCAATGTCGCTCTCGCGTTTGCGCACGAACACCTTCTTCAGCACGAACGGAACGCCGCGGAAGCGATCGCGCACGGACTCGAACTTCTTGCGCAGGAGCTCTGGAACACCGGGAAAGATGTAGACGTTATGCACCACCACGAGCGGGAACCAGAGGTCTCCCGAATCGAGGAGCTGGGCGCCAGTGGGAATCCGCGCCATGCGAAGGAGCGTATCGCTGGGCTCCTTGCCGGTTGCGCGGCGTATGCGCTCTTCGATCGACTCGCTGTGCTCTACGGCGACCCCGAAGCCGGCGGCGATTCCCTCGATGGTCAGGTCGTCGTGAGTTGGCCCGATCCCGCCCGCCGTGAACACGAAATCATACGCATCACTCATCGCCTTCACCTCGGAGGCGATGCTCTGCACGTCGTCGGAAATCGTAAGGATCCGCTCGACATCGACGCCCAGCGCGCGCAGTTCGCGGCAGAAGTAGGGCGAGTTCTCATCGGTCACCTTACCCGAGAGGATTTCGTTGCCAATTATCAGGATTGCCGCCGTGGGCATTGACCCAGCATAAGCCATGGCCTCGTCGGGCTCCAAGCCACCGCTTGCTATGATGCGCCCATGGACGTCGAGGTGCGCTTCCAGCCGTCGGGGCGCAGCCTGCGCGTCGCCCCCGGAACGACTTTGCTCGAGGCCGCCCAGAGTGCGGGGCTCCCGATGGCCAGCGCCTGCGGTGCCCACGGCGTCTGCGGGCGCTGCAGCGTCGAGCTCCTCGGGGGTGCGCGAAACGTCTCGGCACAGACACCTGCGGAAGCGCGGGTGATGCGCGCCAACCGAGTCGCGGCGGACCGGCGTCTCGCCTGTCATGCCCACGTCGCCGGTCCGGTCGAGATGACCGCGAGCTACTGGTGAACAGCGAGGCCGCTGCAACACGCCCGCGAGTGAGGACACAACGATGAAGGATATTCAGATCGGCCTGGGCTTGATGCTCGGGCGCCAGGAACTCGACGTTCTGCTGACCCAGGTACGCGAGGCTGAAGAAGCGGGCTTCCCCAGTGTCTGGGTCCCGAACATCTTCGGCGGCGACGCGATGACGCTCTGCGCCCTCGCCGGCCGGGAGACCTCGCACATCGAGGTGGGGACAGCGGTCGTTCCGAGTTTCTCGCGCCACCCGCTCTACATGGCGCAGCAGGCGCTCACCACCCAGGTCGCAACGCGCGGCCGCTTCGTGCTCGGCGTCGGCCCGAGCCACCGCGTGGTGATCGAGGACATGCTGGGCCTCTCCTACGCAAAGCCCGCGCGCCACGTGCGCGAGTACGTGACGATCGTGAAGCAGCTCCTGGAAACCGGAAAGACCAGCTTCTCGGGCGAGACCTATCGGGTCAACGCCTCGCTCGACACGCCCTGTGAATCGCCGCCGCCGCTCCTGATCGGGGCCCTCGGGCCAATGCTGCGCCGGGTCGCGGGCTCGCTCTGCGATGGGACGATCACCTGGATGACAGGTCCGCGCGCACTCGGCGGAGAAGTGGGCCCCGGTGTGCGGTCCGCAGCGGAGGCCGCCGGACGCCCGGCGCCACGCATCGTGGCCGGCATTCCCATCTGCCTGACCGACGACGCCGCCGGCGCCCGTGCGAACGCCGGAGAACGCTTCGCCATGTACGGTCAGCTCCCTTCCTACAAGGCGATGCTCGACCTCGAGGGCGTTTCGGACCCATCGGAGATCGCCATCGCCGGCGACGAGAAGACGCTCGAAGCTGGGATCCGCCGCTTCGCGGACGCCGGCGTCACCGACTTCCAGGCCGCGATCTTTCCTCACGGACCGAGCGGACGAGCCTCGGTCGAACGCACCCGCGCGTTCCTGGCCGAGCTGTCGAGGGCCTGATGGACAACCGTCACCGCTTCGAAACCCGTGCGATCCACGTGGGGCAGGCGCCCGACCCGGCCACCGGCGCCACGATCGTTCCGGTCTACCAGACGGTCACCTTCACCCAGGACGAGGTCGGCCATCACAAGGGCTACGAGTACTCGCGCACCGGGAACCCGACGCGTGCCGCACTCGAGGAATGCCTCGCCTCTCTCGAGGGCGGGCGCTTCGGCTTCGCCTACGGCTCGGGCATGGCAGCGATCCACGGTGCCATGCAGTTGGTTTCTGCGGGCGACCATGTGGTGGTAGCCGACGACCTCTACGGCGGAACCTTTCGCCTCTTCAGCGAGGTCCTCCCGCGCTTCGGCGTGCACTTCGACTATGTCGACGCGACGCAGCCGGAGGCGATCGACGCAGCGGTCACGCCCGAGACCCGCATGCTCTGGATCGAAACGCCCACCAACCCCCTGCTGCGCCTCGTGGACCTGTCGGCCTGCGCAGAAATCGCGAACCGGAACGGCGCAAAGCTCGTCGTCGACAACACCTTCGCCACCCCGTACCTCCAGAACCCGCTGGAGTTCGGGGCGCACGTGGTCGTGCACTCGACCACCAAGTACCTGGGAGGGCACTCCGACGTGATCGGCGGTGCAGTCATCGTCGACGACGAGGAACTGGCGCAAACGCTCCAGTTCACACGAAACGCCACGGGGGGCATCCCGGGGCCCTGGGACGCCTGGCTCACACTTCGGGGCACCAAAACCCTGGCACTGCGCATGCGCGAGCACGAGGCCAACGCGCGCCGGGTCGTCGAATTCCTGGTGGGGCGCCCGGAGGTCGCACGCGTCCACTATCCCGGAATTCCCAACCATCCGGGTCACGAACTCGCACAGCGACAGATGCGCGGCTTCGGCGGCATGCTCGCCCTCGACCTCGAAGGCGGCGAGCCGGCGGCCCGCGCCTTCTGTGCCGCGACCCAACTTTTTTCCCTCGGCGAAAGCCTGGGAGGCGTGGAATCACTGGTCGGCTACCCCTGGTCCATGAGCCACGGCGCCTTCCCCGCCGAGGAGAAGCGGCGAAAGGGTATTACCGAGGGCACCGTGCGCCTTTCGGTCGGGATCGAACACCCCGACGACCTGTGCACCGACCTCGAACGGGCGCTCGAAGCCGCGGTGGTCACCGGATGAAGCCCGCGATCCTGCTCGTCGACCACGGGAGCCGACGGCCCGAGGCAAACGCACAGCTCGAGGCGTTGGCCGAGCGCTTGCGCGCTCGGGTCGGCGACCGTTTCGTCGCCATCGCCCACATGGAACTCGCCGAGCCGAGCATCGAGCGGGGCATCGGAGCCTGCGTCGCCTCCGGAGCGCGAGAGATCGTGGTCCACCCCTTCTTTCTCGGACCGGGGAGCCATACGACGCGCGACATTCCCCGGCGGGTGACCGACGCGGCGGCGGGCCACCCCGGTGTTCACGCGCGTGTCGGTCCCCCGCTCGGTCTCGACGACAAACTCGTCGATCTCGTTCTCGAGCGCATCGAACAAGCCCCGTAGCATCCGTGCAACGCCCCGTCGTGATGGCGCTCGTGTGGTTTTTCTGCCTGGGCGCGCTCGGGACCTGGTTCCCGTTCTACACGCTCTATCTGAAGGAGAACGCGGGACTCACCGGTACGCAGGTGGGACTCGTGATGGCAACCCTCCCCCTCGTCGGGATCCTCGGTCAGCCCTTCTGGGGACAGGTCGCCGATCGCACCGGCTCGCGCACGCGAATGCTCACTCTTCTCGCATTGTGTGCGGCGGCGGGATACGCAGCACTCGGCCTGCCCGAAAGCTTTTCCGGCTTCCTCGTGGCCACCGCCTTTCTCGCACTCTTCTCCACCGCGGTCATCCCCTCCTGCGTCGCCGTCACCCTGGCGCTGAGCCGGGAGGGCGGCGCACGCGCATTCGGCCATTCGCGCGTCTGGGGCACGGTGGGCTTCCTGGTCTCGGTGGTCGCATTCCCGGAACTGCTCGACACTTGGCAGTCGCGCCCCGACTTCGAAGCGTTGCGCGGAAAATCGCTCGCCGCACCGGGACTGGGAATCATGTTCCCCGTCACGGCGGTCGTCATGGCCCTGGGCGGGCTCATGGCCCTGGCGCTGCCCCGTGCGGGCGCCGTCTCGCTTCGCGCCGCGCCGGGCGACTGGCGCGAGTTGGTGCGCCACCGCCCCTACCGCCGGGTGCTGCTCTTCACCCTGCTCGGATACCTGTGTCTCCAGGGTCCTCAGGTCTTCTTCCCGGTGTTCGTGCGCTCCCTCGGCGGCGAGATCGATACGGTGAGCCGCATGTGGATTCCCATGCTCGTACTCGAGATCCCGTTGATCGCGTACTCGGGTGCGACGCTGGATCGCATCGGCGCACGCGGTCTGCTGGCGATGGGGGTGCTCGCCGGCGGACTGCGCTGGGCCATCTGCGGCTTCGCCCCCGATCTCTCCTGGGTGTGGCCCGTGCAGCTGCTGCACGGCGTAGTCGTCACGGGACTGGTGATCGGCGGTCCCCTCTACGTCGAGCAGGTCGTCCCCGAGCGACTGCGTTCGACCGGCCAGGGTCTGCTCGCCATGGTGGGCTTCGGCATCGGCGGCATGGCCTCCAACGCGGGCTCGGGCTGGCTCGTCGATCAGGTCGCCGCCTGGGCTCCATACGCTGTCGGCGGCGTCGGCGCCATCGCACTCGGCCTGGCGGTACCGCTGCTGCTACCCGCGCCCCGCCGTCCGCAGTGACGCGGGTCCCCGAAGCTTCGACTCATTGGGGTGCTCTCCGGCGAGAATCGCGTGCACCGAGGCGAGCACATCCGCAACGGCAATTCCCGTCATGCACTTCGCCTGGGAGAACCAGCAGGAAAGCACCTTGTTGTCGTGGACGAACATACACGGGGAGCAACCGAGACTCAGATAGTGGACGGCATGGCGCTGGTCTTCAGCGGAGTACAGCGGGCCGTAGAGAACCGGAGTCTCCGGGCCGAAGAGCGCCACCGTCGACGTGCCGACGGCGGCTGCGAGATGCATCGGACCCGAATCGTTCGTGACGACGACATCCGCGTGGGCGAGCAGTGCCACCAGTTCCGCAACATCACAGCGGCCTACCAGGTTGACGACGCGGGAGCCGGTCTCGGAGAGATCCAGTACCGCTTGCACCCGGCCGCGCTCGGCGGAGGATCCCACGAGCACGACGTTTGCGGGAACTTGCGCCGTCAGGTGCACCAGAAGCTCGGCAAACTGCTCCGCGGGCCAGCGGCGCTCGAGGGCCATGTCGCCCGCGTTCGGATTGACCACTGCGAGCCGCTCGTCTTCTCGCCATGCCGGATCGGCGCAGAGCACCGCATGACAGCGCTCCCAGGCACCCTCGGGCGGCTCGAGTGTGGGCAGGATGGGGCTCCCTGAGACTCCATCCGCATTCACGGCGTTCATCGGATCGCCTACGAGCAGGGTGAGGAAGTTCTGCGTCACGTGGCAGTAGGCGTTGAACGGAACTTCGGCATCGTGGAGCCGCCCGCGCCACTTCCCCTTGGCGCTGAAGCCGTGGGACCACGCCGGCGCCACCAGGTAGGACAGAATCGCTGAAAAGCGCGTGAAGAACTCGAGATCCAGGAGAAGGTCGTAGCGCTCGCGGCGCAGCGCCCGGATGGTGCGAAGCGCATCGAATAGGAAATGCGTCACACCCCGAGAGAGATCGATCCCGATCACCCGATCGATGTCGGGGTAGAGGTGCGCCACCGCCTCGTTCTCACCCAGCGAGAGAAAGTCGATCCGCACGCCGGGATGGCGCTCGCGCAGGCGCTCGAGCAGCGGGGAGGCGAGTACGATGCTCCCCATGCCCCACATCTTGAGCAGCAGCACGCGCCTCACCGCTTCCGGGTCGGGCGGCGCGCGGCGCCGCCGCAGCAGGCGCTTCGCGCCGAGGAGTAATGCGCACACTACCGGGCCCGCCGTGTTGTCGATCCACAGCGCGATGTCGTAGCGGCGCCGGCTGGGGCGCTTGTCGGCCATTCGAAGAGTTTAGTCCGATCGGCTCTGCTCGGCTCCGCCGGCCGTGCGAAAGCCGCTTATCGAAACGTCGCCGTAGCGCTGCTCCTCCTCGTAGCTCTCCTCGAGCCAGCGCAGCAGCGGCTTGCCGAAAACGAGCTCGTCTGGAAGGCCATCTACCCGCAGGGCGCCAGCATCCCACACCAGGTACCGGGGTGGCCGAGCCTGCAACTGCGCCAGCACCTCGTCGCGATGGGCCTGGGTCACGATCTGGTGTCCCATGGCGAAGCGAATCGGATTCGGGCGGTCGGTCAGGTAATAGTAGGCACCGTTGTTCGGCAGGAAGAGCACCGGCTCCCCGTCTTCCGTGTGACGCGTCACCCATTGGACGACCTGCATCACCCGAGGGTCCCCGACCGCCCGGCGGCCGTTGCGCCACACGCTCAGCAGATTCAGGTTGTGATCGAGGTTCTTCAGCGGTTCGGCGGGCAGGCTGAAGCCCAGGGTCGCAATCAGCAGGGCGAAGGCCGCCGCGCGCCACGCCGCGAGGCCCGCGGGCCAGGTGCCCGAGCGCCAGAACGAGAGGCCCCGGTCGGCCGCCACCACGAGCAGCACCACGGCCGCCGGCATGGTGTCGATCATGTGCTTGAGGTCGCTCCGGCCCAGGGCCGTTCGGAAGGCGAGCATTCCGAAGACCGCAACGGCGAGCACGCCGGTCCGGACGGGATCGCTGCGAAGACCTTCGACGACCCCACGCACGCTCGCCAGGGGCGCCCGCGGGTCGAGACGCGATATCGGCAGCGCCCACAGCAATCCGCCCAGGCACACGGCGGGAACGCCGTAGCCGAGCTGGAACGCGAGCAACTCGCGTCCGCCCCAGTCCGAAATGGAAAATGGAATTGCCGATGCGAGTGCGGGGAAGGGAAGCTTGGCATAACCGGCAAAGATATAGGCCGGGTATCCCAGCATCTCGCGCAACATCGGGAGCAGCGCGTCGTTGGCCGCGTACCAGGAAAAGACCGGAACGATCAGCGCCGCACCCGCCGCAGCGAATACGAGCGCCGGGCGCCAGGCCGCGTGGAGCGCGAAGACGAGCGCTGCGACCACGCAGAAGGCAAGACCGAACTCCTGGCTGAAGAGAAGCGACACGCCGGCGGTGAGACCGGCCAGCGCAACCAGGCTCCCGCGGCGCGAGATCAGCCATCCCAGCAGGAAGCAGAGGCCGATGAAGGCCAGGCCACTTCGCAGGTTGATCCACGGCAACAGGAACGGGACAGCCAACACGAGCAACCGGCGACGCACCAGGAGCGCCGTGAGCACCAGCAGGCCCGCGAGTGCCAGCACCCGTGTGGCCGAAAAGTAGAAATCCCAGGCCACAACCGAGCGGCCGAACACCTGCCAGGCCCCGAGGAGCCCGAAATCGTAGAGCGGGCCGTAGAGACAGAAGAAGTCCTTGCCGTGGAAACCGCCCTCCATGAGCGCATTCGCCCACGCCAGGTGCTGACCGATCTCGCCCATGAAGGGGAAACCGCCGAATACCCGAGAGGCATCGGGGAAACGGTTGAGAACGCTCCAGAGGTTGGCCTGGAAGTCGCTCGTGAGCGCAATCGCGAGCAACACCGCAGCGCAGGAGAGCAGCGCCACGCGACCCGGCGAGAGCGCCACCGGGTCGAGTCCGGTGGCGGTCGAAAGCTTCGAACCCGACCCGCCGAGGAAGAGCGCGCCCGCCGCCAGTGCGGCGGCGACCGCTGGACCCGCCGGGCCAGGCAGCCACAAGAGCGCGAGAAGTGAGCCGACGGCGAACGCCTCCACCGCAACCCGCGGGCCCACCGCGCGGCGGGTGAGCCAGCGCGAGGCGCCCCAGGTGACGAGAACGGCAACGGTGACGCTCGCGAGAAGCCAGAAGGTCTCCTGCTGTTGTGGATAGCGGGCCAGGCTGGCGAGGCTCACGATGCCGAGTGCATTCTCGCGGTATTCGAAGTGCACCGGCAGCAGGCGCGCGGTCAGCAACGCCGCCGTCGCCGCGAGCGGCAGCGCCGCCGCGAGTCCGGAGTCCCGCGCTGCGCTCACGTCGCGGTTGCCCGAGCGCGAGAGATTCCAGCCGTGGCGAGAATCGCCAGAGCGACACCGAAGCACAACAGAACCGACGCGTCGCGCAGTAGCACGAGGCCAATCGGCCAGACTGCGTGCCCCGCGATGTCCCAATGCCCGACCAGCAGCGGGCTTCCAGTGAGGAACGCGTATGCCCCATAGACGTAAGCGCCGAGCACGATGCTCAACAGGGCCGCCACCCGAACGTCGAGAAAGAGCAGGAACGGAACGCACCAGGCCAGGTACTGCCAGGCCCAGAAGCTCGTCAGACCATATACGGCGAGGAAGCCGCCGCAGACGCTCACGCCCACCACCCGTACCCCCGGATCGCCGCGCCGCCACCAGGCGATGAGCAGGATCGGTACCGAGCAGACCAGCCCATTGGCCGCTGCGAGTGCACTCGCAAGCGGTGTATCGGCGAAGCGCAGCGCCGAAGACAGTCCCCACACCACCGCGCCGGCCGGAGTCTCGACGGGCGAGCCGCCGTAGCCGGCGATCCTGCGAATCAGCAACTCGGGCTCCTGCGCGAGCCAGGGCAGGAAACCCACCATCCCCACGAGAAACGTCGCAACGGCAAACCGCACGCGATCGCGACTGCGCCCAAACCCGAGCAATAGCGCCGGCGCAGCGATCAAGACCGGCAGCTTTACCCACAATCCGATTCCGAGAGCCGCACCGGCGAGCGTGGGGTGGCCGCGCGAAACCGCTATGAGCGAAGCGAGGGCGAACGCGGCAATCGCCGAGTCGGTATTGCCGTGGTAGGCGGAGAAGAGTACTGCCAGCGGGTTCAGCCAGTAGCCGGCACAGGCTGCCCAGCGCCAGGCCGACCCGGAAAATGCGAGCCAGACCAGGCCGGCCGTCGCAAGGTCGAGGAGGGCAAAGGGCGCGCGCAGTACCGCGGCGAAGGGGAGCCCAGTCGCCTCGGCTATGCGCACGGCACCGGAGAACCAGGCCCCCATGAGCGGCGGGTGGTTGAAGACCTCGGCCATCTCGTACCAACCGAGGAGTCCCACGCGGTTGATCTGGTGACCGTGGTGGAGCTTGATCGAAACGTCGAAGGTGCCCTCGGTTCCGAAGACGAGGGCGCCGCGCAGCAGCGCGCCGACGGCGATCGAGAGCCAGAACCAGGCGCCCGGGCGCTTCAGGGTGGCAAGCCGCTCGTCGTTCAAGCCCGCCTCCGGTAGAAGAGGAAACCCGCGCAGAAGAGCGCGCTCGCCCCGGATACCGCGGCCCCGAAACCGAGCCCCGGCGGGCCGTAGCGGAGCGCGACTTCGCGTGTGCCGGAGGGAACCTCGATCACCAGCCACCCGACCTCGGTCGATGCAGACGCCCCATCGACGCTCCATGCGTCCGCCCCGGAATGCACCGGCAATACGAAGCGCGCCGGCGCCGCGGCATCGACCGCGTAGACGAGCCGGTTGGGTGCAAACGCCGTGAGCCGCGCCGCCGCGCCCGGAACGTGCACCTCCTCGGGCTGCGGCCGGTGGTCACGGCGCGCAATCGCCGGGCCCGTTGCAGTCGCCTGCCACGGACGGCTCTCGATCCAGAGATCGACGCACACGAGCACAGCGACGCCCCACGCCAGCACAGCCGCTTGCCGGGGCCCGTACCGCGCAGCGAGCCGGCGCAGCCGCTCGAGTCCCGGTACGGCGGCGAAGACCAGGCCAAAGAGCCCGAGCACGAGAAAGCGCGCCGGGCAGCGCTGCGAGCGCCACACGGGGAAGTCCTCGATCAGCCGCCAGAGCGGCGACGATTCGACGGCGAGCACCGCAAAGAATGCGCCGACGAGAGCGAGTTCCCAGGCGCCGCGCGTCGCCACGAGACCCAGCGCCACCAAGGCGAACGCCAGCGGCCCCAGGTAGAAGGCGTACTCCCACCAGCCCGCACCCCACTCGAGGACGATGGACGGGTCGAGGCGCTCGGGCGTCTGGCCGCGCGCCAGCAACGAGGCGACGAGCGAACCCGCGGGAAGACCCTGGATGCGGGCCTCGGGCGCGTAATTCGCGAACTCGATCCAGAGCGGCGCGAGCTTTGCGGCGCCGAGCCCCGCGCTGAGCAGCACCAGCAGGCCCACGCGCCACAAGGGGAACCAGGCGCGCACGCGCAGCGCCCACAGCAGCGCCAGCGCACCGAGCAGGAGATTCTGCCACACGAAGGGCTGGTGCTGTCCACCCAGGATCGTGAAGGCGTTCAACGCGGCCGCCACCACGAGTGCGGCATCGCTCCCGAGTGCGGCACGGCGCACGAGCCACACCAGCCCGGGCAAGAGCCACGCGCCCATCGCCCAGTGATGGCCAACAGCGAGATGCGACGCGAAGAACCCGCCGAAGGCGAAGACGCCACTCGCGAAGGCGGCCACGGGGGGCGCCCCGCCGAGATCGCGCGCGAGCAGCCAGCCGCCCGCCAGTCCGAGCGCCGTGAAGACGACGAAAAGGAACTTTACGTAGACCCCCGTCGGAAGCACCAGCAACAGCCACGCCAACGGCCCGAACGTCGGTGCCTCGGCATTCGCCAGGAAGTTTGGCGTCACCCAGGCATCCGCCATGTACAGCGGCACGGCGCCGTACTCCGCGAACGACTGGCGTACCCAGTCGAAGTAGTGAAAGTGGTGCGTGCTCCAGTCGTGGCCGTGCAACGCGCCACCCAGCAGGAGCGGCGCCCAGAAGAGCGCCGCCAGACCCAGCGCGCCCGAAAAGATCGCCAGCAGTTCTCGGGCGGGCGGGAAACCCGGGGCGGTATCAGCCCGCCTCGGCAGGAACTCTGCGATCATCGCCGGGTGGCGCGACTCTTGCGGGCGCTGGCGCGGATGTATCGCCGACTCACCGGCGAGCTGTCGTCGGGCGGCACGATGCATTCGACGATCGCGAAGCCCTTCGCGTCGTGCGCGGTGCCGAGCGCCTCGCGAAGCTCCTCGCGCGTCTCGACGCGGATGCCGATTCCGCCCCAGGCCCGGGCGAGCTCCGCATAGGGCCAGGGCGGAATCTCGAGCAGTTCCTTGCGCGGCGTGACGGCCCGAAAGATTCCCCATCCAGCGTTGTTGACCAGCACCACGATCGGTGCGAGTCCGCGAACGGGAGCGTGGGAAATCTCGGGCCCAGTCATCTGAAACGCGCCGTCGCCGCAGAGCACGAGTGGGCGGCGCCCCGTGCCGATCTCCGCACCCATGGCCGCCGGCACCCCGAAACCCATCGACGCGTAATAGCCCTGCGCGAAATAGGTGCCTCCGCTCTGCATCCGTGTCTCGAGACCACCGAAGAGCATGTCACCGGACTCGGCGAAGACGTGGTAGCGGCGCCCCCGAGCCGAAGAGAGGAACTCATTCACCTCGACGAGCAGGTCGTTGATCGACAGCGGCGTGCGGCTGCCGGCGCGCAGCGGCGTCCGCTTCAGGTTGTCGTGGTACTCCACTCGCTCGGAGATCCGGGGCAACTTCTCCTTCGCGAGACGAGCGACGAAATCCTTCAGCGTGACGTCGGTATAGGTGTGGAAGGAGATGTTCACGCGTCCCGACACCGCCCATATGGACCGGTCCCGCCGCACCTGCGGCTTGGCGGCCCCGAGATTTATGTCGGTGAGTTGGTTTCCCATGGAGAGGACGAGATCCGCGCTGCGCACACGTCTCTGGATCGCCGGCGCGCTGAAGGGGCCGACGTGGATCCCCATGTGGAGTGGGTGGTCCATGGGAAAGACCCCCTTCGCCAGGATCGTCGTCACGACCGGTGCCGCCAGCTTCTCCGCGAGACGCCGGAAATCCCGCTCCACCTGCCCGCGGTAGAGCTCGACTCCACCGATCAGGATAGGACGCTTCGCGGCGCGCAGGCACCGGGCCGCTTCTCCCACCGCTTCGGCCAGCTTGCGAGAATCCGAGGCTCGGCGCGGAAAGCTGCCACTCCACTCGACGATGTGCTTCGGCACCGGGATCTCCAGGTCCACCAGATCGCGGTGAATCTCGAGATATCCCGGCCTGTGCTCGGTCAACACCTGTCGCAGGGTCTCGTGCACTTGCTCAGCCATCCGCTCCGGGTGCTTCAGGATGCGGGCGGAGCAGGTGACCTCGGAGAAGATCCGGCACTGCGCCGCCACGTCCTTCACCTGGTGGTGCACCCCGGCGAGCTTGCTCTCCGCCTCTCCAGGACCTCCGGAAACGACGAGCAGCGGAATCTGCTCGGCGTAGGCGCCCGCAACGGGATTGAGGACGTTGTACCCCCCCGCGCCGTAGGTCACGCAGATCACACCGAGCTTGCGGGTGCTCCGCGCGTACCCGTCGGCTGCGAAACCCACCGCCGGCTCGTGTGAGAAAGTCACGATCTCGAGGCTGCGCTCCGCCCCAAAACGGTGGAAGAGACCGAGCACGAGGTCGCCCGGCAAACCGAAGACGTGTGTGACTCCGGCGCGCCGCAGGCAAGCGACGAGAAAGTCGCCCAGCTTCATCCGGCTCTTCACGATCCCCTCCCTGTCTTCGCCGCCGGCTGGCCCCCCGCTGCGGCCTTCGCCGCCGGCTGGCCCCCCGCTGCGGCCTTCGCCGCCGGCTGGCCCCCCCCTGCGGCCTTCGCCGCCGGCTGGCCCCCCCC
>PBYF01000060.1 GCA_002729515.1 Deltaproteobacteria bacterium
ACCACTCCGGTCGGCGCATGGACCACTCCGGTCGGCGCATGGACCACTCCGGTCGGCGCATGGACCACTCCGGTCGGCGCAAGGACCGCTTCCGGTCGGCGCAAGGACCGCTTCCGGTCGCTGCGTTCTGTAGACTCGTCCGCAGTGTCGAATCCGCGCAGCTTCTGCGTTCCGCTATTGCTTCTGGTGTTTGCGCTCGGCTGCGCGGCAAAGCAGCGCGTTTCCCTCGAGTGCGTTCCGCGCGACGTCCGGGTCTACGTCGATGGGCGCTCGCTCGACCCGAATGCCGAGAGCGTCGCGTTGCGCCCGGATCGCGCGCATACGCTGTTCTTCAAGGGAGGGGGCTTCGAGCCGCAGATGCTGGTGCTCGAGAGTCACGGGGCGGAGGGCGGAGCCCGGCTTTCTCCAGCCGAAGTCTGCTCGCACACCGCATTCGTTTCGACGAGCCCGCGGGTCGAGATACAGCTGGCCCCCGAGAGTCACGAGGGAGCGCCCGGAAGCTGACCGCGAGGCCCCGTCCTAGAGGGTGAGGTCTTCGAAGGTGAGGGCGACGCGGTAGGTTTTGAAGCGGATTGTGTCGGCCACCGCCGAGGCCGCATAACCCAGATTTTCCGGCACGCCCTCGCAGAGCACGATGCCGCGCACCCGTCGCTCGTCATCGCCCACGTGCTTGCGCACCCAGCCGATGCGCTGGAGCACCTCGGCGATGAGTTCCTCGCCCTCGTCCCTTTCGGAGATCATGACGACGACGAGCTCGCCCCGGGCATCCTGGGCGAGCAGGTCGATCTCGCCGACTCCGCTCGCATAGCCCGCGCCGATTGCAGTTCCCGTGTCGTCGCGAAGCACGCAGAGGCCCGGTTCGAGCGCTTCCGGCTGCTCTGAAAGCAGCGTCCGGAGCGAGGCTGCGTCGGGCGCGAATAGCGATGCCTGGCTCGAGGCCTTCGCCGGGGCCACTTTTCGGGTTCGCTTGGCCTTTTTCTTCTTGGTCCGCGGCGATACGGCGGGTAGATCCTCGAGTCCATCCAGTTCGCCCACTTCGTCGCGGGCGGTGCTCAGGTCGGCGGCGGGCAGCCGACCCGGCGCGTCCGACCGCTCGAACGCGGCACCTGCCGGCGCCTCGCCGCCGCAGTTGGGACAGGTCCGCGCCCCTTTGCGGATCTGGGTATTGCACACCTTGCAGTTCATGGACTCGTCTCCCGCTTTCGTATCGGTAGTCCGGGGCGGAACCTTTTGACCGGCAGGGGGTTGGAGGGTTCATGGATCAGCGTCTGCGAGAGCGCCGGCTGCTCGATCGAGCGACCTTCGGGCCTCGCCCGGGGGATCTCGACGCTCTGCGGGAGGAGGGCGCGGAGGCGTGGGTCCAGCGGCAGTTGCTTCGGACCGCCCCGCCGGACGCGGGGCTCGGGGAGCGACTCGCCCGTTTCCCTGTGCTCGAAGAGAGCTCCTGGGAGCGGCTCGTGGGCGCAGAGATTCCGACGATGGAGATGCGCGGCAGGCCCGACCGCGAGGCCCGCCGGCAAATGGCCCGGCGCGCCCGCGAAATCTCGCTCGAAGTGGTGGGTTCCCGCGTCGTGCGGGCGGTGCACGGACGCTCGGGGCTGCGCGAGGTGATGCTCGATTTCTGGTCGAACCATTTCAGTGTTTACGGTCGCAAGAACCTGGTGGGGGCGTTGCTCCCCCACTACGAGCGCGATGTGCTGCGGCCGCACGTGCTCGGGCGCTTCGAAGACCTGCTGCTGGCCGTGGCGCGCAGCCCCGCCATGCTGGTCTACCTGGACAATTGGATGTCGACGGCGCCCCATCTGTCGCGGCGCGTACGCCGTCGAGCGCGTGTGCGCGGGCGCGGCGGCATCAACGAGAACTATGCGCGGGAACTTCTCGAGCTTCACACGCTGGGAGTAAACGGCGGCTACGACCAGCAGGACGTCGGCGAAGTCGCCCGCGTCTTCACCGGCTGGACGCTCGAGAGCCGCAACGACCCGGTCTTCCGGTTCCGCGAGGTGCTCCACGATCCAGGACGCAAGGAGGTGCTCGGTCGCCGCGTGCGGGGCGCGGGCATCGAGCAGGGCGAATCCCTCCTGCGCAGGCTGGCGCGTCATCCGGCCACCGCGCACCACGTTTCGAAAAAACTCGCGGCGCGCTTTGTGGCGGATGAACCTCCGCCTGGGCTGGTCCGTCGCGTGGCGCACCGCTTTCTCGAGACCGAGGGCGAGCTGAGCGCGGTGTTGGCGATGTTGCTGCTCTCGCCCGAGTTCGCCGACCCGCGGCAGCGCAAGCTCCGCACGCCCCTGCGGCTTTTCGCCGCGGCGCTGCGCGCCACGGATGGAGCGACCGACGGTTCGCGGCGCGGAGTGCGGGCGATCGGGCGCCTCGGCGAGCTGCCCTACTTTTCGCGCACGCCGGCCGGTTTTCCAGAAGCGGCGCAGCATTGGATCGACCCCGGTTCGCTGCTCGAACGCATGAATCTCGCCTTTGCGCTGGCCGGCGGTCGCCTGCGCGGAACTCGGCTCGGCTCCAGCTTTCCAGAAACTGTCACCAAACTGCCGGAAACGCCGGCCCGTTTTGCCGAGGTGCAGGCGCTCGCCATCGCCTCGCCGGAGTTCCAATGGGTCTGACGCGGCGTCATTTTCTCCGTGCGGGCTCCGCCACGTTGTTATGCGCCTGCGCGCGCCCAGGCGTGTCGCTCTCCGACGCCGATGTGACGCACGTGTTCTCGGGAGGCGGCGCGGGAGAGCCGCTTCTCGCGGTGATTTTCCTGCGCGGCGGTGCCGACGGTCTCCAACTCGTGCCGCCCGTGGGCGAGCGTGCCTACGGCTCGCTGCGCGGGGCGCTGGCGCTCTCGGCTCCCCTGCCCTTCCAAACCGGCTTTGGCCTGCACCCGGCGCTCGAGTCGCTGCTGCCGCTCGCGGAGCGCGGTGAGTTCGCGGTGGTGCACGCGGTCGGCTCGCCCCACCCGTCGCGATCCCATTTCGAGGCCCAGGATTTCATGGAGGCCGGCGAGCCGGGATCGAGCGACCTGCACGACGGCTGGCTGGCCCGGGCGCTCGCCGGTGTTGCCGAAGAGGATGCCTTTGCGTCGCTTGCGATCGCGGCGCAGCTTCCCCTGAGCCTGCGCGGTGCGGGCTCGTTCGCCATGACCGACGTCGACGAGTTTGGCGTGGCAGCGGGGTCGGAAGCGCGCGCCGCACTCGAGCGGCTCTACGCCGGGGCGGAGGACGATCCCGTGGTGCTCGCGGGACGCCGAGCGCTCGGCGCCGTCGCCGATCTCGAGCGGCGCGTCGGCTCCCGGCGCAGTTCACGCCGCCGGGGCGGCGGGCGCGGCCCCCGGCGCGCGGGGGAGAGGCTCGTCGAAAGCGTCGAGCAGCTGCTCGTCGTAGAGCGCGCGGGGCTCGCGGTTCAGGCGGTGTGCCTCGAGAGCGGAGGTTGGGATACCCACGTGAACCAGGGCGTCGAGGCGGGCCAGATGGCCGGCTGGATCCGCGATCTCGCCGAGGCCGTTGCCAGACTCGACGCGGGGCTGCGCGGCCGGCGCGAGCTGCGCCTGGTGGTCATGACCGAGTTCGGGCGCACCGTGCGTCCCAATGGAAGCCGGGGGACGGACCACGGTCACGGCAGCGTCATGCTGGTCGCCGGGTCGGGTGTGCGGGGTGGCCTGCACGGTGACTGGCGCGGACTCGAGGACTCGGCGCTTTACGAGGGGCGCGACCTCGCCGTCACCACGGACTGGCGCAGTGTGCTCCACGAGGTGATGACCGCTCATCTGGGAAAGCACCCGCCCGCGGATACCTTCCCGGGTTATGCGCCGCGGTCGCTTGGCCTATTCGCCTGATCGGCCGCGCCGTGCTCGTTCTGGGTGATGGCCGTCGCCGGAACTCTAGTTCGCCTCGAGGATGCGTTCGATCTGGGGTGCGTACAGGCTCAGGTCCGCCGCGAAGGTGGCATTGCCGAAGAGGACTTCTACCGGGGCCTGGCCGGGAAAATTCTGAACCGAGAGCATCACGCCCGCGAGGTGCCAGCCATTGGGCTCCTTTACGAAGACGGCGCCGCCCGAGTCGCCCACGGTCGCCTGGGACTCGTGATCGGAGCCACCGCGCAGAAACGACATGCCAAAGGTCTGCGTCGTGGATTTGTTGGGTCCGGGCACTTTCTCCCGCCCGGGATCCATGCGGTTGGTTCCCCAGCGTCGCTTCTTTTGGCCATCGATGCGAAACCCGCTGAGGGTTCCTCGCGCGACCGGCGCCCCTCGGCCCGAGCCGAAGCCCACGAGGATTACCGCCGTGCCTTCGCGCGGGCCCGTGTCGGTGAGCTCGAGCCGCGGAAGGTCCGGCGCGGGATCGAGCCGGAACAGGATCAGGTCGGCTTTGTGCTCCGAATCGTCGGGGGCGGTGAGCTGGATCCTCGAGGAGGGCACCGGCTCGTAGACGGTTCCGTCGAAATCGACCGGGCCGAAGCCGGCGTGGGACGCCGTGAGCACCCAGCCGTCTCCCAGGTAGATGGCACTCGTACCGGCGCGGAACCCGACGTTCGCCCAGCCGGGATCGTCGTCGGGGGCGCGTTGGAAGCGTGCCTGGTCGTCCGAGTCGACGAGGATGGCCCGCGCCGGCAGGGCGGCGCTGAGCAGGACGAGCAGCGCGATGCGGATCAGCATGGTCGAATCGGTGATGAGTGTAGCGGCGGGAAGCCCCGGGGTGGTCGGTTCGCCTGCACCGAGCGGAACCGGTCCGGTCGCCCGGGCACCCCTTGGGTGCAGTCTTCGGGCTGCACATGCATGCCGCAGACTGCGGCATCAGTTGCCCTGAATTTCTCTTAAGTATTGGAAATATATAAAGTCTTGGTTTGGGCATGTGGCTTGCGATCGCAGGGCTCCATGCCGTGTGTACGATCCCGGATGCGCCCCATGGCGGGCTGGCCCGAGCCGTTGCCGGGGAGGCTGGCGATGCGTGACCACAGGGACGAGGAGGAGCCGCGGCAGTCCGGTCACCGGCGCAGCGGTCGGAATGCGGACCCGGAGGAACGCGTCTACGGCGAGGCCCGGGACCGGGCAAACGCGAAGCTCGGCTTCTACTCGCACGCCATCGCGTTCGGAAGTGTCTTCGTGCTCGTTCTCTTCACGGCCGGCTTTCGCCCGGCCTTTATCATGGCGCTGGCCTGGGGCATCGGGCTGGTTCTCCACTATTTCGGTGCGCTCACGGCGCCGGCGATGCGCCGACGCATGATCGAGCGCGAGGTCGACCGCGAGGTGGCCGAGACCGTGCCCCGCGAACGTCGCAGCATCGAGGGCAAGCACGCGCGTTCTATCGAGGAACTCTCGGCTTCCATCGCCCACGAGATCCGCAACCCGATCACCGCGGCGAAGAGCCTGGTGCAACAGATGGGCGAAGACCCCGCCTCGGGTGGGAACGTCGACTACGCGAAGGTGGCACTCGACGAACTGGACCGGGTCGAACGCTCGATCTCGCACCTGTTGCGTTTCGCGCGCGAGGAGGAGATCGAGGTTCAGGATCTCTGGATGGTGGAGGTTCTCGAGTCGGCGCTCGAGACTTTCAACGACCGGGTCGGGCGACTCGGTGTGCGCATCGAGCGTGAGATCGACACGGCGGGAAGCATGCGGGGCGATCCGGAGAAGCTGCGCCGCATCCTCATCAACCTGGTCAGCAACGCGCTCGATGCGCTCGAACAGTCGGGCACGAGCGATCCCACGATCCGGGTGCTCGCCGGTGAGAATCTCGCGGGAACCGAGCTCTGGGTGCGCGTCAAGGACAACGGGCCGGGCATGCAACCGGACACACTCGACCGGATCTTCAGTCCTTTCTACACCTCGAAGCAGAGCGGGACCGGCCTGGGTCTCGCGATTTCCAAGAAGCTGGTCGATGCCCACGGGGGATCGATCGAGGCGACCTCGGCACCGGGTGAGGGCACGGAGTTCGTGCTCACATTTCCGCGGCAGCCCGGGACCAGGGGGTCTAGAGAGTGAGTGAAACGTTTGCGGAGCGGGACCATACTCCTGACGACGGGTGGGGTGTGTGGGGCCCGGGCGGAGGATTTCAGTTGGCCGACGATTGGACCGACGACGACCGCCACGGCAAACGTCGCGGCAGACGCTCACGGCGTCGCGAGAAGCGTCGCGAGGCCGAGGCCCGGCAGAGGGTCGAACTCGAGGAGGAGCTGACGCTCTCGCCGGAGGAGCGCGCGTACCGGCGCGCTCGGCGCATCGCCGAGGAGAAGACGAAGCTCGCCTCCGAGGCGTTGCCCATTCTGCTGATCGGCCTGGTGCTGCTCTTCTGGATGCCGTGGGTCGGCGCGATCGTGCTGCTCGCCTACGGCTGGAGGCCTCTGAAGCGCGCCTACAAGCTTTTCGTCGAGCCCGAGATCCGCGAGCGCCTGGTCGAGAACGAGGTGGAGCGCCAGGTGCACGCCACGCTGAGCGAGGAACGACGCCACCTCGAGAGCGCGCATTCGCGCTCCATGCAGCACCTTTCGGCGTCGATCGCCCACGAAATTCGCAACCCGATTACTGCAGCGAAGAGCCTGGTGCAGCAGATGGAGGAGGCCCCGACCTCGCGGGAGAACGTGGAGTACGCGCGCGTGGCCCTCGAGGAACTCCAGCGCGTGGAACGCTCCGTCTCGCACCTGCTGCGCTTCGCCCGGGACGAGGAACTCGGTGTGACCGAGGTCTCGATGGCCGAGGTCATCGACTCGGCGCTCGAGACGTTTCGCGACCGCTTCGAGCGCGACGGCATTGCCCTCGAGCGCCAGCTCGACACCGAGGGCCTCATGCGCGGAGACCCGGAGAAGCTGCGCCGCGTAGTGATCAACCTGATCGGGAACGCCGCCGACGCGCTGGAGGAAAGCGGGCAAGCGGAGCCGCGACTCGAGGTCTCGATGGGCGAGAACCTGGCCGGAACCGAGGTTTGGGTTCGGGTGAAAGACAACGGTCCCGGGATCGAACCGGAGGTGCTGGAGCGGCTCTTCAGTCCGTTCTTTACCTCGAAGGCGAACGGAACCGGTCTCGGGTTGCCGATCTGTCGCAAGCTCGTGGACGCCCACGGCGGAAGGATCGAAGTGGGTTCGGAGCCCGGCGAGGGGGCGGCGTTCGTTCTGACCTTTCCGAAGCTCCGGCCGGAAGAGGTGTCGCGATGAACGCGCGCATCCTGTTGGTCGAGGACGAAAAGGCAATCCAGCTGGCGCTTTCCGGACTGCTTCGGCGCCAGGGCTACGAGGTGGAGGTCGCGGGCACGGGCGAGGACGCGTTCGGTCGACTCGACGCAGGGGCCTTCGATCTGGTGCTGACTGATCTCGCCCTCGGGCGCGGAGCCTCGGGCATGGATGTGCTGCGGCGCGCCAAGGAGCTGCGTCCCGAGACGGTCGTCGTGATGATCACGGCTCACGGCTCCGAGCGCGTGGCGGTAGAGGCCATGAAGGCCGGGGCGGACGACTACGTTCCCAAGCCTTTTGACAACGACGAGATTCGCCTCGTCGTGCATCGAGCGCTCGAGCGCACACGGCTCCAACGCGAGAACCGGCTGCTCCTGGAGCAGGTGCAGCGCCAGTACGGCTTCGAGAACCTGATCGGCACGGGTCCCGCCATGCGCGGTGTCTTCGAGACGCTCCAGAAGGTGGCGGAGACGGATCTCACCGTGCTCGTACGCGGTGAGAGCGGGACCGGCAAGGAACTCGTTGCCCAGGCGCTCCACAACCGGAGCCCGCGGCGCAATCGTCCCTTCGTGGCGGTGAACTGCGCCGCGATCAGCGCCGAGTTGGTCGAGAGCGAGCTCTTCGGCCACGAGAAGGGTGCCTTCACGGGTGCGGACGCCCGGCGCCAGGGCCGCTTCGAGGCCGCCGACGGCGGCACCATCTTCCTCGACGAGATCGGCGATATGGCTCCCGAGACCCAGGCCAAGGTGCTCCGGGTGCTCCAGGAGCGCTGCTTCGAGCGCGTGGGCGGGACGAGTCCGATCCAGGTCGACGTGCGCGTTGTCGCTGCGACGCACCGCAATCTGGAAGAGGGCGTCGAGGCCGGAAGCTTTCGCAAGGATCTCTACTACCGCCTCAAGGTGGTGGAAATCGACCTGCCCCCGCTGCGCGAGCGCCGCGAGGACGTTCCGGCCCTCGCCCAGCGCTTCCTCGAGGCGGTGACCGAGCGTCTGGGCCGCGACAAGAAGCGGATCGCCGAAGCGGCGATGGCCCGGCTGATGCGCCACGACTGGCCCGGCAACGTGCGCGAGCTCCAGAACGCGCTCGAGCAGGCGGTGGTGCTTACCGCCGGACCTGAGATCGGGGAGTCCGACCTGAACCTGACGGAGAAGCCGGGCGTCGCGGGGGACGACGGCGCCGACGTGGCGGGGCTGGGCTTCGGCGACGCCAAGAAGCGCACCGTCGAACGCTTCGAGCGGAGCTATCTGCTGACCGCGCTTCGCCGCAACAGGGGAAATATTTCTCGGACTGCCGAGTCGATCGGCATGGTCCGCCAGAGCCTCCAGCAGAAGATCCGCGAGCTGGATCTTCGCTCGGAGGACTGGAACAAACGCGATTCCTGAAAGGAGAAAACCGATGACCTACGAACCCAGGGAACGGCCGCGAAGTCTCTTCGGGCGCTTCCGGAATCTCTTGCGCGCGCTCTTTGCGGGCTGGCTCCGAAACAGCGAGATCCAGAACCCCCGCGCTGTCTACGAGCAGGCGATTCACGAGCGCACCCAGCAGTACCACCAGCTGAAGGAGGCCGTCGCCGGCATCCTCTATATGCGCAACAAACTCGAGGCGGAGATCACGGAACGCCGCGCCGAAATTGCGAGAATGCACGACGACGTGCGGCGTGCGGTTCGCCGGGGCCAGGACGAGCTCTCGGTGCGCCTGATCGCCCAGAAGCAGGCGTTGCTCGACGAGTTGGAGCGCGCCGAGCGAGAGCTCGAGAGTGTGCGCAGCGAAGCCGAGGAGGCGAAGGTCAACCTCGTGCATTTCCGCGAAGAGATCCGCTCTCTGGTCCGGGAGAAAAGCCGCATGCTCGCGACACTGGCCAACGCTCAGGCGCGTCGCCGCATCCAGCAGGCACTCGAGGGTCTTTCGGTCGATGCCGAGATGAAAGCGCTCGAGACCGTGCGCGAGCACATCGCGAGGATCTCGACCGAGGGCCGTCTCGACCGCGAGCTCGGCGACGACGGCCTGCGCACGCGGCTGCGCACCATCCGCGAGGAGGCCCGGGAAGACGCGGCGCGCCGCGAGCTCGACGAGCTCAAACGCCAGCTGCTTCCCCGGCCCTCCAGTCCGCCGCCGGTACCCGAAGAGCGGGAGGTGGCGGTCGCGAGCCCCTAGCCGCTCCGGAGCGGCGCCCGGCCCACGCCGGGCCAGATTCTCGCCACGCCGAAGGCCGCGCGGATACTGACCCAGATGGCGGTGACGGCCCACACGAAGACAAGCGAGTGGGCGAGGCCGAGCAGGGCGGCGCCGGTGGCCGTGGCGGCGAACATGGCATTGCGCAAGTAGCCGTAGTCGCGCGCTCCCCAGTGGATGCCGTCGGTCACGAACGAAAGCGCGTTGAGCGGCTGGGTCAGGGCGAGGAGCATCCAAGCACCGGGAAAGATTCCGCGAGCCGTCGCGGGGACCAGCAGTGCGGCGACTGCGTTTTCGCCGAGCAGCATGAGCGCGCCGACTGCGAAGCCGCTGGCGAGTCCCCAGCCGCAGGCCACGGTGGCCACCCGTCGGGCGAGCACGCGGCTTCCGGTGCCGAGGAACCAGGCCACCAGGCTTTGGGCCGCGGCGGCGTAGGCGTCGAGCAAGAAGGCGGCGAAGAGCCACACCTGTCGGATGGCGGTATTTGCAGCGCCGGAGTCCGTACCGATCTGCGTCGCGGTGCGCGTGGCCAACAGGAGAAAAAGGGCCAGAAGTCCCGTGCGCAGGAAGAGGTCGCGGCCCATCGCGAAAAGCTTCGCTGTGTCGCGCCAGGGAACACGGGGCGAGAGTCCGAGCCGTCGTCGCACGGACGCGACGGCCCACAGCGCGCCGGCCCATTGGCCCACGATGGACGCCCAAGCCGCGCCCGCAACTCCGAATGCGGGTACGGGTCCCCAGCCAAAGATCAAGATGGGGTCGAGCACGGCGTTCAACGTATTCGCCGCCGCCGCGATCCAGAGCGGCGTCGTCATGTCCTGTAGCCCGCGCAGTGCCCCGAAGCCCGTGAGCAGCAGGAGCACGGCTGGCGCACCGAGCAGGCGGATCGCGAGGTAGGTGTGGATATCGGCGAGCAGCGCCGGGTCGTCGCTCATGAAGCCCGCTACCACCGGAATCAGCCGCCAGAGCACGAGCCCGAGCACAGCGCCGATCAGCGCGGAAAGTGCCAGTGCCAGTGTGGCGGCGTCGCGTCCGGCGTTGCCACCGCGCCCCGCCGCGTGGGCGACTTCGGTCTGCGTGCCGATACCGAGGAAGTTGAAGGCCCAGAAGACGCTCGAGAGCAGCGTCGTTGCCGCGCCGAGGGCCGCGAGGGGCGTCGCACCGAGCCGCGCGACGAACGCGGTGTCGACGATGCCCGCCAGGGGTTCGACGATGAGCGAGGCCAGCACCGGCGCGGAGAGCAGCGCGAAGGTGCGGTGTGGGCGCGTGACGAACGGGTGCGACTCCGCCGCGCTGGGTTCGGAGGGCACCGCCACCTAGCTGTAGCGGGCCTCGGCCCCCTTCGACTCGCTGTGGTGTTCCACCGCGTGCCGCAGGTCGGCGAGGAAGGCGTCTACCACGCGGTCGTGTTCCGGCGACACCATCAGGTGCAGTGCGTCCGGGCCCGTCTGCCGATCGAGGTGCCAGCCGCGTTCGTCCATCACGTCGCCGACGGCGAAGACGTCGAGTGTGTCCGAGCCGAACGAGAAGACGCCCATCACCGGCTCACCCCAGATGCGGAGCTGCGGGAGGGCGTCGATTCCCTCCCTCAGCCGCCGCGTCGTATCGCGCACGCGGCGGGCGAGCCGCAGGTAGCCCTCCTCACCGAGGAAGTTCATGACGCCCCAGGCTGCTGCGATCGGAGCCGCTGGGCGCGCGCCGGCCATCGCGAACGAGGCGTACAGGCCGCCGGGCCAGCGGTCCCAGAAGAAGAGCTGGTGCTGCTTCAGGTGCGTGTCTTCGCGGTGCAGGATCACAGAGGCTCCCTTGGTGCAGTAGCCGTATTTGTGCACGTCCGCCGAAAGTGTCGTCACGCCCGGCACCCGGAAGTCGAAGGGAGGAACCGGCTCGCCGAGCTGCGCGTAGAAGGGCAACAAGAAGCCGCCCAGGCAGGCGTCCGTGTGGAACGAGATGCCGCGCCCGGCGGCGAGCGCCGCGAGTTCGGGAATCGGGTCGACGGTTCCGAAGGGGTAGTTTGGCGCTGAGCCCGCCACGAGCACCGTATTCTCGTTCACGAGCCGCTCGGCGTCGTCGACGCGCGCGCGGTGGTCGGCGTCGAGGGACACCTGTTGCAACGCGATGCCCAGGTACTTTGCGGCCTTCGCGAAGGCCGGGTGGGCGGAGAAGGGAACCACCATTTCGGGCCGCTCTATGCCGCGCTCCGCCCGGGCGCGCTCCCGCGCCGAAAGCACTGCCATGATGATGCTTTCGGTCCCGCCCGAGGTCATGGCGCCGCCTGAGCTCTGGGGCGCGTGGAGCAGGCCGCCCGTCATGGAGACCACGTCGACCTCCATTTCGCGCAGGCTCGGGAAGCGGAAGGGATTCAGTGCGTTCTCGAAGAGGTAGAGGTCGTTGGCGTCGCGCAGCATGGCGTCGACGTCCTCACCCGCCGGGTAGATCAGGCTCCAGGTGCGTCCGCCGCGCCAGTCGGCGTCGGCGGCCTTCTTCTCGCGGATGCGCGCCGCTATCGCGTCTCGCGGCGCTCCGTGCTTCGGCAGTTGCATGCGACCATTTTAGGCACAATCACGCCACTCGAAGCCGCAATTCGCACGGATTGGGTGGCGGGCCGGCGGCGCGGGTCCGGGATCAGTATCCCCGCCAGTCCTTCGCCGCTCGGTAGGCACACCACACGCAGAACCCGTGGGCCAGGAAGCCGGGGATCAGCACCGCCCAGTAGGCGAAGCCCGTGAACAGGAACCAGAGGGCTCCCGTCAGCAGGTTCCCTGCGTAGACCTGCCCGAGGCCGGGCAGCACCACGGAGAGCACTGCGGCGATCCCCGGGTGGGGTGCTCGGCGCACCAGGATCTCGTCTTCGAATACGTCCATCGGATCGGGGTCCTCCCGCCCTTGCTCATCGCAAGCTGCGTGCCACGGGAGGCGCGTTCTCCGTGCGCGGGAGAGCAGTGTCGTTGCTGCACCTGTCGCATCCGGGCGACACCCGGTCGCCTGCTCAGGCGGAGGGCACGCTCTTCTCGGGCGTGAGCACGCAGTGGGTGCCCCGGTAGATCGTCGGGATGCACTTGTTGCAGTGGACGCAGAGCGAGTCGGTCGCCCTGCCCTCCGCGTACTTCCGCACCAGGTCGGGCTCGCGCAGCAGGGCGCGGCCCATGGCCACGAACTCGAAGCCCTCGGCCATGGCCCGCTGGATCGTGTCGAGCCGGTTGATGCCGCCGAGCAGCACCAGAGGCATCTCGAGAGCTTCGCGGAACTGGCGCGCGTAGCGCAGGAAGTACGCCTCCTCGAACGGATATTCCCTGAAGATCCAGCGGCCGAAGAGCGCGAGCCCGAGCTTTACCGGGCCCGGCATCAGGTCGGCCATTTCCTTCAGAGGCGCTTCGCCTCGGAACAGGTACATCGAGTTCTCGAGCGAACTCCCGCCGCTCAGCTCGATCGCGTCGAGCGTGCCGTCGCTCTCGAGCATCCGGGCGACTTCGACACTCTCGTCGAGCCAGAGCCCGCCCGGCACGCCGTCTGCCATGTTGAGCTTGGCGATTACGGCGAGCCGATTGCCCACCGCATCGCGCACGGCACGCACCACCTGGCGCGGGAAACGGGCGCGGTTTTCGAGCGAACCGCCCCACCGGTCTCTGCGGCGGTTGAGCTTCGGGCTCAGGAACTCACTCAACAGGTAGCCGTGGCCCAGATGGATTTCGACCGCGTCGAAGCCTCCGTCGGCGACGCGCCGCGCCGCCGCCGCGAAGTCCTTCGTGATGCGCTCGATCTCGGCGGCGGTGACGCCCCGGGTGCGGGCCATGGCGAGCCGGCTGAAGACCGGTGAGGGGGACATCCCCTTGTGGCCGGTGGCCGACGCCACGGCACCCGCGTGGCCGATCTGGGCCGATACCGCCGCACCCTCGGCGTGCACCGCCTCGGCAAGCCGCGCGAGTCCGGGGACGGTGTCCTCGGTCAAGACCATCTCATTGGGCGTGCCGCAGCCGTCTTCTGAGGTTGCGCAGTAGGCGACCGTCGTCATGCCGACGCCGCCGGCGGCCATGCTGCGGTGGAATTCGATCAGCCGGTCGCTCACCACGTGGTCGTCGGTCATGCCCTCGAAGGTCGCGGCCTTGACGATGCGGTTGCGCAGGGTCACGGGGCCGAGTTGCGCGGGGGCGAAGGGGTCCGGGGGCTTGCTCATGACGGTCCTCCTCGGGGCCGGGGTATTCTGCCCGATCGCCTAGAGCTTCGGCACGGGGACCGAGATCGCCGGGGCCGAGGCCCCTCCGTCGATCTGGAAGACCTTGCCCGTTACCCACGCGGCCGCGGGCGAGGCCAGGTAGACGGCGCAGGCGGCGATGTCCTCCACCGTCCCGGGTCGGCCCATCGGCGTGTTCGCATTGAACTGCTCGCGCAGCGCCTCGTTGGTGAGCACCACCTCGAGACTCTCGGTGGCCACGCCGCCCACAGAGATTGCGTTGACGCGCACCTTGGGTGCGAGCTCGGGTGCCAGGTTGCGGGTCATCATGTTGAGTGCCGCCTTGCCGGCGCCGTAGGCGACGAACGCCGTCTGCACCATGTCGCTCGAGCGGGAGGAGATATTGACGATGGCGCCACCGCCGGCGCTCTCCAGCATGCGGGGCACCGCCAGGCGGGTGAGTAGAAACGCCTGGGTGACGTTGATCCGCAGGGCGGACTCGAAGTACCTCTCACTGGTCTCGAGTGCTGGCCGCGGTCCGGTGCCGCCGACATTGTTCACCAGCAGATCGAGGCTCCCGAAGGCTTCGAGAGTGGCATCGACCAGGCGCTCTAGATCCTCGCTCTTCATCACGTCGGTCGGAACCGCGAGGGCCCGGCGCCCGCGCTCGCGTACGGCGTCGGCAGTGGCTTCGATCTCGTCGCTCGTCCGGGCCGCGCACACCACGTCGGCGCCGGCCTCGGCGAAAGCCAGGGCGATGCCGCGCCCGATCCCCTTGCCCGCACCGGTTACGATCGCGATCCGGTCGGTCAGCTTGAAGCGGTCGAGGATCACCGGATCCTGCGGTCTAGGAAGCCGGAGCGGCGGGCCGTCGCTTGCCGGCGAGCGCCTTCTTCACCTGGTGCTTGAGGCGCAGTCCCTCCGGAGCGAGTTTCGCATCCGCGGTGTGGAGCAGGTAGGCGTCGAGGCCTCCGACGCGTGAGATGCTGCGGATCGCGCGGGTCGTGATGCGCAGCGACACCTTGCGGCGCAGGGCGTTGCTGTGAAACGTCGCCTTCTGGATGTTCGGCTCGAAACGGCGGTTCGTCTTGATGTTCGAGTGGGAGACGTTGTGCCCGAACATGGGATCGATGCCGGTGAGTTGGCAACGGCGCGCCATACCTGGTGGTCTCCCGCTCCGCTAGGGCTGCTTCTTGCCGCCGCCGAAGCGTCGGCGGAAGCGGTCGATCTTTCCGTCCGCATCGAGCTCGCGCAGCTTGCCGGTCCAGAACGGGTGGCTGTAGGACGAGATCTCGAGGCGCACCACCGGAATCTCCTCGCCGTCCACCTCGCGCGTCTCTTTCGACGTCACCGTCGAGCGCGTGACCCACTCGTCGCCCGTCGCCGTATCGACGTAGAGCACCTTGTGGTATTCGGGGTGGATGTCCGGCTTCACCGGCGCCGCCTACCAGCTCGACTTGCGCATGCCCGGCAGCATGCCCTTGAGGGCCAGGTCGCGGAGGGCGATGCGCGAGATGTCGAACTTCCGGTAGTAGCCCCGCGCCCGACCCGAGATCGAGCAGCGCCGGGTGAGACGAGTCGGGCACGAGTTGCGCGGCAGCTTGGCGAAGGCCTCCTGGATCTGGAGCTTCTCCTCGATCGAGGTGTTCTGGTCCTTCAGCTTCGCGCGCAGCTCAGCCCGCTTCTCGGCGTGCTTGGCGATCAATGCCTTGCGGTGCTGGTCTCGGTTGACCTGGCTCTTCTTGGCCATGGGCTCCTCCGGGGAGGCGGGACGGTATCCCGAAGCCCTCGGCGCGGCAAGCGATCCGGCCGGGAACCCCCGTGGGGGTGCGCCCGTCCTGTGCTACTCCCCATTCCCCATGGCGCGGGTCAGAGCCATCGATCTCGCGGCGTTGCCCAAGCACTTCGACGCGCCCGCCGCCGAAGCCCGCTGGGATGCCGCGTGGGAAGAGAGCGGAATCTACCGCTGGGATCCCGCGCGTCCGCGCGACGAGACCTTCGTCGTGGACACCCCGCCGCCCACCGTCTCGGGCGAGCTCCACGTGGGCCACGTCTTCAGCTACACGCACGCGGACGTGGTGGTGCGCTTTCAGCGCATGCGCGGCAAGAACATCTTCTACCCGCTGGGTTGGGACGACAACGGCGTTCCCACCGAGCGTCGGGTACAGAATCTCTTTCACGTGCGCTGCAACCCCGCGCTGCCCCGGGACCCGGATCTATCCCTCGAAACGGCGACGGCGAAAATCCGCAAGAAATCTCCGCGGGTGATCTCGCGGCCGGACTTCATCGACCTGTGCGAGCGGGTGACGCGGGAAGACGAGAAGGCCTTCCTCGCGCTCTGGCGGCGGGTCGGCCTCTCGGTGGATTGGACGACCGAGTACGCGACGATCGACGCGCGTTGCCGGCAGCTCGCGCAGCTCTCTTTCCGCGATCTCTTCCAGAAAGGCCACGTCTACCAGAGCGACGCGCCGTTCATGTGGGACGTCGACTTCCAGATGGCCGTGGCCCAGGCCGAGGTCGAAGACCGGGAAATGTCGGGCGCCTACCACGACGTGGAGTTCGCCGTCGAGGGTACCGACCGGGGCTTTGTCATCTCGACGACGCGTCCCGAGTTGCTGCCCGCCTGCGTGGGCGTGACGGCGCACCCCGACGACACCCGCTACCGGGACCTTTTCGGCAAGCGCGCGGTGACGCCGCTCTTCCGGGTGCCCGTGCCGATCTTTCCAAGCGACAAGGCCGACCCCGAGAAGGGGACGGGGATCCTCATGGTCTGCACCTTCGGCGACCAGACCGACGTCGAGTGGTGGCGCGACGAGGGCCTCGCCCTGCGCCAGCTCGTCGGGCGCAATGGACGCCTCGTGCCAGTGACTTTTGGTGGCGAGGGCTTCGAGAGCGCCGACGCGGAGGTCGCGAACCGCTACTACGAGGAGCTGGCGGGCCTGCCGGTCCCCAAGGCGCGACGGCGCATCGTAGAACTACTGTCCGAAGCGGAGGGCAGCGCCACCGGAAACGGGGCGCCGCTGCGCGGAGAGCCCCGGCCCGTCGAGCACGCGGTCCGTTTCTACGAGAAGGGCGAGAGCCCGCTCGAGTTCCTGCCGACGCGACAGTGGTTCGTGCGGCTGCTCGACAAGAAGGAGCAGCTGCTGGCGAAGGGCGCCGAGATCGGTTGGCACCCGGCGCACATGGAGCACCGTTTCCGCGACTGGACCGAGAACCTGAGCCTCGACTGGTGCATCAGTCGCCAGCGTTATTTCGGCGTTCCGATTCCCGTGTGGTACCCCCTCGACGACGCGGGAGAGCCCGACTACGGGCGCGCGATCACGGCCCCGCCGGAGCGGCTCCCGGTGGATCCGATGACGGACGTGCCCGAGGGCTACTCCGAGGCGCAGCGCGGCGAGCCCGGTGGCTTCGTCGGCGAGCCCGACATCTTCGACACCTGGTTCACGAGCTCGCTGACCCCGCAGATCGGCTCGGGCTGGTTGCTCGACACCGACCGCCACGCGCGGCTCTTTCCCGGCGACGTGCGGCCGCAGGCCCACGAGATCATCCGCACCTGGGCCTTCTACACCATCGCCAAGGCGCTGCTCCACGAGGACACGGTGCCCTGGCACAACGTGCTGATCTCGGGCTGGGTCCTCGACCCGGATCGCAAGAAGATGTCGAAGAGCATCGGAAACGTGGTGACGCCGACCCACCTGCTCGAGAAGCACAGCTCAGACGCGGCGCGCTACTGGGCGGCCAGTGCACGGCTCGGCGTGGACACCGCGTTCGACGACAAGGTCTTGAAGATCGGCAAGCGCCTCGTCACGAAGGTCTTCAACGCCAGCAAGTTCGTGCTGTCCCAGCAGGCCGAGGTGGGACCGGTGTTGCGGGAGGTGGACCGTGCCTTCGTCGCCGAGCTGGCGGAGCGGGTCGCGCGAGCCACGGCCGACCTCGAGCGCTACGAGTTCGGGAAGGCGCTCCAGGAGACCGAGACTTTTTTCTGGACACGCTTCACCGACACCACGCTCGAATTGCTCAAGACCCGCGCACGCAGCCCGGACGACCCCGAGGGCGCCGCCTCGGCGGTGGCGGCGCTGCGCCTGGGCCTCTCGGTCCTGCTCCGGCTCTTTGCACCGGTACTGCCGTACATCACCGAAGAAGTCTGGAACTGGGCCTACGCCGCCGAGGCTGGCGAGCCGAGCATCCACGTCGCCTCGTGGCCCGGCGCCGCGGACTTCGAGGGCATCGCCCAGCCCGACGACCCCGGCAGCCTGGACGTCGCGATCGAATGCTGGCGCTCGGTGATGAAGGCCAAGGCCGACGCCGAGGTGGGCATGGGCCGCGAGATCGAGACCGCGGAGATTGCCGGAAACGCCGCGACCCTCGCGCGGTTGGCACCCGGTCTGCCCGACGTGCTCGCCGCCGTGCGCTGCAGGTCCCACGCTCTGGTGGAAGACGCGGCCCTCGAAGACGGCTGCTTCGAAGCCCGCCGCACTGTTTTTGCGCCGAAGCCGGACTAGTGCCAAAGCCGGACCAGCGCCGGAGTCGGACCAGTGCCGAAGCCGGACCAGCGCCGAAGCCGGACCAGTACCAAAGCCGGACTAGCGCCGGAGTCGGACCAGTACCAAAGCCGGACCAGCGCCGGAGTCGGACCAGTGCCGAAGCTGGACTAGCGCCGGAGTCGGACCAGTACCAAAGCCGGACCAGCGCC
>PBYF01000061.1 GCA_002729515.1 Deltaproteobacteria bacterium
CACCGCCTCCAGACGCGGCTTGCAGCGCCTTCAGCGCGCGCTACCGCGCGGTGGGTAACACCGCCTCCAGACGCGGCTTGCGACCCAGCATCGAGTTCCTGCCATGGACGAGAATCCCCGATCTCGCAACGGCCTGGCCCATCGTGAACGAGGCGGAACGAGACAACGCGGGTATCCTGCTCGACACCCGGCGCTGGAAACGCCAACCCGGGAACCCGGCCGTCGACGTACTGCGGGAAATTCCCGGCGATCGCATTCCGGTGCTCCAGACCTGCGGCTTCCGGCCCGAGCCCGAGGGAGACCCCATGACCGAGTGCACCGCGAAGCGGCTGCTGCCCGGCGAGGGTGCCGTGGGCTTCGCCGGCCTCGACGAGATCGGCACAGACCCGCTGCTTGCCCCCGAGGTCTTGAACCTCGAACTCGCCCGGGCCCAGCCCACGGCCGAGCAGGGACGGGCCGCCACGCAAAGCGTCCCCGACCGGTGATAGAATGACCGGCGCCATGGACACGATCGGAAAGCGGCTGGAAGAAATCCGGGCCCAGGGCTATACGATCCTGCGCGACGCGATCGAGCCGGCCCCGAACGCCGGCGGCCTGGCCGGGCACTCGGCGGTGCGCTTCTGCGCCGTGGGCGCGGCGGGCGGCCCACGCCGATGGACTTCCGGCTCTTCGAGAGCGATCCCCCCGGCGGAGGATCCCGGCTCGTGACCCGCGCGCAGGGCATCGAAAAAGTGATCGTGAACGGTACCGTCAGCGTCGACCGGGACGAGCTGACGGAAGCCCGAACAGGACAGGTGATTCGCACGCGCTGAAGCGCGCAACCAGGAGGATTCCCCATGAGCGAAGGCCGCATCATCCGGGTCGACATGACCGACCAGAGCGTTTCGATCGACCCCTTCCCCGAAGAATGGCACCTGCTCGGCGGCCGCGCCCTCTCGGCCAAGATCCTCCTCGCCGAGTGCGACGCCACCTGCGACCCCCTCGGCCCGGACAACGTGCTGGTCGTGGCACCGGGTGCGCTCGCCGGCACCTCGGCGCCCACTTCCGGGCGCATCTCGATCGGGGGAAAGAGCCCGCTGACCGGCGGCATCAAGGAAGCCAACGCCGGGGGCAACCCGGGCCAGGACCTGATGAAGCTCGGCTACCGGGCCATCATCGTAAAGGGCCAGCCCGGCGACCGCGACAAGCGCTGGGCGCTCGACGTCACCGAGGAAGGCGCCACGCTCAAGGACGCGACCGAGTACAAGGGCTTGTGGAACTACGCACTGATCGGCGAGCTGGCGAAGACCTACAGCGCGACGGCTTCGTTCATCTCGATTGGCCCCGCCGGCGAACTCGAGCTCTTGGGCGCTTCGGTGGCGTGCACCGACCAGGAAAAGGAGCGCCACCCCGTGCGCCACGCGGGGCGGGGCGGGCTCGGCGCGGTGATGGGGAGCAAGTGCCTGAAGTACGTGTCCGTGGACGCGGCGAAGAAGCCCGCGCGCGCGCCGGCCGACCGCGAGGCGTTCATAGCGGCGACCAGGACGACCTCCAAGGCCTACCTGGAGGGCCCGCGGCCGATGCAGCACGGCACGAGCACCTCCGTGGGAATGGCCCAGATCCTCAACACCTTCCCCTACAAGAACCGCATCGAGGGGCAGTCGCCCGACGCCGAGACGCTCGACGGCCACCGGATCATCGAGAGCTTCGAGACGCGCGGTGGCGGAATGCACAACTGCCAGACGGGTTGCATCGTGAAGTGCAGCAACGTCGTGCACGACGAGGACGGCAATTACAAGACGTCCGCACTCGAGTTCGAGACGCTCACGTTGCTCGGCTCGAACTGCGGGCTCGCGAGCTGGGAGGACGTCGCCGACCTCGATCGCCTGTGCGACGACATCGGGCTCGACACCATCGAGACCGGTGCGGCGATCGGTGTCTACATGGACTCCGGAGCCATGGAGTTCGGCGATGCGGAGGGGGCAAAGCACCTGATGCGCGAGATCGCCGAGGGGAGCGACGTCGGCCGGACCATCGGGAACGGGGCCGTCGCCACCGGCAAGCGCCAGAAGCACCACCGGGTTCCGACCGTGCGGGGCCAGGCGATTCCCGCCTGGGATCCGCGGCCGCTCAAGGCGACGGGCGTCACCTACCTCACGAGTCCCCAGGGCGCCGACCACACGGCCGGGCTCGTGGTGAACCCGGGGCTCGCACCCGAAGACATGCCGGCGGCCTCGCGGGACAACCAGGTCATCAACGCGGCGATCGATTCGTCGGGCTTCTGCATGTTCCTGATGCTGAACCTGGACCAGGTGCGCACGCTGTACTCGGCTTTCTTCGGCGAGGAGTGCACGCGCAAGGCCATCTTCGCGATGGGCTGGCAGTGCCTCGAAGACGAGTGGGAATTCAACCGCCGCGCGGGCTTCAAGCGCGAGGACGACGTCATGCCCGACTGCATGATGCAGGACGCGATCGGCCCGCAGAAGGTCGTCTTCGACGTCGATCCGGAGATCGTCGCCAAGACCTACGAGCCCTACGAGCCGGACGAGGCGTTCTGGTCGAAGGGCGGGACTGGCTGAGGACCCCCGGCGTCGCTCAGAACATGTAGGACCCGCCGCTTACCGAGACCAGCTGACCGGTCTGGTGCCGGGAAGCGTCCGAGGCGAAGAAGAGCGCCGCCTTGGCGATGTCCTCGGGCCGCCCGATGCGCTTGATGGGCTGGTTGCCCACGTTGAAGAGTTCGCCGCCGCTCTCGACGGCTTCCTTCATCTGCTCGGGTGTGCCGAAGAACTCGTAGCCGTACTTGCGCCAGAAGCTGCCTTTCCCGACGTGGCTCTCTTCCCAGGGAACGATCCAGCCCGGGGCCACACAGTTGATGCGCACGCCGGTCTCGCCCCACTCGGTGGCGAGCGCCTTGCTGAAGGCCATGACGTAACCCTTGGTGCCGCCGTAGTGGGCGACCTGCACGCCGGCCTCGCCCACCAGCGCGGAATTCGACGTGATGTTCACGATACTGCCCTCGCCGCGCTCGACCATGGCGGCGCCGAAGACCCGGGTGCAGTTCACGACGCCCCAGATGTTGAGGTCCAGTTCCCATTCGAGTTCTTCCTGGGGCTTGTCCAGGAAAGGCCGCGGGTAGGCAACGCCGCCCGCGTTGTTCACGAGCACTTCGACCGCACCGAATTCCGTATTCGCCCGGCCGGCCATCGCTTCGACCGAGGCCCGGTCGGTAACGTCCGTGGCCACCACGAGTGTCGCGCCCGGACCAGGAGCCGACGCGGCCACCTCCTTGCACTGGGCTTCGTCGCGGCTGGCCAGCACGACGTTCACGCCCTCGGCGACGAATTCGTGCACGAGCCCGCGCCCGATACCACCGCTGGCGCCGGTAATGACCGCCGTCTTGCCGCCGAGACCGAGATCCATCGCAGATCCTCCTGGGAGCGCTTCACTCTACTATGCCGAGCGGCGTGCTCGACACCCTGATCCGGGGTACGACTCTCGTCGACGGCAACGGCTCGCCCAGCCGCAACGCCGCACTCGGCGAGCGTGTGCGCCCAGAAGGAATCGAGACCGGGATCGCGCGCGGCTCCGGGCTCAGAAATCCTGGGGCAGGCCGAGGTATTCCTCGAAGACCTCGTCGCGGTGCTCGATCAGGGACGCATCGACCGGCGCGTCCTTCCACGAGCCGTAGGCGGCCCGGATCATGTCCGGCATCGGGCTCTGCTCGTGGGGGAGCGGCACCACGAGATTCGAAAAGCACGCCCAGTAGATATCCACCGCAGAAAGACTCTCCCCCACGAAAAAGCGGCGTCCCGCTTCGCGCTGGCGGCGCAACTGAGCGGCCAGTAGATCGAGAATCTCGGTGGCACGCGCTTCGGCAGCGGCCACGGATGCGCGGTCTTCACATCCAAACTTCCACGGCATCGTGTTGGAATCGATCGGCGCATCCTTCATCAGCGCCAGACGGCGGGTCCAGCCGAAGCCGTGCTCGCCGCAGATCTCGTGGGCGAGCCCCAGCGCCAGGGCCCGCTCGCGGGGGTCCGCCGGCAGCAGGGCCGGCTGCGGCTCCAGGCGCTCCGCGAGGAACAGGATTTCGGCCCAGCCGCTGCGGGGGCGTTCTTCCCGGTACATGGCTGCGGGCGCGCTCGTTTGCCGCGTCCACGCGAGGAGGGTTTCGTCGTGCTGGCCGGCGTTCTGGCGCACCGGAAGGTAGGGGATCTTCTTCACCTTCAAGATCCCCTTGGCCGACTCGCTCCAGGGTCCGGGAACCCCGGCGGTCAGGACGAGGCGGAGCCCGTCGCGCCCGATCGCGTCGTCGATTTCGATGTAGTCCATGGCGCTTTGCCTCCGCTGGCGCTCCAGCACACCCGCTCAGTTACACGGTCCCCGGTCATGCATCGCCCGTGCCTTTCTCGCCGGGCACCGGAGCGTCCACCGCTTGAACCTCGGCCGGCAGGTCGCGCAGCCGCGGCATGATCGCCAGGTCATCTACGTAGCCGCGCACGGCGAGCACGGACAAGATCGCCTCGGCGGCCAATTCGAGCGGCATCACCGTCGGCGCGGGGAAGACCCCGCGTTCCAGCCAGATCTTCGTGATCTCGATGGTGCGCTCGAGGCCCCAGGCCTGCGCAAACTCGGTGCCCTGGGTGTTGCCGAGTACGCACCGCGTGAAGTCGAGGTCCGGGTGCTCCATGCGCCAGCCTTCGATCATCGCGTCGAGCGCGACCTTCGAAACGCGGTAGAGCGTGAGGCCGGGCATGCACTCGCGCACCGAATAGGAAGAGACGTAGAGGGCGCGTCCCCGGCTCTCACGCAGGTGCGGCACGGCCTCCGCCGTCAGGAGCGACGCGCCCACCAGATTCGTGTCGAGAACCTCGCGCCAGCTCTCCTGGCTGGACTCGGTGAGCATCCCGAGCGGCGACATCCCGGTGACGTAGACCAGGGCGTCGAGTCCGCCAAAGGCCTCGACCGTCCGGGCCACGGTGCGCGTGCAGTCCGCCGCGCTGCGCACGTCGCAGGGCACCGCGATCGCACCGGAAGCGGCTTCGGCCACGGCCTCGTCGAGACGCTCCTTGCGGCGCGCTGCGAACGCGACGCGGGCGCCGGCTGCGGCAGCCATGATGCCGACGGCGCGACCGACTCCCGAGGACGCTCCCACCACGAGCATCCGGCGATCGCGAAGATCCAAGGAAACCGACACGCTGCCCTCCCGACTCACGACCCGAGAGCCCGGCAGCGCTCGGCGTTCCGTTGCAGAATTCGCTCTTCGCTTTCCGCCGAAAGCGCCGCGGTCCGGGATCGGGGCGCGTCCTGGGTCGTTCCCTCGTGGATCATCGGTCGCAGCCACCGGGCACAGGCGTCGATCGGGCGGGTCATCGGCGTTCTCCAGGGACGTCTCGAGCCGCTTATAATGCCACGCGTCGAGCATCCCGGGGGGTGCCGGTTGAAGGAGTTTCCCATGAAATCTTCCATGAGCTTCGGGGCCCAGATCGCCGACACCTCGCGCAGGGGTGAATTCCAGATCGTGCACGAGTGCGTCGAGCAGGCTGCACTCGCCGAGGAGGTGGGCTTCGACAAGGTCTGGCCCGGGGAGCACCACCCCCGGGCGGCGGTGGAAACACTCCGAAACCTCGGCAAAAAAATCATTCCGCGCTACCGCTGAGCGCCTTGCCATGCTCGACCACCTGCTTTCTCCCGGACGCATCGGCAGTGTCGAACTGCGGAACCGGATCGCCATGTCGGCCATGGGCGTCGAGATCGTCGATCCCGACGGACACGCCCGGGAACCCCTCATCGCCTATTACGAAGAACGGGCCCGCGGTGGCGTGGGTCTCATCGTCACCGAAGTCTGCGCCATGGCCTACCCGCGCGGAGCGAACGCAAAGCGGCAGCTGGCGATTTCGGACGATGCCTACCTGCCGGGCCTGCGGGAGCTGACCGAGCGGGTGCACGCGCACGGCGCAAAAATCGCGCTTCAGCTCGTGCACCACGGCAAGGTTTCGCGGCTCGACATCAAGGAAGGGCGCGACGTGCTGATGCCCTCCGAGCCGCAGTGGCACGGCGCGATGGACATGGCTCGCGACCTCACTCGGGAAGAACTCGCAATGCTCATGGCCGCCGTCGGCGGCGAACAGCCCAAGATCCGTGCCGCGACGCAGCTGGACCTCGAGCAGATCGCCTTCGACTTCGGCGCCGCTGCCGAACGGGCGCGGCGCGCGGGCTTCGACGCCGTAGAAATCCACGCCGCCCACGGCTATCTGCTCTCGGAGTTTCTCTCCCCCTGCTGGAACCACCGCGAAGACGACTACGGCGGACCCATCGAAAACCGCGCTCGGCTGCTCCAGGAAGTGCTGCGCTCCTGCAAGCAGCGCGCGGGCGACGATTTCACCGTCTGGGCTCGTATCGACGCGAAGGAGTTCCGCACGCCGAACGGAATCACTTTCGAAGACGCGCAACGCACCGCCGAACTGGCCGTCGAAGCCGGTGCCGACGCGATCGACGTGAGTGCGTACCAGGACTCTACGTCGGGCATCGCGTTCACCGAGGGAACCCTCGTGCACCGGGAAGCGGCCTTCGCAGAATACGCGGCGGGCATCAAGGCCCGCGTAGGGGTTCCGGTGATCGCCGTCGGCCGCATCGAACCGGAAGTCGGAGACGCACTGATCCGCGACGGCAAGGCCGACGTCATCGCCATGGCGCGAAAGCTGCTGGCCGACCCGCATCTGCCCCGCAAGCTCTCCGAGGGGCGCGCGGACGACGTGCGCCCCTGCATCTACTGTTACACCTGCGTTGCGCAGGCCTTTTTCGACCGCACGGTGCGTTGTGCGGTGAATCCGGTGACGGCCCACGAAAGCGAGCTGGCGCGGGTCGAAGACACGCCGGCCGAAGACCGCAAGAAGGTGCTGGTCGTGGGCGGCGGTCCCGCCGGCATGGAGGCGGCGCGCATCGCTGCATTGCGCGGACACCGGGTCGTCCTGTGCGAGAAGAGCCCCCAGCTCGGCGGAACGCTGCGCTTCGCTTCGCTCGTGTACGAACCCAACGAGCGTCTGCTGCGCTGGCTCGAACGCCAGGTGCGGGCACTCGACATCGACCTGCGCCTGGGCACCGAGATGAACCCCGAACGGGTGCGCGAAATCGCGCCGGACCTCGTGCTGGTGGCGGTCGGTGCGCGGCGCGCGCGCCCGGAGTTCCCGGGTGCGCACCTCGACCACGTCTTCGACGGCGACGACCTGCGCGAACTCCTCACCGGCAAGGGGGGCACGGCCGCGGGTGCCAAACTTTCACTCGTCGGGCGCCTCGCCGTAGGTGCCGGGCGCGCAGCGGGCATCACGAGCCATCCCGGGCGGCTGCGGGAAGCCTCGCGGGCCTATATGCCGCTGGGAAAACGCATCGTCGTCATCGGCGGCGGGCTCGTGGGCTGCGAACTCGCGGAATTCTTCATCGAGCGCGGGCGCCAGGTCACCGTGCTGGAGGAGGGCGCCCGATTCGCCACCGAAATGGCGCATCCGCGCCGCTGGCGCGTGCTGCACGAATTGCGCGAACACGGCGCGGAACTGGTCGCAAACGCGCGGGTCCTCGAGGTCACCCCCGACGCGGTGCACTACGAGACCCAAGCAGGCGAAGCCCTTCACGCCGGCCAGGTAACGGCGGACGCCGTCGTCGTCGCCACGGGTCTGCTGGAAAACCCGGAGCCCGTTGCGGCGCTGCGCACGGCGGGGATCCCGGTCGAGGTCATCGGCGACGCGACGGGCGTCGGCTACATCGAAGGCGCGATCCACGAGGGCTTCGAGGCGGCACGGGCCATCGGCACCGCTGGCCGCTGAGCCATGGCCGACGCCACGCTGGAGCAGCTGCGGGTCATCGTCGTGGTCTACGTCAGCGCGATCGCGCCGCTCGTGCTGGTTCCCGTACTGCGCGCAAAAGGCCGGCTTCCCGCGTGGGTCACCCCGGTCTACATCGGGAGCTTTCTCGCCTGCGCCCTCGGCTGGGAACTCTGGTTCAGCTACGGCTGGGTCGCGGGCGACCCCGTCGACCTGCGGCGCGCCGACGTGCTGAACACGATGCTCCCCATGCAGATCAACTGGCTGCTCAACTCGCTCGCGGACGCGGGGACCGTGTGCCTGGGCGGACTGCTGCTGGCGTGGTGGGCCTGCGGCCGCCGCTCCGAAATCTTCCGGCGCTGGCACTGGGGAGCCTTCGCGGTTCTGCTCGGCTGGTGCATCGCGCAGAACCTCTTTGTCGAGATGTTCCTCTACCACGACCAGCTCGCCGAGGGAAAACCGCTTTCCTGGGCGCCCTTCGCCCCGACCGGACCCTGGCTCAACCCGACGCTCTTCCGTTACGCGGGGCGCACCATCACGCTCCAGGGGCAGCTGCCCTGGCTGATCGTGCCGCCAATTCTTTATGGGGTAGTGATCGAAACCGTCAAGCGGCGGGAGGCCGCGGGCTGACGCCCCGGCGCAGGTGCGGGTGCACCTCGCGCTCGTAGAGATCGAGCATTCCGCTGGCCAGGCGCGGGTCGATACCTGCGAGGAGCGGGCTCAGGTAGAGCACGCTTTCGTCGCCCAGTGTTTCGGCCAGCGCGAGCACCTCTTCGGGCGTGAGCACCTGGTAGGCATTGCTGCTGCGCACGGTTTCTTCGGTGATATCCACCGCGTAGGGGCCCGCGGGTTTTCCGTAGGCCTCGACCGTCCACTCGCTGTAGGAGCGCAGCTGGTGCAGGACGTGCGGCACGACGCGCTCCCAGTCTTTATCGGGTGCTTTCGAAACCCACAAGAAGATCGGGCCCTGGCGCGGGTACGCCCCCGGATCGGGCTTGCCGAGCGCCAGGCACTCGTCGCGGTAGGGCTGCCAGAGCCGCGGATCGAGCGGTGGAAACCAGCCGTCGGCGATGTGCGCGGCGCGGCGCGCGGCGGCCGGAGTGCCGCCCCCCAACAAGATAGGAGGCGCCGGTTCCGGCTTCGGCGTGACGTGGCAGCGGCGCCCCCGCCACTCGAAGGGCTCGCCCGTCCAGGCGAGACGCAGCAGCTCGATCGTCTCGCCGATTTCACGCCAGCGGTCTTCGAGGCGGCACCCGAACATCTCGAATTCCGCCGGGCGATAGCCCCCACCGATACCGAGAAGAAGACGCCCGCCCGTGGCCAGCTGCGCCACCGCTGCGTCTTCGGCCAGCTTGATCGGATCGTAGAGCGGAGCCAGCAGCACAGACGTGCGCAGGCGGATATTCCGCGTGCGTCCGCCCATGGCACACGCCAGCGGCAGCGGCGACGGGTTGTAGCCATCGGGAGAACTGTGGTGCTCGCCGAGCCCCACGCTGTCGAAACCCAACGCGTCCGCCCACTGCACGTGGTCGAGCGCGGCCGCGTACAATTCGCGCGCCGGCGCTCCAAAATCCGGCGCACGCATGTCGTAGGTCATCACGAGTTCCATCGGAATCTCCTCAAACGGAATCGGGCCGCGACAACACGAGTACCCGAATCGCGCAGCTCGTGCGCCGCATAGGTGGAGTAGAGCAATTTCGCCTTCGCAAACAGGCGCTCGCGCTCTTCGCCCTTCGCCTCGCGGGCGACGCACTCCCCCGCACCGCCGCGGCATTGCAGGCAGACGCACGGATCCGCAACGAGGTTCTGGTACCAGCCCGGGTGGCGCGGGGCGCCGCCCTTCGAGGCAATCACGGCCAGGTCGCCCCCGGCGTGCACGAACGCAAGCGCTGCTTCCCGCTGCGCGCGCCACGCGTCGTGAGCAGCAGCGTGCTACCGCGCCCGGAAGCGCCAGCCGCCCTCGTGGGAGACGATCTCGCCGGCCGTGGGCGGCGCGTAGTGAGTACCGATCACCAGGAGACCGCCGTCGGCGTGAGCGTCGATCAGGCGCCGGCGCGTCGCCACCGCCTGCGCCGAATCCGAATCGGCGAGCATGCCCCACTGGGGCTCGGCCCACTGCACCGGGTGGTGCGTCAAGTCGCCGGTAATCATCGCCGCGGCGCCGTCGGAAGCCATGCGCACGGCGACGTGCCCCGGCGTGTGCCCCGGCGTCGCCTCGAGCCAAACCTCGTCCGTGAGCTTGTGATCGCTCTCCACCAGGTCGGCCTGGTCTGCGTCGATCAGCGGGCGCACGGATTCGTTCAACGTCGCCGCGAAACCGAGTTCCTTTTCCCGGCTCCAGTGCTCCCACTCGACGCGCGCGAACAGGTAGCGAGCGCGTGGAAACGTCGGCACCCAGCGGCCGTCCACTTCGCGCGTGTTCCAGCCCACGTGGTCGAAGTGCATATGGGTGCACAACACGACATCGATCGAATCCAGGGGAAAACCCGCCGCTTCTAGGTTCTCGAGGAAGGGCGAGTGCTCCGGGGAGGGGATGCCCTCCACCTGGTGCGGCCCCATGCACGTATCGACCAGAATCGTGCGGCCCTGGGATTCGACGACGAGCCCGTGCACCGAAAGTACCAGGTTGCCTTCCGCGTCCGCGAAGCCCGGCTGGAGCCAGTCGAGGTGGCCCCGCCAGTCCTCCTCGGACACGTTGGGGAAGAGCCCGATGTACGGGAAGGTGCTGCAGCTCTCCTCGACCCGGGTGACACGAACGTTTCCGATCTGCCAGCTGAGGTTGCTCATGATCGGGCGATCATACCCCACCGAGCAGGGTCCGATTCGCCAGCCGAAAAAGACCTCCGGTGCCCGCTCCTCAGGAGCCGTCGAGCGGACTCGCCACGCCCAGGCCCCCGCGGTTCAGGACGTGGGTGTACACCATCGTCGTGGCGACGCTTCGATGGCCCAGGAGTTCCTGCACGGTGCGGATATCCTGGCCGCGTTCCAGCAGGTGCGTGGCAAAGCTGTGCCGCAGCGAGTGACAGCTGGCGTTCTTGGCAATTCCCGCACGGCGCACGGCCGCCTTGACCGCGCGCTGCACCGTACTTTCGTGCAGGTGATGGCGACGCTCGCCCCCCGAGCGCTGGTCCACCGAGCGGCGCTGCGCGGGAAACACGTACTGCCAGTGCCACTCCTTCGGAGCGGCGGGGTACTTCCGGTCGAGCGCGCCGGGCAGGAACACCTCGCCGAAACTCTGCGCCAGATCGGTGCAGTGGTACGCACGAGCAACCCCGAGCTGGTGCAGCAAAGCATCGCGAAGGCTATGCGGGAGCACCGTCCCCCGGTCCCGCCGGCCCTTTCCTTCCCGGACCACGATTTCGCCGCGATCGAAATCAATGTCCTTCACCCGCAGGCGAAGCGCTTCGAGCAGCCGCAGCCCCGAGCCGTAGAGCAGCGCCGCCACGACACCGGGCACGCCGGACATGGCTCCTAGTAGTGCTCGAACCTCCTGTTCCGTGAGCACCACCGGCAGTCGACGGGGACGGCGCGCACGCACGATCGGACCGAGCCCTTCCAAGGGCGCCTCGAGCACCTCCCGGTACAGGAAGACCAGCGCATTGAGCGCCTGGTTCTGCGTCGAGGCCGCGACGTGCTTCCGTTCGGCCAGGTGGCCCAGAAATGCCACCACCTCCGGGCCGCCCATGCGCGCCGGGTGTCTTCCGCGGTGGAACGCCACGAAGCGCTCCGCCCAGTAGACATAGGCCTGTTCAGTTCGACGACTGTAGTGACGCGTCCGGATCACGCGCCGAAGCTGGCCCCGAATCGAATTGCCCGAAGCTTGCGGTGACATCCACACACCCCACGCGCCAACAAGAGCCAGCGCCCCACGGGGTGAACTTCCGGGACCGCCCACAGGATAGGGCCAAAACCGCACTGCTCAAACAGCCCCAGACGACGTATCAGCACCCGAACGCGCCGCTATATTCAATATCCGAGCGTCTGCACGTGCAGGTGGGATTCCGGTGTCCTTTCGGGCCGTTGCCAACCCGCCCCCCCTGGGTTACGACGGTAGATGAACATCAGAGTTCCAGTTACTAACTAGTTGGCCGGCGGCACGTGGCCGGGTTACTCGATCGCTTCCGTAGATTCCGCGCTCGACTCAAGCCGGGTCCTCTCGACGAGTGGTTCCACGTCACATTCGACGACACGTCGGTCTACTTAGACGTCTCGCCCCCAGGTCGCGAGCCGTGGTCGGCCGAGTTCACGTGGTCATCAATCGAACGAATCGCGTTCCAAGCCGAAGACCTTTACCGCTCCGACGGCGTCTATTTCTTCACATCTTTGCGGCCCGAGAGCTTCGTCGTTCCCACGGAAGCGGACGGTGGCGCCAAGCTCTGGTCGGAAGTCCTACGGCGAGGGCTCTTTGACACCGACTTGGCGGGCAAGGCCAACACGTCACTGGGTGGCACATTTGTATGGCCACCGGGCGAAGGCAGTAGCTAGCCGCCGCCCAACAAGGCGTTGAACCGGACTGTCAACAGCTCGGTTCAATTGGCCTTGGGTGCCGTCTGGCGGCATACTTCTGGGGCAGGGTCGGGGCCGGTCAGCGCTGTTGCCAGCCGCTGAACGCCGATCCGTTAGGCGGCGCGAGCGCAGCTAGTCATCACCGCGCTCAAGTCTGTCGTCGAGTTCGGACAGCTTTCTCCGGTACAAGTTCCCGCCACTGCGAATCGGCGTGTCGCGCGCCAATGTCTCGTAGATTGTCCGCATCGCTTGCGGGCTCGTCCTCCCCCATCCGTTCAGGTCAACCGCCGCGCCCGGAGCTATCCCACGGTCGGCCAAGACTGCCTCCATAAGATCCATCGCGACCTGCACAGCATCTCGTCTCGGGACCCGTATCCGAATCGTCCTGGGTCCCTTCCCCCAGTGGCGAAGCCCGCGCGAACTGCAGAACTCCTCTAAAACATCAGCGTTGTTTATCATCTTCGCGTCGAACAACAGGTGCTTCCGCCACCCACGCCTTCTCTCAAGTCGCACCAGTGGCTGGCTACCCCGAGGCGCCACCTCGACCCACGCACCAGCCCTCATCTCGTGAAAGGCACTCGCCACGAGTTCGCGAGCATCCGCCCACGGAACGCTGACAAGACGCACAGGGCGCGAGAGCCACCACAGCAGCCCAGCTGCCGCGGCCGAAACCAGCAGAATCCAGATCCATAGGTCCACTTGCGAGAGTATATGCGCCGCCGAATCGCGCGCCGGCTAACAAGGCGTTGAACGCGGACGTGGAATAGCGCGGTTCAAATGACCGTTGTACCGTTCTGGCATCAACTTTTTCAGGCTCGGCAGAGTCCGGCGGCGCTATTCCACGCCGGTTAACGCCGATCCGTTAGCCAGCGCGGCATCCGTCCGTCTCCCTAGTGCACCGGAGGGCTCAACTTGAAAAGAACACTCGTTGTCTTCCTTGCGGGTCTTCTCATCGGACAGCTCGATCCA
>PBYF01000062.1 GCA_002729515.1 Deltaproteobacteria bacterium
AAGGGCGTAGACGAGCGCGACGGGCGCTCACGCGCAAGGGCGTAGACGAGCGCGACGGGCGCTCACGCGCAAGGGCGTAGACGAGCGCGACGGGCGTCGCAAGCGTCCGGCTGCGGCACCCGGAACTTGCACCACGGCAGATGGGCGGGTAGAACCGCCCCTCACCCATCGCGAAGGAGAGCCTGCCATGCCGGAGTCCACACGCCCGTCGGGCGGCCTCGAGGGAACCGCCGTTCTGGTGACGGGCGGCGGCACGGGAATCGGACGCGCCTGCGCGGCGGCCCTCGCAGCGGACGGTGCGGCCGTAACGATCTGCGGCCGCACGGAGTCGAAGCTCGAGGACGCCGCCAAGCGCATCGAAGAGCGTGCCGGCTGCGGCGGCAGCGTGCAGATCGTCGTGGCCGACGTCACCGAGGAAGATCAGGTACAGGCGGCCGTGGCGAAGGCGCTCGAACCCACGGGTGGCCTCGACGGCTGCGTGGCCAATGCGGGGGGCGGCGGAGGGCTGGGACCCTACCAGGTCCAGGACACGACCGAATTCCTGCGTGTCCTGCATCTCAACGTGCTCGGAACCATGCTCTGCATCAAGCACACGGTCCCCCACATGGTCGACGCCGGCGGCGGCTCCTTCGTCGGCATGTCGTCGATTGCCGGGCACGTGACGCACCCCTACTTCGGTGCCTACTGCGCCGGCAAGGCGGGCATCGAGGCGATGATGCGCAACGCGGCCGACGAGTTCGGGCCGAGCAAGATCCGCTTCAACGCCATCGCGCCGGGCTTCATCGCGACCGAGATCATGGAAGGCATCCCGCGCGACAGCGCGACCTACCGGAGCTACGTCGAGAACACACCGCTCGCCGACGTGGGGCAACCAGAGAACGTGGGCGACCTGGCGCGTTTTTTGATCGGTCCCGAGTCGCGCTGGATTACCGGGACCTGCATCGACGTCGACGGTGGGCACCACCTGCGGCGCGGACCCGATTTTGGACCGTTCATCGAGCCGACGCTCGGCCCCGACGTGATGCGCGGAAAATCCCCCAACGAGGAGAAACCCGGATGATTCTCGACAGATTCCGCTTGGATGGAAAAGTGGCGCTGATCAGCGGGGCGGGGCGCGGCATCGGTGCCGGCATCGCCCGGGCCTTCGCCGAGGTGGGTGCGGACGTAGTGATCGGCGCGCGCACCGAGTCGCAACTCGCCGAGGTGGCCAAAGACGTCGCAGCCCAGGGGCGGCGCGCCGAGGTCGTGACCGCAGACCTGAGCGAACGCGAGGGCATGCAGGCGCTGGTGGGCCGGGCCGGGGATGCCTTCGGACGCATCGACATCGTGGTGAATAACGCCGGAGGGAGTCCGCCCGGACCCTTCCTCGACTTGAGCGAAAAGGCCTTCAACGGAACCTTCCAGTGGAACGTCACCACCGCCTTCAACCTGACGCAACTCGCCGTGCCGCTCATGTTGAAGGACGGCGGCGGCAACATCATCAACATCGCGTCGGCGGCGGGCCAATTCCACGACCGCGGCTTTGTCGCCTACGGTACGGCCAAGGCGGCGCTGATCCACATGACCGCGAACCTCGCCAACGACCTGGCACCGAAGATCCGGGTCAACTGCGTCGCGCCGGGTGCAACCGAGACATCGGCGCTTCGCGGGGTACTCAACGCGGATCTCGAGGCGAAGATGGTCGCGCGCACGCCGCTCGGCCGCCTCGGCTCGGTCGAGGACATCTCCGCGGCCGCGGTATTCCTGGCTTCGGACGCGGCCTCGTACGTGACCGGCCGCGTGATCGCCGTCGACGGCGGCATCCGGCACTCGAACCTCGACCTGGGGCTGCCCGACCTCGAATGACGGTCTACCGGGGTCCTCCGGGGGTGGCCCCGAGGCTCTACATCATGCGCGCAACGCGATGACGAAGGTCCCGATCATGGTGAAGACCAGGGCCAGCTTCGCGGCGAGCCCGAGCGCCATTCCAATCCAGGTTCCCACACCTACGCGGCCGGCCTGCGACAGGTTGCGCTGCACCGTGTACTCGCCGATCACCGCGCCCATGAACGGCCCGACGAGCACGCCGAGAATGCCGAAAAAGAGCCCGACGACACCCCCCGCGACGGCACCGACGAGCGCCCGGCGGCTCGCACCCACCCGCTGCGCACCCAGGGCGCTCGCGGCGAAATCCACCGCGTAGGTGAGTCCCGCCAACACACCAATCAGCGTCAGAGTCCAGCCACCGACCTTCTCGAAACCGTCGATCCAGGCGCCCAGCAGCAGGCCGCAGAACACGAGCAGAGCGCCGGGCAGCACCGGCAGGGCCGTGCCCCCCACGCCGACCACCACCAGGACCCCCGCCAGGATCCAGAGAGCAACTGCCGTCCATTCCATTGGGCGCTCCAGGATAGCAGTACGACTCACTCGGTCGGACGGCGCAGGAGAATGGTCAGATCCTCGCCAGTCCACCCCGGTGCATAGGCCTCGTCCAGCAGCTGGCCGAGTTCGGGGAAAGCCTCGAGTTCCGCGCGGCTGTCCCGGTCGTTTCCCGTGACGCCCTCGCGCACGTCGCGCTGCAGGACGACGATGGCGGCCGGCTTCTCGCGCCGCAGGTCGGCCAGAAGCTCCCGGCGCACGCGATCCCGGTGCTCCCAGGCGAGCCGCTGCGGGACGTTGTAGATCCACCGGCTTGCCGGCCGCCGGTCGGCCATGGCGTAGAGCATGGGCTCGAAGCCCCAGACATACAGGGCGGAATCCGGCGGCGTGCGCGTCGCAATCCAGTTCGCGGCTCCCCGGTTTGCACCGTAGTGGACGTCGCCCGCCGTGTGCAGGAGATTCTCGACGCCTGCATCGGCGCCACCCGCGAGCAGGGCACCGCGCAGGCGCGCGCGTTCCCAGAAACCGAGGCCCCCGTAGGCGGGAACCGCGGGGGTCTTCCAGGCGAGCAGGATGGCCGCGGTCAGCGCCGCCACCACGCCGAGCGGAGAATGGCGAGCGCGCAGCCAGCCCTTCCAGAGACCCCAGCCGGCCGGCAGCGCGAGGAGCGTCAGACTCGCCGCAAAGTGATAGGGATAGAAGCGGGCCTGGCTGGCGACACCGGCGAGCTGGAATAGCACGACACCCGCCACGTGGAGTGCGACCCCACGCTCGCGGGAAGCCAGCGGTGGAAGCACCACCAGCAGCAAGAGTCCCACGGGCACGAATGCGGTGAATCCAAGCAACGCGTCGCGCAGTGTCCGCAGCGTGTCGACTGGCAGGGCGAGCAGTTCGAAACGCAACGAGTGGTAGGACGGAAGAAAGACGAGGAACGTCTCGAGCGTCGCAGACCACGCGCCCGCGGCTGCCAGCCACGCGGCGGCAACTGCGATGACCAGCGCGGCGCCAGCGGCGTAGACGAGCAGCGGCGGCCATGCCGCCGCCCCACTTCGACGCGCTCCCCGTGCAGCCAGCGCGGCGCTGACCAGGATCCCCGCTCCCAGGTGCGGCTTGAAAAGGCCCGCCACGGCGTAGAGCGCTCCGGCCCCGAGCCGAGCGCGGCCGCGGGCCGCCCCCGCGACGTCCTCTGCGCGAACGGCGAGAAAAAGTGCCCACACCACGGCCACCCCGCCGAAACTCTCGGGCTGGGCCGTGTCCCAATACTCGAGCTGAAGCTGCGCAAACAGGGCAATAGCTGCAGCCAACAGGCCCGGACGCGAGTCGCCGAGAACGCGGTCCGAAAGCAGCATGAAGGCCGGAACGAGCGACAGGTAGACCAGTGCCTCGACGCCGCGCACCGCCTCGATTCCGGGGCCGAACAACGCGTGGGCCGCCGCGTAGACCCCAAAGATCGCCGGCGGCTTGAAGTCCCACGCGTCGAGGTAGGGCGCGCCTCCGCCTGCGATCGCCCGGGCCACCACGGCGTAGATCCCCTGGTCGCGCCCGTAGCCATAGCCGAGCAGCAGGACCAGACCCGCCAGCAAGAGCACGGCGACACCGAGGAGAAGCCCCCGGTCTGCCGAGCGCTCGAAGCGCTCTTCGCCCACCGCGTGCTCGCGGCTCGAGTGCGGACCGGGCAACCGACCCTCCAGCATGGCGAGCAAGTCTAACACCGGTGGAGACCTCCCCCGGTCCGGTATGATGAATCGGTCGGGAGACCCCCAAAATGCAGATGACCGCCGCCTTCCTCCGTGTTCTCGTCGTCGTGCTCGCCCTCGCTCCGGCCGTTTACGCCGACGCCCCGGAGAGCGACGGCCTCGTTCCGATGCCCATGAGCTCGCCGCATGACCCGGAACCCTTCGACGATCACATCGCAATCGAGGACTGGGACGCCCAGCGCCACTGGTCCTACGGGACCGACCGGCTGATGCCGCTGACCCGCGGCATGGAGGACGCCGGTATCCCCCGGGCTGCGCGCTGTCCGCTCTACCTCTTCACCGTGCCCTTCGACCTGATACAGCTTCCGTTTGCGGCGATCGGCGGGCTCTACGGAAACTAGCCGGGCAATTCTGGCCGGTCTGGCGAGCGGATCTCCCTAGCGTCGGAAGCCGCGCCCGCGAAGCCTCAGCGATTGGTGGAGTGCAAAGAGGCCGAGCGAGACAAACGGCAGCAGGAGCGCTGGCCAGTACGCCTGCCAGGTTCCCGGCCCCGGAGCGACGATTGCATCGAAGTCGAGTTCACCCGGGCCTTCAGGGCCACGCACACCTGCCACAACCCGCCAGCGCGTGGCCGTGGGCAGATCCACTTCGCTGCTCCGGAAGAAGGGGTGCGCTCCCGGCTCTGCGAAGCGCTGGATCTGCCGCACGCCATGTCCGGTTTCTTCGTTCCAGGCAAGCGAAACTTCTGCTTCGTCCACCGGGTTGCCCGATGCATCTTGGACCAGGACGCTCCACCGGGACACTCCAACTCGCAGTGGAGCCGGCGCGACGAGCACGCTCACGCGGTACGGCCCAGCGGTCCCATCGGCGACCAGGACGCCGAGATCGGCGAGTGCCGTGTCGGGCACCCCCAAGAGAGCGATCACCGCGAGGACCATTCGCCGCGGCATCTACATCACCATTCCACGCATCTGCATCGGCTGCAGGGCGATCCAGATGCCCGCCGCATAGAGAACGAGCGCCAGGGCCGCCCACGGCAGACCGAGGCGCAATGCGGCGCCTGGATCCGGTGCCAGCGTGCGCGCGAGGCGCCACCCCACCGCCACGGTGACGACGAGGCCGGCACCCAGCAACCACAACTCGAGGTCGGGGAAGAGGGCTCCCGTCAAAGCGCCCGCTGGCTTGGAGCCGCTGAAGGGGATGCCCGCGGTGAGCCCGAGCCCGGCCAGCGCGCGGTCCGCAGCCGGGGCCAGGGTTCCCATTCCCGTCCCCAGATGGAAGCTGAAATGCGCAAGCCACATGGAGAATCCGAGCGGAATGAGCGACGGCGACAACTGGACCACAATCCGGCCAATCGAGACGTCGCGGGTACCGATACCCGCGAGCGCCCGGCCGGACGCGGCGCACGCCGGTATGAGAACGGCGGGAATCCCTGCCATCGCGACGAGCAGTGCGACACCCGGTACGGCGCGCTGCACTCCGTGCCCCAGCCATTCGGAGAAGGTCGCACCGGCCGACACGACCGGTTCCACCATGGCTCCCGCGTTCGCGAAGGCACCAAAGCTGACCAGGAGCATGAGGGCCGCCAGGTCGAATCCGGGTACCACGCGCTGGGAGCGTTTCCGGCCGAGAGCAGCTCCCGGAGCCACGGCCGCGAGACCGGCGTTGCCATGCGGACACGCCCGAACACAGTCGAGGCAAAAGGTGCAGTCGAGATTTCCCGTCTTCGTCGGCAGGAAAAGACCGGTGGGGCAGCCCGGTCCGTTCCGGTTTCCGCGCAGGCAATCGTGGGTCGCACAGTCCGAGCACACGGCGCCGTCTCGGGCGCGCACTTCGAGCGGGGAGATTCCGGAATTGACGAAATGGAACTGGCCGATGGGGCACAGATGGCGGCAGAAGCTCCCGCGCGGGAAGAGTCCTTCGACGAGGAAGCACGCCGCGAAGTAACCCACGACGATCCACGCCGTCCAGTAGGGGCTGTCCCACAGCGCAAGGGCTTCGTAGGCCCACAGGTAGAGGGCGAAGAGCCCGACAGCGGGCCACTTGTTGCGAAGCGCGGCCGGCCACGCGAAGGGGCGCCCGAGCAGGCGCGCCGCCAGGGTGCGCGTCAGGGTAAAAGGGCATATGGCGCAGAAAAGGTTGCCCGCGAGAAGCAGCGCGATGACCACGAAGCCACGCCAGTAGGTCCAGGGGAGAACCCCGGCGAGATTCAGCGCACTCGGCCGCTGCGGACCGAGCCAGCCATCGAGCACGACCGCACCGGCCAGGCCGAAGAGCACTAGCTGCAGGGCGCGCCGCAGTCGCAGCGATCGCACCCTGTCCGCGAGCGCGCGGAGGCAGGTACCAGCACGCGAAGGGGGCGCCGCCAGCCCGACCGCGTGCACCCGTGAATACCGAGCCGGACCGAGCAGAACGACCACGATCGCGACCGCTGCCAGCAGCATCGGCAGGGCGCTCGCCACCCACATCAGCGCGCCGGCCGCCCTCTGATCGGCGAGGGGCGCAATCGACCATGGCGTCGGAACCTCGGCGTAGAGTGGGTAGAAGAGGCGGTCGGAGAACGCGAACGTGGCGGAGAAGAGCGTGTTGAAGACGGCCGCTGCCCCCAGATAGAGCAGCAGCTCCGGGCGCGCACCGGTTCGGCGTGCGGGCCAGGGCTCGATCACCGGATACCAGAAGAGCAACGCGGCGGCGAAGAAGCAAGCGTGCTCGAGGTCGTGCCAGAAGGGATCGCGAAGCGCTGCCTGATAGGCCGCCGGCCAGTGCCAGGCCAGAGTCGTGAGCGCCCACAGCAACAGCGCGGGCACGGGCCGCGTGAGTGCACGCAGCACCCGTCGCAGGGCAGGCCACGCCAAGAACGGACCCAGCCCGCGCCGCAGCCAGGCACGCGGCAGCCCGCGGAGCAGCGGGATGATCGGAGCACCGAGCCACAGAAGCGGGGCCGCGACACTCATCAGCAGCCAGTGCTGCGCCATGTGCGCCTGGAGCAACAGGTCCGAAAGACCGTCGAGTGGAGAGAGGAGGGCGAGCGCAAGCACAGCCAACCCGGCGAGGAACGCGCTGCACCTCCAGGCCGGGAAGCGTTCCGGAAGCTGGCGGCGCAGCTGTACGAAGCCGCGCAGGTAGAGCCCGGCCGCCGACGCGAGTCCGAACACGACCGCGGGTTCGAAGGACCACGACGACAGGAGGGCGCGCGCCGTGTCCACCGCTGCGATGTTCAGCGTGGAACGGGGGGCTGTGCCGAGTTGCGGGCTGCGGACTCATGCTTCGGATACAGCGTTCGCAGGAATGCAACCAGCGCAGACACCTCGGGTGGCTCGAGGTGCTTACCGTAAGCCGGCATATTGCCACCGCCCTGGAGCACCTGGCGCACGAGCTGGTCGTACGTGAGCCGCGTCGCGACGTCGGCGAGGTCGGGACCGCGCTTGCCGCCCGCACCCGCCAGGGAGTGGCAGTTCCGACACTGCTTCTCCTGCAGGATGGAAGCGCCGACGAGTTCGAGCGGTGTGCGGCCCTTTACGAACTCTGGCTGCACCGGAACGGCGCTCCACGCGTTCATATGCGGTGACCAGGGCGACGACAAACCCTGTATGGCAAGGACGACGAGTGTCATCATCACCATTACGGTGAGAATCACCGAGCCCGGTCTCCGACTCGGGTGCTTCTCACCCTTGTTCGAGATGAAGGGAACGAGGAAGAGCAGAACGATCGCCACCGGCAGCACGTACACGATGACAAAGCTCTCCATGTAGGGCGGCATGAGCGCGAACGCGGCGAACATGGAGAGGAAGTAGAAATCGGGCCGTGGCGTCGTGTGGATCAACGTCGGGTCGGCGGGTCCATTCGGGCCATTGGGCCCGAAGATCGCGGCGCAACAGAGGATCCCGGTGATCACCAGGGATGAGAAGATCACGTCCTTGTCGGCACCGTCGGGGAAGAAGCGGATCCCCGTCTTCTTCAACAGATCCTCGTAGTCCTCTTCGTAGGTCTCGGGATCCACACCCTCTCCCGGCACCGGATACTCGTTGATCCCGCGTGTGAGCACGAGCCGCAGGTGCACCGTCAAGAGCGCAATGATCAGTCCCGGAACCACGAAGACATGCAACGAGTAGAAACGCGAGAGTGTCTCGCTGCCGAGGATCGGACCCCCCTGCACCAGGTACAGAAGCTCGGCGCCCAACGGGAACCGCCCGATGATCGACATCACGATCTGGAGCGCCCAGTACGCATCCTGGTCGAAGCGCAGCACCTGCCCGGTGAAGGCCATGATGAGCGTGCAGAAGAACAGTACGCAACCGACGATCCAGGTGAGTTCACGCGGGTACTTGTACGCCCCGAAGAGGAAGACCTGGATCATGTGGAGCGTGATCAGCGCGATCATGAACTGCGAACCCCAGTCGTGGAGCGCGCGGAGGAACCAGCCGAAGGAAACCGTGTAGTTGAGGTACTCGAGGCTCTGGTAGGCCTGGTCGGGTGCCGGCACGTAGGTGAGCGAAAGGCAGATCCCAGTCACGACCTGGAGCACGAAGCAGACGAGCGTCGCGCTGCCGAGGACGTACCACCAGCTCGCCGAACGACTCGGAATCGTGTGTCCAGCCGTCGCAGCGTAGAGCCGCGAGACCTGCAGCCGATCATCGAACCAGCTACCGACCGACCGGCTGATGTCCCTCATTCGTCCCATAGCGCCCGCCTACACCGGCTCCGAGAGGTTCGGAGTCTGGCCGCCGCGCACCTCGAGGTGGCCCTTCCGAAGCCGGTACTCGTACTCGTAGAGCCCGCGGGGCGGCGGCCCCGACGCGACCGACCCGTCCTCGTAATAGACGCCTCCGTGACAGGGGCACATGAAAAGCCCAGATTGCGGAAACCAGCGCACCGGACAGCCCAGGTGCGCGCAATTGATCGCAAAGACCTGGAAGGCGCCGTCGGTCATGCGGCGCACCCAGCAGGGGATGTCGGCCACCAAGCCGTCCCAGGGCGTAGTGAAGGGATTGCGGTAGGTCGCAAGGCGTGTCTGGCCGCGCGGGAACCGGTCGAGATTGCCGAGCGGAATCCACGCCTGCTTGGCCTTGCGTCCGATCAGTGCCGAGGAGATGTAGCCAATCAGGGGAATGCCGACGACGGATGCCGCAACGAGGTTCAGCCCGACACCGAGTCGGAACAGCATGCCCCGCCGTGTAACCGGCGGAAAAGCCGGAGGTATCGGTTTGTGCTCGTGATCGGCCATGCTAGTTCCTCCCATTCCCAGGAGCGCCTGGGAGCTGCGCCTCCGGAAAGGCCTTGCGCCGGGCCGTCATCCACGTCACCACATCGGTGATCTCCTGCGGTGTCATGGGGCGGTCCCCGGCCTCGCGCCAGTCGGGCATGCCGAGGTCGGTGCGGCCCACAACGACACTCGTGCGCAACATCTGGTCGCTCACTAGCGCCAGATAGTCCGGGTCCACCACGGAGCCAGCCTTTTCCCCACCGCTGCCGTCCGTGCCGTGGCAGTCGGCGCAAAAGGCAGCAAAAGCCGCATCGCCCCCCGCGGTGGACGTTGCGCCGACCTCATAGGAAGGCAGCAACGCGCCCTTCACTCGCGCGGCGTCCCCCCAGCGTTCGTAGATCTCCCGGACCAGGGCGGCAATCTGCTCCTCGGTGAGCGTGCCGCCCGAGGATTCCGCAAAGGCGGGCATGGACGTGCCGGGAACCCCGTGGGCCACGATCTGACGCATCCGCTCGGACCCCACGTACGCCAGGTAGAGCGGATCGGCGAGGGGGCGCGAGGGACCGAGCCGGCCTTGCGCACCGTGACAGCCGGAGCAGTTCTGGCCGTACAGGATCGTGAAATCCATGATCTCTGTCGGGCGCTGGTAGCGACCGGCGGCATCGGGTTTCCCGGGCAGGCGGTCGCAGCCCGTCGCCCAGAGCACCGCGAGTACGGTGATCACCACCGGGACGGGGAGCTTCACTCCGGCTCCTCCCGCGGACCGCTCACCCCCGCTGCCTCGATTCCCGCCCGGGATGCCAGCGGGAAGGACTGCAGCGTCTGGACCCGCTCGCTGCGCGCAATGACCGCACCCGCCACAAGCCCAAAGGCCACCTGGGAGGCGACGAACCAGCCCCAGTGCACGTGCTCGTTGAGCTCGGGGTTCACGAGGCCGAGCGCCGCCCACGCCACGCCCGACCACACAGCCGGCGCGACGATTCCGCCCCACAGGAGCACATGGCCGGGAAGCATGGGAAGCACGGTCGAGTATACGAGTCCGACTGAGAGTGAGATCACCGCGTGTATGCCGGCCGCCAACAGGAACGTACCCAGGTGGAAGGCCTCGAGGGCTTCGATGCCCTCGGCCCCGACGCCGGGCAGCGCCATGGCCGCGAGCAGGTTGATCGGGAGCCAGGGGCTGCCCTGGACGATCCAGCCGTAGGCGCAGGCGACGACAGCCATGGCGACGCCGCCGATGGCGCCGCCCTTCAACCCCGACTGGTAGGGGTGGTACTCGAGTGGCAGCCGCAAGCGGTGACCGTCGCGGCCAGCCACCATGCGCTCGACGCCTTCCGCGCGCGGTTCGACCGGGCGCGCGCGCTGCTCTTCCGGCTGCAGAGGCACCGCGATCTCGTGCTGGTGGGGCAGCATCTCTCGCCACCAGCCAATGGCGCCCAGCACAGCGATCGCTCCGCCGACTGCGCTCACGATCTCGTTGGTCACGAGCCCGGCGAAGAGCAACGCCAGCCCCAGCGCAAAGTAGAGCGGCGCGCTGGTGGGCGCGGGGAGCTCGATGCCTTCTTCGGCGTTGTCTCGTCGCTCGCTCTCCATCACATCCCCAGTTAGAACAGAGGCCAGAGAGGAATCGCGTAGACCACCGTGAACACCAAGATCCACACGATGTCTACGAAATGCCAGTACCACGAAAACATGTCGACGCGTTCGCTGTGCTCCGCCCGCACGTGTCCCCCGAGGCTCAGGACCAGCATCAGCGTCATGATGAGAACTCCGATCGTGACGTGCGCGGCGTGGAAGCCCACGAGCGAGTAGAAGGTGGTTCCGAACAGGTTCGTCCCGATCGTGAGTCCCTGATCGAAGATGAGCCCGTACCACTCGACCGCCGTGAAGCCGAGGAATATGCTTCCGAGCAACGCCGTGATGAACAAGAACGCGGTGAATAACGGGACAGAACCTTTCTCGAGGAACTTCACCGCGAAAACGACGCTGGCGCTGCTGGAGAGCAGACACGCGGTTGCCAGCCACGGCCACTCGAGCACCTCCGCCGGGTAGGGCCCGTTCAGACTCTTCCCGGTGTAGAAGAGGTGGGCCACGATGAAGATGCTGAAGAAGCTGGCCTCGCTCATGATCAGGCACAGCGTCCCGACCTTCCCGCGTGTCCAGCGCGACTCCTGAGTTTCCACCGCCACCGCTTCACTCATGCTCGACCCACTACTCGTACTTCCAGTCCGGGTCTTCGGGGTGCTTCAGATCCCAGAGCGGCCGCCGGCTGTGAACCTCCGGCTCCTCCGCAAAGTTGTAGGCGGGCGGCGGCGAACTCGTCGACCACTCGAGTGTCCATGCATCCCAGGGATCGTCGCCCGCCGGCTGCGGGCGACGGAATGCCTGGATGATCGCGAGCACCAGGAAGACAACGCCCGCGACCTGAAAGGCGACGCCCGCCGAGGTGATGAAATTCCAGACCTCCCAGCCCCGGTCAGCTGGGTAGGTGTAGATCCGGCGCGGCATGCCGAGCAGTCCCTGTATGTGCATGGTGGCGAAGCTGATCTGGAAGCCCACGATGAAGACCCAGAAGTGCCAACGCCCGAGGGTCTCACTTAGCATGAGGCCTGTCATCTTCGGAAACCAGTAGTAGATCGCTGCGAAGATGGTCATGAGCAGGCCGCCAATCAACACGTAGTGGAAGTGGGCGACGACGAAGTAGGAGTCGCTGAGCTGCCAGTTGAAGGGCGCTGCAGCCAGCATGATGCCCGTGAGGCCCGCGATCAGGAACTGCGCCAGGAAGGCGGTGCAGAAGAGCATCGGCGTCCGGAATCGGATGCGCCCCCCGTACATGGTGGCGAGCCAGTTGAAGAGCTTGATGCCCGTCGGGATACCCACCACCATCGTCATCGCGGCGAACCAGATATTGAGGCCCTTGCCCATGCCAACCGTGAACATGTGGTGCGCCCATACAGCCGTCGCGACGAAGCCGATCGACACCGTCGCGGCCACCATCACCGCATAGCCGAAGATCACCTTGCGCGAGAAGACCGGAATGATCTCCGACGCATAGGCAAAACCCGGAATCACCAGGATGTATACCTCGGGGTGGCCGAAGAACCAGAAAAAGTGCTGCCATAGCACCGCGTCACCACCCGACTGGGTGTCGAAGAAGTGAGCACCGAGAAAGCGGTCGAAGAGCAGCATGACCTGGGCAGCCGTGAGCGGTGGCAGCACCAGCAGCATCAGGAAGGAGACAACGAGCGTCATCCAGACGAGCAGCGGCATCCGGCGCAGGGTCATGCCCTTGCAGCGCATGGTGAAAGCCGTGGCAATCATGTTCACAGCGCCCGATAGACTGCCGAAGCCACTCACCAGGATTCCGAGGACCCAGTAGTCGGTGGCGTTGCCCCGGGAGAAGGCCTTGCCCGCGAGCGGCGAGTAGGCGAACCAGCCGACGTCTGGAGCCGAACCGGCCCCATAGAGGCCCATGCTCCCGAGGTAGCTGAAGTGAAGGATCAACCCCCCGAATAGAAACATCCAGAAACCCCACGCGTTGAGGCGCGGGAAGGCCATGTCGCGGGCGCCGATCATCAGCGGGAGAACGAAGTTCGCAAAGCCCGTGATGATGGGCATCCCCACCAGGAAGACCATGGTGGTGCCGTGCATCGTAAAGAGGCGGTTGAAGACCTCGGGCGAGAGGAAGTCGTTATTCGCCGCAGCGAGCTGTACGCGCATGGCCACGGCCTCGAGGCCCGCGATCACGAAGAAGACGATCCCCGACGTGACGTACATGATGCCGAGCTTCTTATGATCGACGGTTACAACCCAGTCGTGCAACACGTCGGTCCAGGGGCGCGTGGAAGCGTGCCTCTCGGCGGATCCGTCGATGGCTACCATTTCAGACTTGCTTCCTCAACCGTCTCTACTTGAGCGTGAGCAGATAGTCGACGACCTGTTCAACCTGTTTCACCCCGAGCTTCATAGCTGGCATCCGAACACCCGGTTTGAAATGGTCGGGGTCCGTCACCCACTCGAGCAGATGGGCTCGGTCATTCGAGGCAACGCCAGCGCCAATCGTCGCGCGACTCATCAGATGAGTGAGGTCGGGGCCGAAGCGACCGTCGGCATCGGTGCCGCGCACCGTATGACAGTTGACACAAGCCGTCGACTCGAAGAGTCGACGGCCTTCGGCAACGCCGGGGCTCATTACGGCTTCTGTGCGCTGGTGAGCGAGCCAGCTCTCGAAGCCCCGGGGAGTATGCACCACCACCCGAAGCAGCATCTGCGCGTGCTGGGTACCGCAGTACTCGGCGCACTGGCCGACATAGACGCCCGGCTCGAACGGGTCCACCCAGAGATGGTTCGTCCGATTCGGGATCAGATCCGTTTTGCCCGAAAGCTGCGGGACCCAGAAGCTGTGGATCACGTCCTGGGACTCCAGATCGAAGAAGGTGGGACGGCCCACCGGCAGGTGCAACTCATTCGCAGTGGTAATTCCCTGCTCCGGATAGTGGAACTCCCACCACCACTGGTGACCGATGGCCGTGACCGGGAGCCAGCCCTCCGGGCGCTCATCCTTCTGCAAGGCCAGGATGTTACGTGCGGTTACGAGACTCAGGAGGATCACGATCAGTACGGGCACCACGGTCCATGCGAGTTCGACCTGATTGCTGCCGTAGACCTGGGGCGGCTCGCGATCGTCGTCGCCGGGACGAGACCGGAAACGCACGACCGTTACGATGATCAGACCGGCAACCACGACGAAGATGGCCGCGCAGATGCCGAACACGAGGACGGAATAGTCGGCAATAATGCCGGCCGGCGTCGAGGCTGCGGCAAACATCGAAGGCACCTGCACGACACCCTGGCCCCCGGGCTCGGCCGCTGCGGCTGCCCCCGCGATCAAGGACATCGACAAGCCAGCGAAAACTCGACCCAGAACCGTGAGTTCAGGAGTTCTCCACCCGGTCACGCCATCTCCCCCGTCCCCGCCTCGCCTCAAAGCACGTTGGAGCGAAACTCGTCACGCCAGAGCTTCCACACCTCGTGATCTCCCTTCAACCCCATGAGGCCTTCCTTGACCTTCGAAATCCCGAATCCCCACGCCTCGCCGACCGTGACCGTCGGGGGCATGGTGAGCTCTCCGGGGCTCACGACAGCATCGATCAAGAAGGGCCCATCCGTGGCAAGCGCCTGCTCGATCGCGGGAACGATGTCACTGGCGTGCTCGACCCGCACCCCCTCCATCCCACAGGCGGCGGCATAGGCCGCAAAGTCCGGATTCAACAATCGGGTGGCTTCCGGGAAGGCCGGCAACCCGGAAACCTCCATCTCCATCTTCACGAAGCCGAGTTCGCTGTTGTTGAACACAATCACCTTGATCGGCCAGCCGAAGCGAACGGCGGTCACCAGTTCGTTCATGGACATGCCAAAACCGCCGTCGCCGCAGATGGCCCACACCTCACGCCCGGGATCGAGCGCTGAGGCCCCGAGAGCAATCGGGAGTCCCCCGCCCAGCGATCCGTGATTGAACGAGCCGGCCATGCGCCGCCCTCCGCGCATGTGCATCTGCCGTGCCACCCACACGGTGACCTCTCCGACGTCGACGGAAAACACCGCGTCGTCCGCAGCGCGGTCGCTGATCGCCTTGGCAAAGAGCTGGGGATGAAGGGGCTCGTCCGTCCGTCCGAGATCTGCCTGCTTTTCCATCTGGTGCAGCCACTTGTCCCGCAACTTCTCCAGGTGTTCGAGAAAGCGCCCGGGCTCTCGCTTCTCGACTCGGGGCAGGAGCGCGGCCACGACTTCCCGGACGGTGCCGACCAGGCCGAGGCTGACCGGTGCACGGCGTCCGATGTGGTCCACCTTCGCGTCCACCTGGATGATCTGCTTTCCGTCGGGCAAGAACTCGTCGTAGGGGAAATCGGTGCCGAGCATCACGAGCACGTCGCAGTCCCGCACGGCGTGGAGGCCCCCGGGGTTCCCGATCAACCCGGTCATGCCCACCACCGGGCCGTCTCCGTAGTCGAAGATGTCCTTGGCGCGCAGTGTGTGGACAAGCGGAGCGCCGAGCTTTTTAGCGAGAGCGAGCACCTCCTCCCGGCAATTGCGGCAACCGATGCCGCAGAAGAGCGTCACGCGCTCGCCGGCTGAGATCAGGTCGGCCGCCTTCTGGATCTCGACCTCCGGGGGCAGGATCACGGACTCACTGTGGACGAGCGGGTGTTTGAAGTGCTGACTCGGGAGACTCTGACTGATCACGTCGGACGGAATCTCGATGCGCACGACCACGTGCTCGGAAAGCGCCTTCTGGACCGCGATCTCGACCATGCGCGGCAGCTGGGCTGGGGTATCGATCACCGCCTGGTAGGCACAGATGTCGTCGAACATCTTGGTGAGATCGATCTCCTTGTGGTAGTCGCTTCCGCGCTTGGAGCGGGGCACCTGACCGGTGATGGCCACCACGCCGCCGCCTTCCTTCTTCGCGTTGTAGAGGCCGTTGATCAGGTGAAGCGCGCCCGGACCCGCCGTCCCGGCGCAGACGCCGATGCCCCCGGTGAGCTCCGCCTGGGCGTAGGCCGCGTAACCGGCGTGTTCTTCGTGACGCATGCCGATCCAGCGAAAGCGGCCATCTTTACGGATTGTGTCGAGCAGCGGATTGAGCGCGTCTCCAGTAACTCCGAAGATGTCGTGGGCCCCCGCCTCGGCGAGCACCTCTAATAGGCTCTCGGACACGCTCTGCGCCAAGCGATTTTCCTCCTGCTGAAACGGGACGCCAAGGTATCATCGTCTCAGGCGAGTCTGCGTGAAAAATATCATGGGTGAAAAAAATGGATTTCCTCCATCGGATTCGAGGTTACGTGTTGCCAGCACTGGTACTGATCTCCCTGGGGCTGGCTCTATTGGGCGCAGTGCTCGATCCCGCCTTCTACCTGGGGTTTCTCGCCATGGTGCCGCTGCTCCTCCTCGGGGTCTACGACCTCCAGCAGCCGCACCACAGCATCCTGCGCAACTACCCTCTGCTCGGACACCTTCGTTTCCTGCTCGAGGACGCCGGCCCAGAGCTCCACCAGTACTTCGTAGAGAGCAATACGAGCGGCCGTCCCTTCGACCGCGATCAGCGCTCCATGATCTACCGCCGCGCGAAGGACATCGAGGCGGTAAAGCCCTTCGGGACCGAACTCGACGTCTACGCGCCGGGCTACGGCTTCATCAGTCACTCCGCCAAGCCGCACCCGATGGTGAAGGACCCGGCCCGGACGCTGCGGGTCCAGGTGGGAGGCGCCCACTGCAAGCACCCCTATTCCGCCTCGGTACTGAACATTTCCGCCATGAGCTTCGGCGCACTCAGCGCCAACGCGATCCGGGCCCTGAATACGGGCGCTCGGCTGGGCGGCTTCGCACACAATACCGGCGAGGGCGGCTTCAGTCGCTACCACCGCGAGTCCGGCGGGGACATCATCTGGCAAATCGGGACCGGCTACTTCGGCTGCCGAAAAGATGACGGAACGTTCGATGTGGGGATGTTTGCGGAGCAGGCGAGCATCGAACAGGTGAAGATGATCGAACTCAAAATCTCGCAAGGCGCCAAGCCCGGCCACGGCGGCATCCTGCCCGCCGTCAAGGTAACGCGTGAGATCGCCGAAGCCCGCAAGGTGCCGGAAGGCCAGGACTGTTTCTCTCCCCCGGGCCATTCGGCCTTCGGAACACCGATCGAAATGCTCGAGTTCATCCAAACTCTGCGTGAGCACGCCTCGGGAAAACCAGTGGGGTTCAAGATCTGCATCGGCGAGCCGCACGAATTGCTTGCCATCTGCAAGGCCATACTCGAAACCGAGATCCTGCCGGATTTCATCACGGTCGACGGTGCCGAGGGCGGTACGGGGGCCGCTCCCCAGGTATTTTCGGACCGTCTCGGCTTTCCGCTTCGCGAGGGGCTCATACTCGTTCACAACTCGCTCATCGGCATCGGACTCCGCGACTCCGTGAAACTTGCGGCCAGCGGGATGCGCATGGCCGGCTACGAAATCGCCTCGGCGATGGCGCTCGGAGCGGACTGGTGCAATGTGGCTCGGGGCTTCATGTTCTCCATCGGCTGCATCCAGTCTCAGGGCTGTCACACCAACCGCTGCCCGGTGGGCGTCGCAACCCAGGACGAGCGGCTGCAGCGAGCAATCGTTGTAGAGGAGAAAGCGCAGCGCGCCTATCGATTCCACAAGAACACGGTCGAGGGTCTCGCCGAAATGACGGCCGCTTGTGGACTCGACCACCCGAACGAGTTCACGCCGACCCGTCTCTACGAGCGGATCAGCGCGCACCAGATACGCCGCTTCGATCAGCTCTACGACTTCGCGAAGCCCGGAGCGCTCCTGGGGAACGAAGTGCCCGAACTCCTGCGGAGCCACTGGGAGAGCGCTAGCGCCACGACCTTCGATCCTACTTGAGCCGTCGGAGTCAGCTGCACGCGCGTCTCCGCGCCCGCAGCAGACAAACGGCCGCCACCATCACCCACGGCAACCCGAGCTAGCCCCGGTGTGCCGCAAGTCCGGCAAGGGCCAACGCGGTCTCGCTCTCAGAAAACGTGCCGAGAAGCACCGCCGCAGGGTCATGAGTATCGATGAACTCCTCGAGCGGGAACACCTCCTGCGAACCGGAGCCAGGACTCCTAGAGCAGGGGCGCGGCGGTTCGCACAGCGCCTTCGAGAGCATCGCGGAACGCGCTGGGCGCGCGCACTCCCTCACGACAATCCCGCCGGAGCGTGCCGACCCAGGCCGCGATCGCATCCACGTCCTTCGCCTCGTAGAGAAAAAGCGACGCCTCGTAGTTCAGCCGCAGGCTCCGGAGATCGATGTTGCAGGAGCCGAGGATTGCGAGAGCCTCGTCCACCACCACGGCCTTCGCGTGCACCATCCCCCGGGTGTAGAGCAAGATCCGGCCGCCGGCCCGCTGGATCTCGCGCAGGTAGGTGCCTCGTGCCAGGTCGGCCAAGCGGTGGTTCGACTTCTCGGGCACGAGGATCTGGACATCGACGCCGCGGCGCGCTGCGAGGGCGAGGGCCTGGGCGAGGGCGTCGTCGGGAACGAAGTAGGGCGTCACCGCCCAGAATCGCCGCTCACTGGCCCAGATCGCAGAGAGCAGGGCTGCATAGTGCGGATCGTCCGGCACGTCGGGACCCGAGGGCACGACTTGAGCGGTCGCTCCGCCGCCGTGGGCTGCGACTTCGAACTCCGGCACCGGATCGACCTCTAGCCGCTCTCCGGCCGCCCGCTGCCAGTCGCTGCGAAAGATTGCCGAGAAATCGGCCACCGCCGGGCCCTCCAGCAAGAAGGCGAGATCGCGCCACCGGTCGGGACGAGGTGTCGGGCCGAGGTATTCCCCGGCAAGATTCAAGCCCCCGGCCAGGGCGCGGGCACCGTCCACCAGCACGATCTTGCGGTGGTTGCGCTGATTCGCGCGCCCCCCCAGCAACCGCCACAGCCGGCCCGAAAATGCGACGCGCCCTCCCGCCGCTGTGAGCGGCTCGAGAAAGCGAGCGCGCGTGGTGAACGAACCCACGGCGTCGAGCAGCAGCCGCACCTCGATACCTTCTCGCGCCCGACGCGCGAGCCGCTCGAGGATGTCACGACCCACCGGGTCGGGGTGGAGAATGAACATCTCGATTCGAATGCACCGGGTCGCCGACTCGATCAAATCGACGAGTACGCGATAGACCTCTTCACCGGTTCCCCAAAAGGCAACGCGATTGCCCGTCGTGGCAGGGGCGATGCCGTACGCACGCAGCAGGCGATCAGTCGGCGTGCAGGGTTCACCCGCGCCCTGCGGCCCGGCCCGCAGCAGCTCGGCCGGCGTTCCGCTGCGCTCCTTGCGCACGGCGAGCAGCAGATAAAGCGGCACACCGACCCAGGGCATCAGCACGATCGCGAGCAGCCAGGCCATCGTACTCGTCGGCGGTCGCCGCTCGCGAAGCAGCCGACCGACCAGAACCGCCCCGAACAGCAGTCCTAGAACCGCCGTCGCGTGAAGCGCGAACCACCAGGAAGAGGGCACCGCGGCATCTTACATCGCGGTGCCCCGCTGCGGCTCGGGGCCGATCAGCCCTCCCCAGTGACGCTGCGCGCCAGGGTCACCACGAGATAGAAGAGTGCAATGATGCAGACAACGACGAGCGCGATGCGCACGGGATTGCTCAAGGCTTGACCTCCAACGCTCCAACCGAGCTTCCAGGCTAACACGCCGGCGCACGGAGCGGTGGCAATCGTTCCGGTGCTTCGCTCTGGCTCGGCTTCGCCCCGGGGCAGCGCGGGGAAGCGTCTCCAGCGCGCGCCGGAAGCGAGGCGGTCCCACGGGACACCGCGGTCGACTCCCAGACACCCCGGTGAGCCCCGGCCGGCCGGATACCCTGTGGATGGGTATTTCTGGTCCTGGGTGTGGAAACGCTCGTCAACTCACCGGATTGCCTGCGGAGCCGCTTTTCCGGAACCCCCCGTGCGATCCATCACGCGGCAGGACCTACAACTTGCTTCGCCCAGCGATAGTCGGCCTTGCCGCTCGGGCTCCTCTGGATCGAATCGCGAAAGACAAAGGCCTTCGGCAACTTGTAACGAGAGAGATGTTTGCCCGCTTCCGCGAGCAAGTCTTCGGGCGTCGCGGACGCCCCCTCGCGCAGCTGCACGATCGCCACCACTGCCTGCCCCCAACGCTCGCTGGGCCGCCCCGCCACCACCGCATCGTAGACGTCGGGGTGCTGCTTCACCGCCGCCTCGACCTCTTCGGCAAAGATCTTCTCGCCGCCGGAGTTGATCGTCACCGAGTCGCGGCCGAGCACCTCGAAACTTCCGTCCGAGCGGATGCGCGCCCGGTCGCCCGGCACCGAGTAGCGGACCCCCCCGATTTCCGGGAAGGTACGCGCGGTCTTCTCCGCATCGCCCAGGTAGCCGAGAGGGACGCGGCCCTGTTGAGCGAACCAGCCGATTTCATCGGCGCCGGGCGCGAGCACACGGGTCAGGTCTTCGGACACGACGCAGGAGCCGGGCATCGGTGCAAAGTCTCCGGTCGACACCCCCGTGCCCTTGTTGCTCGGGTTGGTCGCCTGGGCCCCCGTCTCGGACGAACCGATCCCGTCCATGATCGTGATGTCGGGAAGGCACTCGAGCAGCGCGCGCTTGTTGTTCGCCGACAGTGGCGCTCCCCCGGAGCCGATCAGGATCAGGCTGGACACATCCCGCTCACCCCGGCGCAGCGCATCGATGAGAGGCTTCGCAAAGGCATCGCCCACGATCGTGAGGGTGTTGGCCTCTTCGCGCTCGATTACCTCGAGTACGGCGGCGGCGGCGAAGCGCTTCACCTCGTCGCAGAAGATGAGCGTGTTGCCCATACCGAAATTGATGAAGCTGACCCACTGGGCTGCGCCGTGCATGAGCGGCGGACCCTGCACCGCCTTGATCCCCGGACCGTTCTTTGCGTACTCGAAGATCTCATCGAGCGACGCCATCTCCATCCCGTCGAGCCGGCGCCCCCCCATCGCAGCCACGTAGATGTCGGCCGAACGCCACAATACGCCCTTCGGCATGCCCGTCGTTCCGCCGGTATAGAGGATGTAGAGATCATCCGGCGAGTGATCGAGGTCCGGAAGCTCCGGCTCCATCGAAGCGAGTGCCTCCTCGTAGTCGACGGCACCGGGGAGCAGTGCTTCGCCCGAGTCGTCGGCGACCTGAATCAGAACCTCGAGTTGCGGAAGCGCATTGCGTATGGCGGCGATGCGCGGTGCAAATTCCGCGTGGTAGACCACGGCCTTCGCACACGAGTCCTCGAAGAGATAGCGGAGTTCCTCCTCGACATAGCGGTAGTTCACGTTGAGCGGCGCCGTGCGGGCCATGAAGGCGCCGAGCATGCCCTCGATATACTCGTTTCCGTTGTAGAGATAGATCGCCAGGTGGTCCTGCCCAGACTCGTGGCCAGACAATTCGGATCGCTCGCCATGAATCGTCAGGCCGCGAGAGACCAGGTAACGAGCGAGGCGACGGCTGCGGTCCCGCAGTTCCCGAAAGGTGAAGCGGCGCTTGCCGAAGACCAGGGCTTCCCGGTCGGGAGCCGCCTCGGCGATCGTCTCGAATACCTGAGGAAAGTGAAAGTCCACTCGCCCGACCTCCCGCTGAAACCTACGGCACGCGCCAAACGCGCGACTGGACACTCTAGCACCCAGAGGGGGGGATCTAGCGCAGGGAAGCAGGGGGAGGACGAACCTCCGCTGCGGAGCGCGCAACGGATTCAGTTTCGGTCCAGCGGCTGGCGTGGCCAACCCTCTGGCTCCGGAACTCACACCGGTAGAACTTGGGACACTCGTCGCTCTGCTCGTCGCAACCGCTGTGCGCTTCAGCCGAACGCGCCGGCAGACTCGAGTTTCTCGATCGTGGCCCCGTCATAGCCCAGCGTGTCGCGCAGGACCTGCAGGTTGTGCTCGCCCACAGTCGGCGCCTTCGAGGGCGCGGGGAGCGTCTCACCCACGTACTTCACGGGGAAGGGCAGCATCTCGATCCCGTGCTCCTCGACCGGATAGAGGGGAAAACGGTCCCGGAACTGCGGGTCTTGGGACAATGTCTTCGGCGAGTTGCACGGGGCGATCGGAAAGTTCTTCTCGTCGCCGAGCCGAATCCACTCCTCGCACGACTTCGTCTTGAAGATCTCACGCAGCTCGATCTGGAGCTCCCGGTTTCCGAGCGCATGATCGGCAAACTTCGAGCCGGGCCAGCGCTCGAAGAGATCGATCCGCTCGATGCACTCGCAAAAGTTCTTCCAGAAGGCCTGCTCCGAGCACATGAAGAGCACGACGCCGTCGCTGGCATCATAGGTCTGGTAGCGGACACCCTGCCGCATACCGGCCGTTCCGACCGGCCGCCGCTCGTAATTGTCCGACTTGTTCCCGGTCACCACGTCTTCGGGGCGCTCGTAGGCCAGGTGCGATTCTGAGCGGTACCAGTCCATGTACGCCGCGGCGTCGGACTGGCCGATCTCGAGGAAGCTTCCCTCACCAGTTTCGCGGGCGCGAAGAATCGCAGCCAGGATTCCGAGAGCACCAAACAATGGACCGGCGTGCATACCGATCGATGCGTGCTCCGGGATGTAGCAAAAGCCCTCGTCGTCGTAGGCGGGGTTTACGACACCGGCCCAGGTGTCGAAGGCAATGCCGTGGGCGGGTAGATTCTGGTACGGACCGGTCATGCCGTAGCCCGAGATGTTGCAGAACACGATCTTGGGGTTTATCGGCTTCAGGTCGTCGAAGCCGAGCCCACGACGAGCCAGAGAGCCGGGTCGCATGGCCTCCACGACGGCATCCGCGCCCTTCACGAGTTCCTTGTACACATCCACGGCCTCGGGCTTCTTCAGATCCAGCGTCAGGCTCTTCTTGCCGCGGTTGGTGTGGAGGTGAAGGAGCGAAACGCCTTCGACGATCGGCCACGTCATCTCGCGCACGTAGTCGCCAGAAGGGGACTCGACCTTGATGACGTCTGCACCCAGATCGGCGAGGTGCAGGGTGATGGCAGCCGGTCCGAGAAGGCTGCTTTCGATGATGCGGACGCCAGCGAGCGGCGCCGGCCTGCTGGAGGTCATGGGGGCTCCCTTGCTTCGTTTTTCCCAGACCCGATTTCTCTACACGGCAGTTGCGAAGAGAATCGAGACGGACAACGCAGTGTGGAGGAAATCCCCGGGCAGCGCCGCCCCTGCGGGCACCTCTCCCTACTTCTCGTCGAAGTTCGACACGCCGTCCCAGTCCTCGGGCGGCGGATGGGCCGCGTGAGTGCGAGCCAGGCCGAGCAGGCGCTCCACCGAAAGGTCGCCGGGGTCGTCCAGAAGCAGGTCTTCGAGGATCTCCACCGCACTCGCGAAGCTCCGCGATCGGTAGAACGCAAGCGCCTCCTCGTAGCGTGCAGCGAAACGCCGCACCTTCTCACCGACATCGGAATCGCTTCCCAACAGTTCCACCACCTCGACCGGGCGCTCCTTCCCCTTCACGCGCACGACGTCCAGCATGCGCCAGGCGAAACCCGGACCCGCCGCCTCTCGAGTCGAGGCCGCTGCAACGACGCTGACGCCGTAGGAACGGCCCAGGCCCTCGAGCCGGCTCGCCAGGTTCACGGTGTCTCCCATTGCCGTGTAGACAAGCCGCGACGCCGCTCCCACGTTTCCAATCAGGGCCGGCCCCGACGCCAACCCGAACCGCGTCGGCAACGGCGCCAGGCCGCGTGCGTGCCAGTCCGAGTTGAGTACCACCAGACGCTCTTGGCAACGGACAACCGCGTGAATGGCGCGACGCGCGTGGTCCTGCACATCTTTTGGTGCACCCCACATGGCGGTAATGCCATCTCCGTTGAGCTGCGTCACCGTGCCGTAGCCATCGGCCTGGATGATCCCGAGCAGTTCCTCGAAGTACTCGGCCACATGGACCATCAGTGTCTCTGGAGACATGTGCTCGGAGATGGTGGTGAAGCCCGCGATATCGGTGAAGAGCGAAGTGATCTCGCGATTTGCACCGCCGATGCGCGCGGCCTCTCCCCGAGTCAACAGCTCACGGATGATCTCCATGGGCACGTAGCGCGAGAAGGCATCGAGGGCCAGCCGCATGCGATCCTGCTCCGCGGCGAGTTGATCAACCTCCCGAAGGTTCGATTCGACCTGCTTCAGACCCGTCAGTTCGAGAGTTCCAATTCGCTGGCTGTTCTCGGCTAGAGTCGCAAGGGGGCTTCCGTAGCGCCGCGCCAGCCAGAAGGCCATGGCGGTAGCGATGCCAAAACCGAACATCGAGATACCGGCCAGCAACAAGCGCTGTTCTCCAATGATCCCAACCAGGTCCTCTTGGGGCACCAACGCCGCGAGCGTCAGCTCGCGGTTGGTGCCGAGAGGATAGGGCCGAACGTCGGCCCACCACGTCTCTCCTCCGCTTTGAAAGGAGAAGATCCCTCTCTGGTCGGGTGGCAACGACTCAAACCGCCGCGTGGCATCCTCGATCACCACAACCCCTAGTTCACCCGGTCGATTCAGGAGCGCCGCCTCCCGGGTCTTCGGATCGTCGAAGCGCGGTAGACCCGGGAGCCCGAGCACACGACCGTCCTCGGCGAGCAGGAAGGCAAATCCATTCGGACTGACCTCGAGGCGCCGTGTGAAGTCCGTGAGGTCGCTGAGCGCCACGTCGTACGCCAGAACGAAGCGATGACCCGTTGCGTCTTGCACTCGAACCATCGCCGTCACACCCGGTTCACCGGTCGTGAAAAATTTGTAGACGTCCGTCCAATAGACCGCACTGGAAGGCGACACTTCCGGATCCGGCTCGACCGCCACGCGATACCAGTCCCGGGTTCGCGGATCGTACCGCTCGTCTTCGGGCGGTTCCTCGACGGTCCATTTGCGCAGCAGGGTGGTCTCGTCGCTCCACTCAGAGAACTCGATTCGATCCCCCCAGCGGTCGGTCCATACGAGGCGATTGCGCCAGCGGTCGGGAAAGCGCCACAGCAAGTATCCCCGGCCCTCGGCAGTACCCACGTTGACCGCCGAGATCTGCGGGATCTCCTCGACCAGCGGCATGAAGACCGCATTCATTGCGGCCGGGTCGTCGAGGTCGACGACGCCGGTGCGAGCCAGCTGCGCTCCGAGAAGGAGCGAGCGTTGCACCGGATCGGTGAAGCCGTGGACTTCCCCGCGAACTGAATGCAGGGCGCTACCGATCAACGCCTCCGAAGCGGACCTGGCTATGCGTTGCCCGGTGTAAACAGTCGAGAGCAGAATCGTTCCGGTCAACAAGACGATCAGCAGGAAGAGATTCCGAATCAGGCTCCGTCGAATCGGGACCCCCTTCAAGGAGGTTCCGGAGTCGCTCGCGGCGTCTGTCATTGGAGATCCAACGCCCGCGTCAACCATTGCCGCACCTCCGCATCGCCCGGCTCCCGGCCAAGCCGCTCGCTGGCCTCCTCCCGAGCACCGGCTCGGGCCAGCGCGTAGATCTCGAGGTAGGCGGCGAGTCCCGACTCGGGCGCGAACGCCGCGGCCCGGCCAAAGTGCCTGGCGGCGACGCTCCAGGAACGCGTCGCCAGAGCCGCGGCCCCCAGACGCATCTCCACCGCCTCTGATTCCTCGCCCGCGGCCGCCCGCTCCGCGGCGACCGGAAGCTGTCGCGGGTCGTAGCCCAGGTTCCAGAAGATGGCAGCCGTGGAACCGGAGTCCTTCAGAAGCCGGTGCAGGCGGTGCAGTCGCTGTTCGTCGGATACCGCTCCCCGTCCGAATCTCGCCAAGCTCTCGTTCATGAGCCCCTCGGTCTCGAACGCCTGGAGGCTCTGGTCTCGCAGCGCCGCGGGCCAGATCCGAGAAATGAGCTCGCTTTCCAGAAAGCGTCTTCGGGCAGCGGAGAAGTTCATCGCGTTCCTGAAGAAGTCCCGAGGGACCTGGGGGAAGCTGTTGCGAATCTGGAGCGGGCGATCATCCCGCAGGGGAGCCGTGCGGCCGGCGAAGTGCTTCAGATAGCCGGCGTCGCCGAGAAAGAGCGCTCCGATCTGCTCCGGTCGCTCGAGTCCCATCTCTTTCAGGTCCCGTGCAAAGGATTCGTCGCGCCAGAGCGTCGCCAGCATTTCTTCCCGCACCGGACTCATCGAACCGCGACTGCCGACGAGCGTCCAGTTCATGTTCGCTCCCCGCCAGAGCGAGCAATCTTCGAAGACGGAACAGAACGCGTTCAGGATCGAAGAAGCCTCGTCGAGACTCAGCTGGGCTACGGGCAGCCAGTACGAGACGAGCCCGCCCTCCCGCAGGCGGTCGCGGATCAGGCGGAAATACTCCTCCGTGTAGAGGTAGACGGTTCGAGATGCCCTGAGGGGCGGCGGCTCACCCGTGATCAGGTCGAAACGCTTGGTCGTGGTCTGGAGAAAGTAGCGCCCGTCCTCGATGTGGACCGACACACGCGGATCTCTCAGCGGATGCTCGGCAGGATCCGGATAGACGATTTCACTCATCTCGAGCACATCCTTCGAGATGTCGACGATGTCGAGAGTCTCGAGATCCGGGATTCGCGTCAGTGACTGCGCAGTGTTGCCGAGCCCGTAGCTGATCAGCAGCGCATTCTCGATACCTGGGTGAAGCGCAGCTGGAAGAATAGCGAAGACCCGCATGTATCGGATACCGCGAGCATTGGATGCAGACATCGAGAAGCCGTTGGTGATGAGCCGATGGTAGATAGGCTCTCCAAGGAACTCGGCCGCGGCGTATTGGATCGTCTCGGACGGGCCCTCGCGGTACGCAATGATCACCTCGTCGGTTTTCGCAACGCGATCGCGGATCACCTGGAGATAGCGCTCGTCCATGCGTCCCACGGGAAAGGTCACGACGAGCACCAGGAAGGTGCCAGCCACCAGCCACGCCCCCCGTCCGAAAGCACCGAGTTTACGCGGACCCGATGCCAGCACCGCGACGAAGCCATAGGCGAGACAGAGCCCCAGGATCGACAGCTCCATCCCGAGGAAGGAGAGCATGGCAAAGCCAGCAACGAGCGGTCCGAGCGCGGCACCCGCGGTATTCGCCAAGGTCAGCAGGCCGGCGGTGCGCACGCTGACCCCGATCGCACCGTTCAAAGCGGCCCCGAGCAATGGAAAGAGCATCCCAGACGCAAACGCCACAGGAAACATCAGTGGAACCGCCAGCACGAAGAGATCCGGAAGATGGTTCGAGTGCGTTTCCGGGTGGTACTGCAACACCAGGCCGAACTGCGCGTAGCCAAGGACCGAGAACGCCCCGGCCGCGAGCGCGACCCCGAACGCGGCGAGTTCGGCGTCTGGACGCTTCCGGAGCCAATACGCCGCGGTCAGGCTTCCGGCGCCGATGCCGGCCAGCACGACCGCGAGCATCACGGCGAACGAACGGCTCGTCTGGCTGATAAAGAGGGAGAGGAATCGAAACCAGACCACCTCGAGGGCCAACAAGATCGCACCCGTCAAGAACGCCGCGACCAGGAGACGAACGGCCTGCGGCGTGAGCCGTGCGCGCGGAGTGTCAACGGAATCGGCTTCGTCGCTGCGGGCTCGGGCACGGATTACCACGATTGCGCCGCACGCCGCCAGGAGGTTCAGCGACGCGGCGACGAAGCCGGTGGCTCGCACGCCGAGCGCGGCGACGAGCACGAGCTCCCCGATCACCGCCCCCACGACGCCGCCCAGCGTGTTCCAGCCGTACAGCAGGCCGAGCACCCGGCCGAAGTCTGCCTGCTCCCGGGTCAGCGCCTTCACGAGAAGAGGTAGCGTCGCCCCCATCGCGCAGGCCGGAACCAGCAACAGGACGAACGACACGAGGAAGCGAAGCGGGTGAAGCACCGCGCCGTGGTCCATGAACGGTCGGAAGACCGGCGCCAGCATCCCACCGAGTTCCGGCAGGAGAACGACGAGCCCCAGCCCGGTGACCGCCACGGCGATCTCGAGCAGCGCGTACACGCGCACGGGCCTTCCCACGGCGACGCCGTAGCGCGCCGCCAGCCCGTTTCCCAGCGCGATGCCGGTCATGAAGCTCGACAACACCAGCGCCGACGCCCAGACGCTGTTCCCGAACGCGATCCCCGCCTGCCGAAACCAGAGCGACTCGAAGAGGAGTGCCGCGCTACCGGACAGGAAAAAAATGGCGCTCAGCATAGCGTTCCCCCGGCGGTATCCTCCGGGGCCGAGGCTACCATCGAACACGCCGACTCGCGGGATCCACTCATCTGGGAGCGGCACGCGTGCCGGAGAGACCGGTCTAGGCCCGCGCGGCGGAGAGACCGGTCTAGGCCCGCGGCGGCGCCGCCGCGCGGCTTTGCCGCTCGTGGCCCGTGAGCCAGGTCTGGTAGCTGCGGCCGCTCGCTGCGTCACGGCCGCTGAGTACGACGCTCTGGATCCGGGCCGAGGGCAGCGACAGGGTCTCGGTGGTTCCGCGACGCCAGAGCTCCACGGCATCACCGCGCAGGTTCGTGACATAGCCCTCCACCGCTGTGCCGTCATCGAGGGTGAGAGTCACGTCGCCGCGGTAATCGAAAACGACGCGCAGCGCCTCGGGAGTCGCCGGCGAAGACCAGCCCTGGGGGAACGCGTCGGGCCCGGAGACGCGGGACGCCTGGTGAGCGGGTGCGTCCGGTCCCGGCTCCGGAACCCGTGGCCCGAAGAAGAAGGCGCGCGCCATGGCGAACAGACCACCCCACGAGGAGAAGGCGTGCCTCACCGAACTCGCCTCGAAACCACTGTGGACCATGCAATCCCGACAGGCAGAATTTCCACTCGCGTGGCCGTACTTCTCCCACGGCGTCTCGTCGAGCAGTTCTCGGAAGCTCGGGGCATAACCCTCTTGAAGCAGATAACAAGGCCTCTGCCAGCCGAAGACCGAGTAGGTCGGCATTCCCCAGGGCGTGCACTCGTACTCGCGCGTCCCGGCCAGAAACTCGATGAACAGCGGCGACTGGTTGAAGCGCCAGTTCTTCCGGCGCTTTGGGTCGCGCAGAACCTTTCGGAAGAAGCCGTGAGTGCGCTCGCGGCCCAGGAAGTGCTCCTGATCCGGAGCCTTCTCGTAGGCATAGCCCGGCGAAACCATCATGCCCTCGATGCCGAGGCGCATAGCCTCATCGAAAAAGTCGGCCGTCTGTTCCGGATCGGCCGCGTCGAAAAGCGTGGTATTCGTCGTGATGCGGAAACCGCGCTCGAGCGCCTTCTCGATGGCGCGCACCGCTATGCGGTAGGTCCCATCGCGGCACACGGAGCGGTCGTGCTCCGCTTCGAAACCATCGAGGTGGACGCTGAACGACAGGAACTTAGTCGGCGTGAAGAGGTCGAGCTTCTCCTCGAGCAGCAGCGCGTTGGTGCACAGGTAGACGTACTTCTTGCGCGCGACGAGGCTCCGGACGATTTCGTCGATCTGCGGATGCATCAGGGGCTCGCCGCCCGGGATGCTCACCATCGGCGTGTCCACCTCGTCGACCGCCCGCATGCACTCCTCGACCGAGAGCTGCGTCCTCAACACGTTCGACGGGTACTGGATCTTGCCGCAACCGGCGCAGGCGAGGTTGCAGCGGTAGAGCGGCTCCAGCATGAGAACCAGCGGAAAGCGTTTGTGCCCCGCAAGTTGGTGCCCGAGGACGTGGCGGGCGACGCGGACCATTTGGGAAAAGGGAACGGGCATGGAACCTCGCTAGTGCAGTGCGGCGCTGCGATCGGTCTGGAGCGGAGCGGCCCAGGCGGCGAGCGCCGGAGCTGCACTGCGCAGGCGGCGCAATGCGATGCCCAGATCTCGCAGCACGCCGGGCCGCACGATCTCGCGACCGGGCGCATCGAGCACCACGCGCAGCACTGCCAACGGTCGCCCGCCCGCGCCCGCCGCGAGCCACGCGGATTCCATGTCGACGACGAGCGCGCCCGAGTCCGCGAGTTGCGAGCGCTCGGCTCCACGCACCACGTGGTCGACGGAGAGCAATGGACCCACCCGAGCTTCGATGCCCACGTGGGCGAGCGATTCGCGGAGCGACCCGGATTCGAGGGTCGGGAAACACTCGTCACCACCCAGCAGGCTCGACGCCACCACCACGTCTCCCGGCGCGAGGTCCGGCGTGAGCGCCCCGCAGAGACCGGCCACGGCCACACGCTTCGCGGGCGCTTCGAGGATCCGCCGGGCCGCGCGCTGCGAGCGCGCAGACCCCATGCCGGTGCGCATCACTCCGCAGCCGTCGAGCCCAGGGCGCAGAGCCCAGACCTCGACGCGCAGCGGTGCGGCGACGAGCAACCGGGAATGCGAAACGTCCAACGTCACGCGGCTCCTCGCAGGATGCGTCCCAGCGCCATGACAGGAAAGTTCAACCGGTAGAGGTGATAGCGAATATAGAAGTCACCCGGAAAGCCGGTACCGGTGAACTGAGGCTCGTCCCAATCGCCATCGGTGCGCTGGGTGCCGGCCAGCCAGTGCACACCGCGCCCGACGGCATCGGGACCGGAACCGGCGGCGTGCAGCGCCAGCAGCGCCCAGGCCGTCTGCGACGCACTCGATTCCCCGCGCCCGCGCCGGGCAGCATCGCCGTAGGAACGCAAGTCCTCGCCCCAGCCCCCGTCCTCGTTCTGCACACTCTCCAGCCAACGTGCGGCGCGCTGAATTGCCGGGTGGTCGGCCGGCACTCCCGCACGCACCAGCGCCGGCACGGCGGCGCCGGTCCCGTACAGGTGATTCGCACCCCAGCGTCCGAACCAGGAGCCGTCACTCTCCTGCTCGCGCAACAGCCAGTCGACAGCGCGCTTTACACGCGGATCCGAGGCCAATCCCTCTTCTGCGAGCATCTCGATCACATGGGCGGTGACGTCGGCGCTCGGCGGATCCGTCACCTCTCCAAAATCGCAGAAGGGAAGCGCCGCGCACAATGCGCTGTCGTTATCGACATCGAAGGCGCCCCAGCCGCCGTCGCGACACTGCATGCCGAAGGTCCAAGCCACGGCGCGGCGCACCGCGTCCTCGGTTTCCGAAGGCACCTCGAGCTTGGCACCGCGCAGCGCCATCACGACTTCGGCCGTGTCGTCGAGATCCGGGTAGTTGTCGTTTTCGTACTCGAAGGCCCAGCCACTGGGCTCGAGGTCCGGGCGACGCACCGCCCAGTCTCCCGGAACCCGGACCTCCTCGTCGAGCAGCCAGCGGGCGCCCTGCACCAGCGCCGGATGCTCTTCGGGAAGCCCCGCATCCCGGAGTGCAACCAGTGAAAGACACGTGTCCCAAACCGGCGACTGGCAGGCCTCGAAGCGGCGCATGCCGCCCTCCACGATCGCAAAACTCTCGAGCCCCCGGAGCGCCTTCGCCACGGCGGGGTGGTCCAAGGGGTACCCGAGCAGGTGAAGCGCCAGCACCGAGTAGACCCACGGCGGCTGGATGCCCCCCCAGCAGCCGTCCGCTTCCTGGCGTTTCAGGATCCACTCGGCGCAGAGCCGCAGTGACTGGCGGCGCAGCGCCGCCAGCGGCCGGCGCTCGTAGAAATGCAGGGCGCGGTCGAGAAGCTCGAAGCGACCGGCCCAGGTGTCGAGCGACGCGCGCGGGGCCGCCGCCGCCCCGGTCTTCAGCTCGTCGAGATCGAAACCGAGCGCCCGCACCGGGCGGTGGGCCGCGACGACGGTGAGCGGCACGACTGTCTGCCGCGCCCAGCAGCCGAAGTCGTAGATGTTGAGTGGGCACCACTGCGGCAGCAAGATGACCTCGGGCGGCAACGCCGGCAGGTCGTCCCACGACCACTGCCCGAAGAGCGCGAGCCAGATGCGTGTGAACACGCGCGAGCCCTCGATGCCACCCAACTCCCGCACCAGGCTCGCGGCACGACGCATGTGACTGGCGTCCGGCGGGTCACCGGCGAGTCGCAGCGCCGTGTACGCCTCGACCGTGGCCGAGAGATCCGGCGGGCCACCGTGGAAAATGGCGAAGCCGCCCGAATTGCCCTGGCGCGAGCGGATCCAGGCGGCCGTGCGGGCCAGGAGTTCCGGACTGTCCAGCCCGAGAAAGCGGCGCAACAGCAGATCCTCGGCCTCCATGGTCACGTTGGTCTCGAGTTCGGCCTTCCAGTGGCCGTCGGCCTGCTGGAGCGAGAGGAGCCTCGCCGCAGCGCGCTCGAGTGCGGCCTGGCCGTGCTCCAAACCGGAAGAAATGGGGGCGGGGGCAGACATCGGGTGCTCCTTGCAAGGGGAAACCGTGGGGGAGGGCGGCGGCGGGCCGAACAGGTCGACGCCCATCACTCCGCCTCGTCTAGGGCGTGAAGCGCGGCGTTCGCGGCAGCAGCACCGCTGCGAACGGCACCCTCCATCGTGGCGGGCCAGCCGGTATCGGTCCACGCACCCGCCAGGAAGAGACCCGGCAAAGCCGTGCGCGGCCCGGGCCGCAGACGTCCCGTGCCGGGTATTGCGGCGAAGGTCGCCTCACGCTCGCAGGTCACGTGAAAGCTCTCGACTCGAGCATCCCGTGCCGCCGGCAGCAATGCCTCGAAGGCAGGCAGGAAGACGCCGCGCAGCTCCTCGCGAGAACACCCGACCCAACGGTCGGCTGCAGAGAGTGACACGACCACATAGCGGCCCGGCTCGAGTCCGGCAGACTCGCTGCGGTCGAACATCCACTGAAGCGGCGTTGCGATCCCGGCGGCCAGGGGCTCCTCGAGGACAGGCCGGTCGAAGAGAACGTGGAGGTTCACGATGGGCGAACGGCCCAGGGCGCGCAGACCGTCCCGATCGACACCCGCGGCTCCCGGCAACAGGTCTGCGGCCGCGGCGTGGGGCACCGCCAGGATCACCGCGTCGGCGGCGAGGCACTCCCCACTGGCGCGAACCGCGAGGTGCCCGTGCGTTTCGATCGCGTCCACTCCCGCGCGCACGAGCGTGCGCACGCCGGCCTTCCCGAGCGCCACCGCTGCCGGATCGCCGTGGAGCTGCGACAAAGGCACCCGTGACCAACCGATATCGGCCGCCGCCGCCTCGCCGAGGAGCCCCGTCTGGTAAACCATCGCCGCCTGGGCGAGCGAAGCACGCTCGGAAGGCACATTCAGAGTGGCGACGACCAGCAGGTCCCAGAAGCGCTCGATCGCGAGCGCGCTCTCACCCTGCTGGGTGAGCCAGGCGGCGAAACTCGTTTCGTCGCTGCGAGGATCGCCGCGGTCGAGGGCTTTCAGCCGGCCGGCGGTCAACGCCGCGTGCAGACGTTCGCGGAGCGGCAGGTATCCGAAACGCAGCACGCTCGGCACGAGGTGCACCGGAGCCGGGAGCCGGTTCCGGCGCAGCCGGTACACGCGACCGCCAGGGGCCAGGACCGGCACGTCGAGGTGCGGCTGGAGAAGGACCCGATCCTCCACGCCGAGACGTGCAAGGAGCGCGCGGTATGCAGCGCAGCAGCGCAGAAAGACATGCTGCCCGTTGTCGACGTCGAGCCCCCCGAGCCGTGTCGAAAAAGTGGCACCGCCGAGCCGGGGGCGCGCTTCGAGAAGCGTGACGCGCGCACCGGCATCGGCGCACGTGATCGCCGCGCGGATACCGGCGAGCCCGCCGCCCACCACCACAACGTGGGGCGGCGTCACGACCGACCGCCGCGCCAGGACGCGCGGAACCAGATCCCAACGATATGCGCAGCGACATCCCTTCGCCGCGGGCGGCGCAGTGCCGAGGTGACGTCGAATTTGGCGCGCGCGATGGCGTCGAGCGCCCCGTGCCCACCCGCCGCGAAACCCGCCACGGCCACCCGCGCGCTTCCGCCCAGAGCCGCCACCAGAGGCTCGCCCTCACGAAGCAGCTCGCGTGCACGCTCGGCCTCGAAGGCCACGAGCTGACGCAACGCCGGGTGCGCGGGGCGCAGCGCAAGCTGACCCGGCGCGCAGCCGAAACGGTCCATGTCCTCGGCGGGCAGATAGATCCGCCCACGCCCCTGGTCCTCCGCCACGTCTTGGAGGTGCTCGACGACCTGGAGAGCGCTGCAGATTGCGTTCGAGCGCACCAGGTTCTCCGGACTCGCCGAATCAAAAACGCGGAGCACGAGTTCACCGACGGGGTTCGCGGACAGAGCGCAGTAGTCCAGAAGCTCGGCGAAGGTTCCGATGGCCGAATGTCGCTGATCCCAGCGGTTCGCCTCGATCAGCCGCACGAACGGTTCGCGCGGGAGCCGGTACTCGGCGAGCACCGGCTCCAGGCGCCGCAGGAGCGGATGACCCGCGCGCCTGCAGAAGGCCCGATCGAGTTCGGCCTCGAGGGCATCGAGGTGCGCGAGGCGATCACCGGGCGCTTCGTCGCCCAGGTCGTCGGCGAGGCGCGCAAAACCGTAGATCGCCCACAGGGCACTCCGCCTCCGGGCGGGGAGCAGGCGCAAGGCGACGGGGAAGTTCTCGTCGCGGGCCTGGGACAGGACGTCGTGTTCCCCGAAGCCCGCCCCACCCGAATCGCCTGCGGGCAGCGGAGAGCGGACCGCTATGCCTGCGCCTTCGCCTGCACCACCAACTCGGCGATTCGCCGCAGGCCGGCGCGGCGCAGCTCCCGCTTGGTCGGGTTCGGCTCCATCAGATCGAGGAGCAGGTTGCCGTCCAGCAGCGCTATGAACGCCGCCGCCAGCTCGGCCGCCTCGTTCGGATCCCCCCACAGCTCCAATAGCGTCTCCCGAATGTCCCGAAGGAACTGATCGTGCAGGGCGAAGAGCGGCTTCTGGAGCGAAGCCCGCATGCGATCCGATTCGAGCGCCCAGCGCACGAAGGTCTCGATCGCTCCCAGGTACTGCGACACGAACTGTTCGTAGACGTTGAAGAGCTCGAAGATCCGCTTGTTCGCGTCGAGGTGGGTGATGGATTCGCGAAACTTGTCGATGAAGGGTACGAGCATCCGGCGGCAGGCTTCCTGAAACAGCGTGGACTTGTCCCCGAAATGCCAGAAAACGGTGGCGCGACTCACCTTCGCACGCTCTGCGATCGCCGTGATGCTCGCGCCGTCGTATCCGCACTCGGCAAATAGCGCAATGGCAGCGTCGAGGATCCGCGCCTGCGTCTGCGCCTTGCGGCCGGCGTTCGCATCGCCTCCGCGCCGGGCCGTCGGCTCTGTCACCACTGTCACCCCGCGTTCCGACCGGGCACGGCTCGACGCCGGGATCCCGGCGGCTCACCCCAGAGCCACGCTTCCCGTCGGAATCGGTGGAGAATCCCATCGAGCCGGGGTCTGCCGCAAGCCCTACCGCTCGACCCGAGGGGTCCAGCGGTCAGTCGCGATCACCGGGCTGGTGGGCCGGCTGCTCGGAAGCCCCAGCCAGGCGCCGGCCGCCAGGGCCAGCCGGCGCCCCCGGGAAATCCGTAACGCCCCGTCAAAACAGGAGAATCCCTGTGCGTGAAGCTCGTCGAGCAGGCTCCGGTAGATACGCCCCATGGCCTCCGCCGGACGCAGCCTGCCGCGCTCCTCGGGCGGAAGAAGATCCGCGGCTCGCTCGTAGTAGAGCCGTGCGCGCTCGGCGTAGAGAGCCAGCAGAAGGCGCACGTCCTCGGTCATCTGCCCGGTCTTGAGCAGCTCCGGCGCTACCCGCATGCGCTCGAGATCCTCGCGCGCCAGGTAGATGCGGCCGGAAGCGGCGTCGTCACCCACGTCGCGAAGCACGTTCGTGAGCTGTACGGCGATCCCCATGCACTCGGCGTAATCGAGTGCCCGCTCGCTTCGCACACCGAGCACGCGCACGACGAGCAGACCCACGGTCGAAGCCACGCGGTAGCAGTAGCGGCGCAGATCCTCGAAGCATTCGATCGGCTCACCGATCAGGTCACTCTCGACGCCGGCCAGGAGGTCCGCAAAAACTGCCTCGGGCAGCTCGAAGCGGCGCGCCGCGTCGCCGAGCGCCATGCCGACCGGGTGCCGGGCCCGGCCGCAGTAGGCGGCGGCCAGTTCCGCCTGCCAACGGTCGAGGAGTAGCCGCCGATCCCCCCGCACAGACGGGTCGTCGGCAATATCGTCGGCCAGGCGGCAGAACGCATAGATGGCGTGGAGCGCGCGGCGCTGCTCGCGGGGGAACATCCAGAAAGCCGCGGCGAAGCTCGAATCCGCCCGCCGCACCACGTCGGCACAGTGGTCCTGAGCGTTGCGCAGCGTTGCCCTGCGACGCTCAGCCATCGGACGCTCCCGCGCGGGCCAGAGGTTGCGCCGGCCCACCGATGCAGCGCAGCGCGCGCTCGGCAATCGAAGCGCCGTCGAGTCCGACCTCACGCCACTGGTCGTTCACGTCGCCGTGGTCGACGAAACGATCGGGAAGCCCGATGCGCTCTATGCGCAGCCCCGGAAGCCGCGGGGAGAGTTCTTCGAGAACGGCACTCCCGAAGCCCCCGGTCAGGCCGTGATCCTCGACGGTGACGAGCACCCCACAGCAAGCTCCGACTTCCGAAAGCAGCTCGACGTCGAGCGGCTTCACGAAGCGGGCGTCAACGACTGCCGCGCAGACACCGCGCTCGGCGAGCCGCTCGGCGGCATCGAGAATGGCGGGCACCGTCTTGCCCAGGCCAACCAGCGCCACGTCGCGGCCCTCCCGCAGCAGCTCACCGCGGCCGATCGGGAGCGGCTTGGGATCCGGGTCGAGCGGCACGCCGAGCGCGACGCCGCGCGGGAAGCGCACGGCGAAAGGCCGGCCCGACTCGACGCCCGTGGCGAGCAGGTGCTGGAGCTCGTTCTCGTCGCGCGGCGCACAAACGACTAGGTTCGGAATCATGCGCAGATAGGCGAGATCCAGACCGCCGTGGTGGGTCGGACCGTCTGACCCGACCAGGCCGGCGCGGTCGAGGGCGAACGTCACCGGCAGCTCCTGAAGCGCCACGTCGTGCACCACCTGATCGAACGCACGTTGCAGAAAGCTCGAGTAGATGGCGCAGACCGGGCGTGCTCCTTCCGTCGCGAGGCCCGCTGCGAAGGTCACCGCGTGCTGTTCGGCGATGCCCACGTCGTAGGCCCGGTCCGGGTGCCGCTCGGCAAAGCGGTCGATTCCGGTCCCGTCGGGCATCGCGGCGGTGATGGCGACGACTCGCGAGTCCCGGTCCGCGAGACGCGACAGCGCATCGGCAAAGCAGGCGGTCCAGCTCGCGGCCCCGCCGGCTTTCTTTTGCCGCACACCCGAAGCGGAATCGAAGGGTCCGGTGGCGTGCCATTTGAAGGGATCGGCCTCGGCCGGGGCATAGCCGGCGCCCTTCTTCGTGCGTGCGTGCAGCACGGTCGGTCCCCGCGCGTCTCGAAGCGACTCCATGCCGGCCAGCAGCGCCGGCAGGTCGTGGCCGTCCACCGGACCGAGGTAACGCCAGCCGAGCGCCTCGAAGTAGCGCCCGGCCTCGCCGGTCTCGGCGAGGCCGCCCACATTGGGCGCAATCGACATGCCGTTGTCGTTGAAGACCACGCGAACGTCGGCACCCAGGGTGCTGGCATGGTTGAGGGCCTCGAACGACATGCCCGCCGTCGCCGCTCCATCACCGATCACCGCCACCGCACGCGCGCTGTCACCCGCCCGTCGCTGCGCCTCGGCGATGCCGGCCGTCGCCGAGACCGAGGTGCCGGCATGCCCGGCGCCGAAGACGTCGTAGGGCCCCTCGCAGCGGCGCAAGAAGCCGCTCGGTCCGTCGGCCCGCTTGATGCGGAGCAGGTCCTCTCGGCGCCCGGTGAGGATCTTGTGGGCGTAGCCCTGGTGACCCACGTCCCAGACGATTCGATCACAGGGGGTCTCGAAGACATAGTGGAGGGCGACGGTGAGCTCGACCACGCCGAGGCTCCCGGCAAAGTGCCCGCCGACCTCAGCACCCACCCGAACCAGCTCCCGTCGGAGCTCCGTCGCGACCTCCTCGAGGTCTTCTCGGGCCAGGGCCCGAAGTTCCGTCGGCGATCCGATGTTCTCGAGCAGATTCACGACTTCCCCATCCGCTGACCGACCAGCGGCGTCGGGAACATCCGTGTCAAGAGGTGGCTGCGCAATGAAATCCGTCAGACCAATCCGGCCCGGCGGTCAGCGATTCGACCGATGGGGCCAAACCGTCGGCGATCGCACCGGTTCACGGACGCCCCGGAGTCGCTGTAGCCGACGCTCACCACGGCCGCAGCGCGAGACTTGAGTGGCGCCCCGTCGCCCTCGCCTACGAGACCGCGGCCAGAGCTCAGTCGACGTAGCCGAACGACCGGAGTGCGGGCCCGAGCGCCTCGGACAGGCCTCTCTGGTCCTCGTCGCTCAGCGCGCGCCACTTCTCACCGACGTCGCGCACGCCGAGAGAGGCGACTCGATCCGCCAGGCCCGCGGCGCTGGGCAGGCCGCACCAGAGCCGAAGCGCATCCACGCTGGCCCAGGGATCCGCCACGAACTCCTCGTAGCGCACCTCGCGGTAACGGTCTCCGAGTCCTGCACCGGCCCCGCGAATATTTTCGACCAGGATCTTCCACTGGAGTCCCGCGAGCACCGCAAAGGAGCGATCGCTCGCCTTCCAGAGCGACTCGTGTTCCTCGGAGAGCGGTCCCCAACGCCACTGCTCGGGCCCGCGCCAGCCCTCCCAGAAGCCCACCCCGAGCAGCGACGCGGCAACCGCCCGACCGTCGCGCACCACGTGAACGTAGCGAGCGTCCGGAAACGCTCGGTCCATGAAGCCTACCCGAGACCAACCCGTGTACTTTGCGATGAAACGCGAACACCCCTGCGCAGACGCATGCCGCGACACCAGCGCTCGCATGCGATCGGCGCAGGAGTCGCTGCAGTCGCGGGCGAAGAGATCGCGCGTCGGGCGGTTGAAACCCGGGAAGCAGTCGATCCACGCGCGGTAGCCCTCGACAGGCCGGGGCCGCAGAGCGCTTTCCCCCAGTGCGCGCACACCGGGTGCATGACGCAGCCTTGCCAGGGCGAGCCACGCCGAGGCAGCACCGAAACGGTTCGACCAATTCGAGATCCAGGCGAAGTCGGGGTGCTCCGCCAGGGCGTGAAATACAACCGTGGTCCCGGAACGCCCGCACCCGATCACGAAGACCGGACGGTGGACAGCATCGGGTCGGGACGCGCTCGTCATTTCGCTGAGTCAGGATACCAGGGTGTGCTGCATGGGCAGGGCGTCGTCATCCACGCTGCCCACCGGCGCCCCGCCCGACCCGAATGCCCGCGGCCCGTCCGGCGAGAGCAGCGCGTAACTCCTCCCGGTGAGCGACAGGCCGTCGAGAGCGATTCAGCTCCTGACCGAGATCGCCGCGTTGCTGATGATCGGTGCGTCGCGCTCCTTCGACTTCACCGAGAGAACGATGTCGTCACCCTCGTTCCACCAGGACGTGAGATACGTCTCGCCCGGAAACGCTACCCCGCGAAAGCGGGCCTGATAGCGGGCGACACGCGTCGGATCGCCGCCCAGCACAGCATCCACGATCGCCTTGCAGGCAATGCCATAGGAGCAGAGCCCGTGGATGATCGGTGTGTCGAAGCCGGCCATCTTCGCGAACTCGGGATCCGCGTGAAGTGGATTCTTGTCGCCGTTCAGGCGGTAGAGCAGTGCCTGCTGCGGCAGCGTCCGGGTCTCGACTACACCGTCCGGCTCGCGCTCCGGCGGCTCGTTGCCGGGCTTCGGACCGGCGGGTCCGCCGAAACCGCCCTCTCCGCGGATGAAGGCAGACATGCGGGTCGTGTAGAGCAGTTCGCCGGAATCGCGGTCGCGTGTCTCGTTCTCCATGATCACGAGAGCGGCTTTCCCCTTGTCGAAGACATCGGCGACGCGGCCCTCGGTCTTCGTCTCGGCGGACGTGGGCAGGGGCCGGTGGATCTCGATGTCCTGCTCGCCGTGGAGGAGCTGCGTCAGATTGAACTCGATCCCCGGGATCTTGAACCCGGTCGTACTCGCGGCGCTCGGACGGCGCCCACCCGCCACCACCACGAAGCTCGGCAGCACCTTCAGGTTCTTCTCGTAGGTGTACTCGAGTTCGTTCGCCTCCGTGGCCGGCACGCCGGCCCCGATACCCAGGTGATAGAGGATCACGTCGTCGACGTCCCATCCCCCCTCGCGCACTCCGAGGCTCGAACCCACCGCCTTTTCCCGATCGACCGGCATCACGTCCCTCCAGAAAATCCGTGGGTGATCTTACCACGAGCGGGGCAGCGCTTGCGCGCCGCGCTGCGGGAACGCACGCTAGCGTGCCGTGAGTCGAATGCTCCGACATGAATTATTCGCCGCGGTGGCTTTCGCCGCCGCCACCGCCTGTTCGACGACCGCACCGCCCGCTCCCGAGCGCACCTCGCTTCCGGTGCTCGCGGCAGGAGACACGGATGCCTCGCTCGGTTACGAAACGCCTCCTGTCCAGAACGCGGCCGCTCTCCTGCCCAGTGAGCTTCGCGAGGGTCCGCACCACTACGTCGCCGACGAGGTCCAAACGGACGGCTTCATGCGCGTCTACGAGATCTCGTCCCCATTCGGCGAATACACGGCCTACGGCGACGACGCCCTGCGCGAGCGCGTCGCCGAGATCGAAGCTCTGGCCCAGTTGCGCGAGCGCTCCGCGGGTGCCGAGTTCGGCAAGGCGGTCCAGCGCTCGCTCGGGAGCCCCTTCGTCGCCACGTGGAACCTCGTCACCCGGCCATCGGATTCGGAACACGGCGTTCCCGAAGAAGCCGCCGACGCCCTGCGCGGCGCTCCGACGGGGAGCACGCATCGCGACGAGTTTTTCGGCTTCGCGCAGCGCAAGCGCGAACTCGCCTTCGAGCTAGGAGTCGATCCGTACTCCTCGAACGCCGAACTCCAGAAGGAACTGAACCGCTTCGCGTGGGTCTCGACAGTGGGCGGCTTCGGCGAACGGATCTTCACCCCGGGCCACCGCGACCGCAGTGCCGAAATCGTGCGCGACTTCTCGCCCACGGACCTGCAGCGCCTCGCCCGAGTCGAGCTCGCCGTAATGGGAATTTCAGAAGATTCCACCGAAGCATTCATCGCCCATCCGTGGTACTCGCCCCGCCAGCAGGCAGAGCTCGTGGGGCACCTCGCAGCGCTCGACCTGGTCGCCAACCGCAGGGCGCTGATCGATGTGGCGCTCGGGGCAACCTCGGAAGAAGACGCCAACCTCTACGCGCGCTCCGCCGAGCTGCTCCACGCCTACCACGACAACGTGACTCCCTTCGAATTGCTGACGGCGTTCCGGGGCGGCACGGTGGCGGGCTTCACGCGCGACGGGCGGCTGGTCGCGGTGCTCCCCCTCGACTACGCGATATGGACGAAGCCGGCCCACGCCTACGCCAACACGCTGAAACGCAGCACCCTCGGCGACGGGCGAGCCATCGACGCCCGAGAAGTCCTCGTGACGGGCTCCTTCTCGCCCAAGGCCCGAAGCAAGTACCAACGCCGCGGCATCACGGTGCGCGAGAACGCACTCGAAGCGCTGCGTCCGGAACCCGTACCGGAGAACTGATGCGCCCCCACCCCTGGCTCCGCACGAGCGTATGGAGCCTCCTGCTGAGCAGCCTGCTTCTCGGCGCGTGCAGCTCTCCCTCCCCGCGTTCGAAGGGCGGGAAAGAGTCCAAACCCGACATCATCCTCTACAGCGAGGCCGACGACCAGCGCGCCGGTGAAGAGGCCGCGAAAGAGATCCCCATGGCGATCGGCGTCGTCAACGACCCGGCCCTGAAACGCTATGTGGAACGGGTCGGCCAGCGCGTCGCGCACCAGGCACCGCGCACGAGTTTCACCTACAGCTTTCAGGTCGTGGACCAGGACGCACCAAATGCATTCGCGCTACCCGGAGGCTTCATCTTCGTTTCGCGTGGACTCCTGATACTCTCGAATTCCGAGGACGAGCTCGCCAACGTGCTCGGCCACGAGATCGTGCACGTCGCGCGCCGCCACGCCTCCGCGCGCCAGAGCATGATGAACTCGCTGCCCAAGTACCTGCGCTGGGCGGCGGTGGGCCAAGTCACGGCCTACGGACGCGACCAGGAACGCGAGTCCGACCGGCTGGGCCAGGGCCTGGCTGCAGTCGCGGGTTACGACCCGGTGGGCATGGCGAATTTTCTCCGGGAGTTGGAGTTCAGCGAACGACTCCAACTCGGCTTCTCGCGTCACCAGGGCTACATGGACACCCACCCGGCCACGAGCGAGCGGGTCGCCAGGGCGGGGGCACGCGCTCGCACCATCCGCTGGACCCCCAGGGCACCTATCGCGGCGAGCCACGCGGCGTATCTGAGCCAACTCGACGGCCTGGTCGTGGGAATCGGTGCCGCCGAGGGTGTCTTCCAGCGCGACCGCTTCCTGCAAGCGGACATGGGATTCAGTGTGCGCTTCCCCGACGGTTGGGATGTGATCAATACCCGGGCCGCCGTCGGTGCCGTCTCCCCCGACCGGAAGTCGCAGGTCGTGCTCGAAACCCAGGGGCAGGGAACCGACCCGCGGAAGTCCGCGCAGGAGTACCTCGACGAGGCGCAGACCCAGGGACTGCGCGTCGAAAGCGCCCAGGACATCGTCCTGGGAGACGTACCGGCCTACCGCGTCGAGGGGCGCGCGCGATCTCCGGCCGGCCCCGTCGGCGTCCACTTCACGTGGTTCGCACGAGACGGCGTCATGCTCCGGCTGACGGGCTTCTCGGTCGGGCTCGGCTCCCGCGGAGCGATTTTCGTGAACGTCGCCCGCAGCTTCCGCACGATCACCCCACGCGAGCGGGCGTCGATCCGCGAGACGCGGCTGCGCATCGTTCCGGCGCGCGGCGGAGAGTCGCTCACACAACTCTCGAAGCGTACCGGCAATGCCTGGGACATCCAGCAAACTGCGGTGACAAATGGCATCTTCGCGGACGCCACCCTCGACGAGGGGCAGCTGATCAAGATCGCTGTCTCGCGACCCTACCGGAACACGCCAGCGCGATAGGCCGCGCAAACTGGCCCTCCTTCGGGGACAGCGTGCGAATCCTACTCTGCCGAACCCCGCCGAGCCTCGATCAGTCCGGATCGAGCACTTGCTCCGTGAGGGATGCGAGGACGGCTTGGGCCTGTTCCGCATCCGAGTACCGGCCAGCCTCCCGGTAGCACTGCACCAGCGCGGTGAACAGAGGCAGCCTAAACGGGTGGAGCTCCGCGGCCCTCTCGAGAAGCGGTAGTGCCAGCGCACAGTTTCCGCTGCCAAACTCGACGAGAGCCAATCCGTAAGGAATGTGCGGGTTGTTCGGGTCACGCCTGCGGAGCTCTTCGTAGACGCCGCGCGCCTTGCCCAACAACTCAACGCGCCTTTCGGGTTTCCCCGCCCGCCGCGCCGCCAGTACACGCCGCAGCAGGCGCTCTCCCTCCGATATGAGCGCCACGTCGGCCACACGCACGCGAGCGTCTGGAAGGCCTGGGGCGAAGGGGTCTCCCTCGAGTGCGTTGTCGGAAACCACGTAGCCCAATGCCATCAGAAGCTCGCTCTCCTCGGGTCCAACGGATCGCGTCTCGGACCAGTCCGGCGCTGACTGAACCGCCGCGAGCCGTTCGCTGAGCTCACGGGCGACATCGCGCTCGAGGGCTGCGCGGTTGTCGCTCTCGTCGGGGTCCTTCTCCAAGTCGTAGAGTTCTACCTCGGCGCCTTCGATCAACTTTTAATTGCGCCACAGCAGCCCGCGCAGCGCGCTCCAGCCAAACACGTGGTAGGGCAACAGGGTCTCGATCTGAATCACCCGGTCGCGGGGCGGCGCCACCGGCACGCCCTGCGCGTCGACAAGGGAGTGGCCCGCCGACCTCGATTCGCCGGACGGTACACCGGCCAGGGTGAGCAATGTCGGTGCCACGTCGACGAGTCCGACCAGGGAACGGACACGGCTTCCCGCGGCCCCGCGCACCCGCGCCCCGGAGATCACGAGGGGGACGTGCAGCGTCCCCTGGTAGGCCAGAATCCCGTAGCTCACCTCTCCGTGTTCTCCGAGGCCCTCGCCGTGATCCGCTGTGACGACGACCGTGAGCTCCGGGCTTCGCCCCTGGGCGTCGAGGAACTCGAGCAGGCGCCCGAGCTCCCGATCCGCGTAGGCAATCTCGACGTCGTAGATCTGGCGCGCGCTCGATCGAAAGTCCTTCGGAGGCCTGTACGGCTGGTGGGGGTCGAAGAAATGGATCCAGGCAAAGAAACTCTCGTCGGGACGAATGCCGCCGAACCAGTCGATCGCTTCGTCGACTGCCGTACCTGCCCGCCACTGAGCCGCGGGAAGCCGATCCACACGCTTGCTCGGATCAGGCCCCCGATACGACTCGAACCCCTGATCCAAGCCGAAGCGCGCGTCGAGAACGAAGGCCGACACGAATGCACCCGTGCGAAACCCGCGATCGTGGAGCGTTTCGGACACGAGCTCCGCCTCGGACGACAGCACGTAGTTGCCATTCGAATGTACGCCGTGGACGGAGGGCGGCTGGCCGGTCAAGATCGTCGCGTGGGAGGGCAAGGTAATCGGCGCCGGCGCAATCGCCTGCTCGAAGACGATTCCCTCGCGGGCCAGGGCATCGATATTCGGCGTATCGGCACCGTCATAGCCATAGGCTCCGATCCTGTCGGCGCGGGTCGTGTCGAAGCTGACGAGAAGGATCCCAGGCGCGACGACGCGTTCCGACCCGCACGCCGCGCTACCTCCGCAACGGTGGCAAGGAGCAGCACCATGAGGCGAACCGGGTGCGCCTCGAGCGTCGCGACCCGCGCATGCCGGCCGGCTGAGCCCCGGCCGTACGCGGGAAAAGAGGTGCCGGCGGCTCCCTGATCCACCGGAGCCAACGGCGTCACAGCAGCGGCAAATTCGCTTGTGGTGACCTCCAATTGTACACCTCGTGCTTCCGCGCGCAGACGAGCGCCGGCCAGGAACTCGTCCCGGACACCACCGCCTCAGTGACGGGAAGACGACCCGTGACGAGTTCAGGCTCGCAGCTCAGCACCTCGACCCCGACCATACCGGGATGCTCGTTCTGGGCGAACTCATTGAGCTCAGCTACGCGGGCGGCCGACATCAACCACCCTGCGGCAGATATTCCTTGAACATCTCACCCAATTCGTCGTCCGTCCGGTCCGGAACGCGATAATAGGTGCGGACCACGACCGAACCGTCCGGCTCGAAGCGATACGTCTCAATGCTGAGGCCCACCGTCTTCACCCCGTCGTGAGTGATGTGGTTCTCGAGCAGCCAGGCGACTTCGTTGCCACAGATGAACAACGTCCCCTCGGCGATCTTGAAATGCACCTTCGGCTGGAAGAGGTCGAAGGGATCCGCACAGCACTCTTCAAAGCCGCACTTTTCCGGAGTTCCCACCGGGTCGAGCATCCGGAAATCGCCCGGCGCCACATTGCGCCAGTTGGCGATCCAGGCCTCTTTGTCCCCCGCATTCCAGAGCGCAACGTAATTTTCGGCCCACTTTTCGAGTTGAGCGCGGCTCGGCGTCGCCATGGCGAGTCCTCCAGGAAGCCCAGGTTACCCCGTTGACAAAATCCCGTGCGGCCGCACGTCTCAGACCTCGGACTGCACCGCCGCGCGGCCCAAACTGCGGCGCAACCTGGTGGCGAGGCGCTCGATACCGTCATCGAGCACCACGTAGAAAACGGGCACGACCAGCAACGTGAGAAGCGTAGAAGAGAACATCCCTGCCGCAACAGCCACCGCCATGGGGGCCCGGCTCTCGGACCCCGGACCCACACCCACCGCGGCGGGAAGAACCCCGAAGATCATCGAAACAGCGGTCATCAACACGGGCCGCATGCGCACCGGCGCCGCGGTTCGCATCGCTTCGAGCCTGTCCATACCCGCTGCCCGAAGCTGGTTCGCATAGTCGACCAACAAGATCGAGTTCTTCGTGACGAGTCCCATCAGCAGGATGATGCCGATCAGGCTGAACAGGTTGAATGTCATTCCGGACCTGCCAGACATGTCGAACATCCACAGCGCGCCGAGGGCACCCACCATCGCGAAGGGCAGGGCAAGCATCACCGTAAACGGGTGGACCAGGCTCTCGAACTGCGCTGCGAGTACCATGTAGATCACGAGGATTGCCAGGCCCATCGCGACCCCAAACTGCTCGAAGCTCTCCATGTAGCTCTCTGCATCGCCCGAGAGTTCGAGGTTCACACCCTCGGGCAATAGGGTTTTCGCAATCGCCTCCGCCTCGGTGATCGCCTGGCCAAGCTTCTTGTCCTCGAGACTTCCAGAAATGGTGACTGCGCGTTGTCGGTCGCGGCGGGTGATGGTCGCCGGACCGGCACCGGTCTCGATCGTCACCAGGTTTCGCAGTTCGACGATGTCCCCGGCCCGGGTTCTCAGGTAAAGCCTGCCGATGGCTTCTGGCTCCGCTCGAGACTCCTCCTCCAGCCGCATGCGGATGTCGTAGCGCTTGCCGCCTTCCTTGAAGGTGGCGACGTCGAGCCCGCCGATCATGGACTGTACGGTGGTGGCGAGCGTTCGCGCGTCGATTCCAAGCGCCGCAGCCTTGTCCCGGTCCGGAATTACGCGCACCTCGGGCATGCCGAGCTTCAGCGACTTGTCGATATCGACGTATCCACCCTCTGCCACGAGTTTCGCCACGAACGCGTCCGCCAGCCGGTCGAGTTCCGCGAGCTCGACGTTGCCGCGAAGCTCGAATGCAAAATCTCCCCCACCGCTGTTGCTGGCCATATTCGACATATCCATCACCCGGACCTTCTGTCCGGGAATCTGTTGAAGTGCCTCCCGGGCCGCTACGACCAGCTGCGCTACGTCGCGATCGCGCTCACCCTTGCTCTTCAACATCACGAACATCATTCCGCTATTCGTTCCGCCGCCTCGTCCCGGCGAGAAGCCGGCGCCGCCAAAGACCCCGGATACCTCCGGCTGGGCGAGAACCCAATCCTCGTTACGCGTGAGAAACTCCGTGCTGGTATCGATGTTGGCACCTTCGGGCGCGTCGAAGAGCACGAAGAAGAGTCCGTTGTCGATGGCGGGGAAGAACTCGCGCTCCAGCTGCAAGCCGACCCCGCAGGTCACCACAAAGCTCAGCAGGGCCGCACCGAGAACCGTCCAACGCCGCCGCAACGCCACGTCCAGGGTCTGGCAATAGCTCGCGGAAAGCCATTCGAAGGCGCGTTCGAGGCGGTGGTAGAGACTCCCCGGAGCGCGCTCCTTCGGAGGTGTCATGCGCGCGGCGAGCATCGGCGTCAGTGTCAACGCCACGAAGAGCGAGACCATCACCGCGCTCGCCACCGTAACGCCGAATTCTGCCAGAAAGCTGCCGACGATTCCCTCGATGAAGAGGACGGGAAGAAAGACCACAGCGATTGCAACGGTGGCGGAGGTGGCCGCGAACGCAATCTGCGCCGTTCCCTTGGATGCGGCCTCCTTGGGGGACTCGCCTTCCTCGCGGTGGCGCTCGATATTCTCGAGCACCACGATGGCGTCGTCGATCACCACACCAACAGCCAGTGCCATTGCCAGCAAGGTCATCGTATTCAGCGTGTACCCGAGCACCCACATCACGCCGAAGGTCGCGATGAGAGAGAGCGGGATCGAAAGGGCCACGATCAGTGTCGGCCGCCAACGCCGCAGGAAGACCATCACGGTAAACGTCGCGAGCAGCGCCCCGGCCACCAGGGCGAAGAGAGTCTCGTCCACCGACTCGCGGATCGGCTTTGAAAAATCCGCTCCCTTCTTATAACTGTAGTCGGCGGGAAGCTGGTGCTTGATCGACTCGAGCTTCTCGTAGGCCCCGTCCACGACAGCCACCGTATTCGCGCCCGATTGCTTGCGCACACCGATGCCAATCGTGTCTACACCGTCGAAGTGTGCGACGTGCCGATCGTCTTCCGCACCATCCTCGACCCGGCCCACGTCGCGGAGCCTCACGGGAGCCCCGTCCTCCCAGGCGACCACGAGATTCTCGAGCTCGGCCACCGACAAAAACTCCGCCTGGGTCTTCACGGAGTAGTCGATCCGGCGGCTCTGGACGCGCCCGCCCGGAACCTCGACGTGTTCGCGCTGGACTGCGGCGATGATGTCCCCGGCGGCCAACCCGCGGGCCCGCAGCGCCTCGCCGTCGAGCCAGATGCGGATTTCGCGGTCCAGGCGCCCGAAGATCATGGCCCCGGCGACACCGGAAATCGTCTCGATCTGGGGTTTGATGTAGTTGCGGACGAATTCGCTGGTCTCCACCGTAGGACGGGACGAGCTGACCGGAATCCACAAGACCGGCTCGTCGCCCGGGTCCTCCTTGATGACTATGGGCGGCTCCGCGTCCCTGGGGAGCCAGTAACGCGCCTGGGCAACCTTGTCTCTGACGTCCTGGGTCGCGACATCGAGGTCGAGCCCCAGCTCGAACTCGACGCGTATGGTGGCCTCACCCTGCTGAGTGTCGCTCTCGATCTTGCGCACGCCGGCCATGGTGGTGAGGTATTCCTCGAGAACGTCAGTGACGTCCTGCTCCACCACCTCGGGGCTGGCACCCTCGAGCTTCGCGAGCACAGTCACCACCGGGAACTCGAGGTTTGGAAACTGGTCGACCCCGAGCCGTGCGTAGCCGAGCACGCCGAATACCAGCAGGGAAAGTGTCAGCATCCACGTCAGGACGGGACGCTCGATGAAGAGGTCGAAACGGTTCACGGCAGGTTCGCCGCGCGCTCCCCGTCACCCTCCTCGGCCACGGGCGGAAGTGAACGAGTCGCTAGCGTGCCGCTCCGGTCGCGCGGCGTCACGCGCTGGCCATCGGTGAGCCAGGCCTGACCCCGTGAGACAACGCGATCTCCCGGCTCGATGCCTGCGGTCACCTCGATCATGCCGTCGTGGTGCAGGCCGGTTTCGATGACCCGGCGCTCCACGCGGTCGTCCTCTTGCATCAGAAAGACAACCGCACCATCGGCCCGATGAAGCACCGCCTCTTCGGGAACCATCGCAACGCCGTCCCGGTTCGAAATGCCGAGGTCGACCTTTGCAAACAGGCCCGGGCGCAGACGGCCCTCCGGGTTTTCGAGCAGCGCCTTCACGCGCAACGTGCGGCTCACCGGGTCGATCGTAGGCGACACGAAGTCGACGGTGCCGACGAATACCTCTTCCGGAAAGGGCGCCAGTTCGACGCCCACCACCTGGGAGAGAGCAACCCGGCCCGAGTCGACCTCGGGCACTCGGAACTCTACCTCGATGGGGTCGAGCGCCACGAGTTCGAAGAGCGCCTGGCCGGGCTGGACGTACTCACCGCGGCTCACCATACGGGTGCCGACGTACCCGGAGAAGGGCGCCGTGACGCGAGCGTCGCGCAGCGCGCGCGCTTGGACGCCGAACCGTGCCTCAGCCGCCAGAAGTCTGGAGCGCGCCAACTTGTGGTCCGTTTCGGCGCCGTCGAGCTGCTCCTGGGAGGCGACGTTCTTTTGGAAGAGGTCGCGCACACGATCGTGATCGCGCTTCGCGTCGCGCAGCTGGGCCGCCGCCTCGTCGACCCCCGCTTTCGCGCTGTCTCGCTCGAGCGAGCGCCGTTCCGGGTCGATCGCCATGATCTCGGTGCCGGCCTCGACGCGCGAACCCTCGTCGACCAGGATCTCGGTGACGCGCCCCACCACCTCGGCAGCGACCTCCGCGTGCTCCACGGCTCGAAGCTCCCCGGTCGCCTGGATGCGCTCGCGGAGGTCCACACTCTCCACGGAAAAGAGCGCCACCGGGAAACCCGTCTCCGGCTCCACCGCGTCTTCGCTGCACGCGAGCAATGCGGCGGCCACTAGCGTGGCGGCTCGCCACTTCACGATTGGTTCCTTTCGGGGCGCACGCAAGTCGCATCGGGCAAGTCACCGATGAGACCCTGGATCGCAATGTCCAACGAGTACTCCACGATCGACTGCTTCCATTCGACATCGGGCCGCTCACTGCGCAACGATACGATCCCGTGGAGAAGCATCCAGACGAACTGGAGCGCCCCGTCCACGTCGGCCTCACGCAGCCGTCCCGCGGCGCCGAGTTCGCCGAGCAGCTCCGCGAAGAGGTCGCCGATCCGCTGGGCGCTCGGCGGTATCGCCGCTCCCTCGGGACGGTGAACGGCGAGAAGACTGTGGTGGGCCGGGTTCTCGAGGCCAAAGCGCGCGAACTCGCCGAGCATCTCGCGCACCGTCTCGGCGGCGTCGGCGCGGCGCTCGAGTCGCTCGAGCCGCTCGACAACGAGCGCCAACCGCTCGTCGAGCACCGCGTCGAGCAGGCCCTGCTTGTCACGAAAGTAGTGATAGATGGTGGGAGCCGTGTAGCCGCACTGGCTCGCGAGCCGCCGCATCGAAAAGCCCTCGTACCCGTGCTCGACCAGCAGCGTCTCGGCCGCCCCCAGGATGGTGCGGCGCGCCTCCTCCCGGTGTTGGGAACGGCGGCGCTCGGAGGGACTTGTCGCGGGCTGCGGAGCAGAGGGGGTCATGGAGGGCCGTACTTTTAACGCTGTTCAATGTATGTAACGATGTTATACAAGATCAGCCGGTAGCGCCAGCCGCTAGAGTCAGGGCTCCTCGTCACCCGGGAGATGCCTTGGCCCGCCTGGAGTTCAGCTCGGACTGTTCGAGCCCGTGGTCCGACCTCGCCTTCCACCGGATCGAGCAAGTGGCGGCCGCGGCCCGGGCAAAGCGGACCTGGAAACCCGTACTCGTGGGCGGCGTTTCCAACCCGGCGAGCCCAAGCGCCCACGCGCAGCGGGTCCAGCCGGTGCCGGCGAAGCTCCGCTGCCACACCGAGGCTCACATCTCGCGGGCTGCAGTGCTCGAGGAGGTCGCGAAGCACGCCGGGTTCGAACCCCAGGAGTTTTTCGCGCGCCTCGCCGAACAGAAGCTCGAGGACCGGCTTCCCCCGGTGCGCGAAGCACTGAAGGCGGCACCTTGACGGCGGAGGACGGCTCTCTCGAATCGCCGCTGGAACAGTTGCTCCAGCAGCTCGACCTCGAAGAACCCGAGGCGGACCACTTCGTCGGCGATCCGGGCGAGGGCGAAGGACGCCTGTTCGGCGGGATGGTCGCGGCCCAATGCGTCGTCGCAGCGGGCCGCAGCATTGCGGACCCGGCGCGCCGGCTCCACTCGCTGCACGCCTACTTCCTGCGCACCGGTCACCACGACTCGCCGCTTCGGTTCGAGGTAGACCGGGTACGCGACGGGCGCAGCTTCACCACCCGGCACGTGACGGCGCGCCAGGACGACGAAGCCATCTTCAACGTCACAGCGAGCTTCTGCCTCGAGGAAGAAGGCATCGCCCACCAGGACCCGATGCCCGAAGTACCACCGCCCGAAGGAATCCCCGACTGGGAAGACGAGCGCGCGAAGCTCCCCGGGAGCTTCCCGCCCATGCGAAGCTCCATCGAGCTGCGCATGATCGATCCGTGGTCGAACGAGCCGTCCCCCGCCCGCCAGCGCAGCTGGATGCGGATATGCGGGAAGCTCCCGGAGGACCCGCTCGTCCACGCCGCGATGCTCGTCTACGCCACGGACCGCACGCTGCTCGGCACGGCGGCGCGACCCCACGGCATCCCGTGGGAGCAACGCATGAACCTGAGCCTCGACCACGCCGTGTGGATCCACCACCCGGTTCACCTCGACGATTGGCTCCTGTACGTCAGCAACAGCCCGGTCGCCCACGGCGCGCACGGCCTCGCGTTGGGCGCTGTCTTCACCCGCGGCGGGTGCCGGCTAGCCTCGGTAGCCCAGGAGGGCCTGATCCGACTCCGGCGCTAGTCCAGCTTCGGCACTGGTCCGACTCCGGCGCTGGTCCGGCTTTGGTACTGGTCCGACTCCGGCGCTAGTTGTGGGACCTAAGCAG
>PBYF01000063.1 GCA_002729515.1 Deltaproteobacteria bacterium
CCGGCCCACGCGGCTACGATATCACAGGCCTCGCCGGCCGACGGGGCTACGATATCACAGGCCTCGCCGGCCCACGCGGCTACGATATCACAGGCCTCGCCGGCCCACGCGGCTGCGAACTCAGCGGCTCCGGCGGTGCCCGAATGCGAGCGCGGCACCCGCGACGCACCAGCTGGCGACCAGCGGGGCGATGCTCGCGAGGCCACTGGCCCCCAGCAACTCGCCCACGTTGAACGAGGCTCCATTGGGCCGTGCCTCCCCCAATGCGTAGGAGGGGGGAGGCAGGCGCACGTCGAGCAGCGCCGGGTTGACGGCCAACTCGCCTGCCAGGAAGCGGGGCAGCGCGAAATCGAGGAGCGGGTCGGCGAAGCCACTGGGAATCTCCACCGCGACGGATGTCAGCACGAGCATGCTGGCTACCGAGAGCGCCGCGAGGAGGGCTCCGATTCGCGGCCAGCTGCCGAAAGCAAAGGCGACGGGCACGAATAGGAACGGAAGCGCCGGAACCAGGTAGCGCGGGCCCGGCGCCCAGCCCCCGTACCAGGCGTGGAAGCTCGAGATGAGGAGCAGGAAGGCGAGGGGCAGAGCGGCGCAGAGCGTGGCGACGGCGGGCTGCGCCCTTCGCAGCCGGGGCCAGCCGGCGAAGGCGAGCAGCAGCACCGGACTCGTGTAGAAGAGTCCGCGGTAGGGCATCCCCAGCAGTTCGATCACATTCACGAGGCTTGGCGCACCGAAGAGCCGACCTTCGACACGTATTTCAATGGTGGGATTCGCCTGCTCGAACCAGAGGCTCCACGGCGAGCCGAAGGCGGCGGCGGTGTAGAGCCCCAGTGCCAGGGCAAAGGGCAGTCCCCCGGCCACGTAGAGGGGAAGGTGTCGCCGGCGCCGAGAATCTGCCAGGAGCCAGAGCCCGAGACCCGCCGCCACCAGCACGCAGGAGACTTCCAGGGCGACGGCAAGTCCTGCCGCCGCCCCGGCGGCGGCGGCGAGAAGCCGGGCGCGCGGCGAGGTGTCGGCGGCGAGCAGGGCGGCGAACGCGGCAAAGCTGGCAGCGGCGGCGGGCTGGTGGGCGTAGAACGCCGTGGCGTAGGGGAATGCCAGGGTGCCGAGGCCGTAGACCAGGGCGGCCGCGGCCCGGAGCCGCTCGCTTCCGGCTCCGAGGCGGCCGAGGACACCGAAGAGCAGCCAGCCGAGGCAGGCGGCGGGTAGCGCGTTCACTGCGGCGTTCACGAGCCAGGTGCGAAGGGACAGGGCCTCGCCCGCGGGCTCGGGAGCGACGCCCTGCGTCAGCGCCCAGGCGGGTGCGGCGAGAAAGGAGAGTCCCGGGGCTTTATTCGTGTAACGCCGCCCGGCGTGCTCGGCCCAGTCCCCCGTTACCGGGTAGGCGTCGATGGCCAACGTGCCTCGCTCGACGAGGGCGCGCGTCAGTGCGAGGCGCGAGTTCGGGTTGTAGCCACCACCCTGAAAGAACCAGGCGTACGAGAGCAGCAGGGTTGCAAAGACGAGGACCCCCGCTTGCCGTGAGTTCACGAACGGGGCTCTGCTGTGCGGAGCCGGCGCACTTCGAGGCTCCCCTCGCGGAAGAGGAATTCCGTGCGTCGTCCGAGGAATTCGTTTAGCACCGCGAGATCTGTCTCGAAGCTGTCGTGTGAATAGGCCGGCACGAAGTACGGCGTCGTCTGGGGGCCGAGTCGCGTGTTCACGACAAAGTGTGTCGCGCCGAGGTCGCGGAAGAGCGCATCGAGGCCTTCCCTTCGGGCGCGGTGAATCGCCACGAGGAGCGGTGAACCGTCCCCCAGGTGGTAGGGGACGTAATCGAGGCCGCGAAAGAACCAGGCGCGCGGCTCGAAGAGGAGCACCACGCGATCGCCCGAGGTGAGTTCCGCTCGGAGGCGTTGGCCCACGCGTGCCGCTGGCGCATCGCTGACAGACAGCCGTCCGAGCGCGGTGCCGTAGCGCTGGGGCAGAGCGGTCCAGACCGGGAGCTGAGCGTGGAGCACCGCAAGTATGGGTAGCAGCAGCCAGAGGCGCCGGGATCCCACCGCGCGGTCGGCGGCGATCGCCCCGGCCACGGCCGCGAGGACGAGTGCCGGAAGCAGGTAGCGTGGATCCTGGGCCGTGAAAAACCAGAAGAGCAGCGAAAGTCCGGCGGCAGACCAGAGGCGGCGAACCAGGGCCGAGCCTTTCGCCCCGCCCCCCCAGCCGAGCGCGGCGATGACGCCGAGCAGGTAGAGCGGACCCACCCGGTAGCCGAACCAGCGATAGTCGTCGGGGGCCGCCTCGACCGTGAGCCGCCAGGGGAGCGCCAGCAGGTCGAGGGGGCCGTGGCCGGGACCGATCGCCCGGATGAAGGCGGCGTTCTGGGTAAGCGCGAGTGGGGCAAAGAACTCATCTCCGGGCGCTGCGAAAAAGGACTGCAGGGCTGGGGAAAAGGGATTTCCCGTGAATGCGAAGTTGCGCACGATCCACGGCGCGAGTGGGACGAGCGCCCCGGCCGCGACCGCGAGGCTCGCCCGCAACCGGGAGGCGCGCACCGTGTCGGGAAGCCAGACCAGCGCGACCAGTACGACCGGGACGCCCCACGACGGGTAGCGGCACGCTGCGGCGGCCCCCGCGAACAGTCCCGCCGCGGCACAGCGGGCGAGCCCGAGCCGCGGCCGCAGCAACGCGACCGCGAGCAGCGTAAAGAAACAGGCGGGAAGGTCTGCGTAGGCGATGCCGAGTTCCCAGGCGAAGAGTGGGCACGCCGCCAGGGCCGCAGCGGCCAGCCAACCGGCGCGGTGCGACACCGTCCGCGCCAGCACCACGGCGAGCAGCGCGGTCAGCACGCCGAATTCGAGGTGGAGCCAGCGCGCTAGCGCCGTTGAGTCGAGGGTCTGGGTCAGCAGGTAGAGCATGCTCATCGCATGGGGAAAGGCGGAGAAGACGGACCAGGGCGTTACGAAGCTGCCGTTTGCGAACGCGGTGCGTTCGGCGAGGGGCAGGTGGTAGGTGAGGGCATCCCAGCCCGGGTCCGCGTCGAACGCCGCGAGCAGCGGGCTCGCCAGCAGCAGCGCGCCGCCGAGGACGAGTGCGCACTCGCGACCGGTGGGGCGCCGAGGACGTGCGGAGCGGGCCAGATTCAACAGGCCGATGGCGGCGCCTCCGGCCAGCACGGCTGCGAGCGCCTGGGCCTCGGCGGCGTGGAGTGCAGCCAGCCCGAGCACTGCGAGTGAGAGGACGATCATGCCGAGGCCCAACGAGGCCAGCGCGCGCACGCCGGGTACCGGGCCGAGCGGGAAGCGGCGCCCGAGAGACGTTCCCATGCCCCACGCAGCGAGGTTGATCAGAGTGAGGCCCCCGAGCGCTTTGAGCAGTGCGGCCGTGCGCGCCGGCGTTGGCGCTGCCAGCCAGACGGCGTCGGGGAGCGGCGTGATGAGTGGCGAGCGCGCCAGTACGGCCCAGTAGAAGACCAGCAGTGCGATCGCTGCCAGTGCGGTGCGCCACGCCGCGATCCACGTCACGGTTCCACCTCGATCGTCAGCACGGATTCGCCCGCGGCGAAGTACACGTGTTCGCCCTGATGCACAAGGACGCCCAGGCGGTAGCGGCCGGCTGGCAGATCCCGGGTATCCACGAGCGCGTGGAAACCGGCCCCGGTGAGTCGGCGGTCGGGTGGGTGGCGCGTCGGCGGGTCGCCCCGGGCGACGCCCCGGGCCGGTGCAAACCAGGCGCGATTGTCTCGGACGAGTGCGATCTCCACGCGCTGGCCCAGGGCGCTTCCCGAACCCCGTGCCTGGCCGATCACCGTCAGGTACCCCTCGGCGCTGTGCACCGCGTTCAGCTTCCAGACGACAGCGGCGCCCGGCCCCGGCGGTGGGCCGCTGGCCCGCGGCCGTTCGCCGTAGCGTTCGGGCCAGTCGTCCGGGATCCGCAGCAGCCCATCGTGCAGCGCGCGAGTGAGGAAGAAATTGGCCTTCCGGAAATCGGGATGGCGCAGACCCCCGGCTCCGGTTTCCCACCAGCGGTCGAGGCCGGCGCGCAGAGCGTTGGCGTGCGCTTTTGCCGCTGCCGCCCCCGAGTGGAACGAGGCGCCCCAGAAAAGGATGGAAACGAGTGCCGCCGTCGCGGTCCAGGTCCGAGTGCGCAGTCGCGGCGCGACTTCGAGCCACCCCAGCCAGGTCAGTGCCAGGAGTGTCCCTCCGTAGAGGCGGTAGCGCGGCTGGAAGAGCGCTGCGTCGGCTCCCTGGTGAGCGCGTACCAGCGCGTTTCCGGCGACACTCGCGAAAAGGAAGACGCACAGCGCGAAGAGTGCCGGGTTGCGCTGGGCGAGGCCCCGCCACGTCAACCAGGCAAAGCTCGCGACGAGAACGGCGCCGACGGCAGCGGATGGGGTCGGCCGGCCAAAGCCACCCGCGGAACCGACGAAGTAGAGCGCGTAGCTGGCGAGGCGGTCGGGACGTGCGAGCGAAGTCCACGGGCTCGCAGTGCCGTAGTCGTTCGGTGCCGCCCAGAAATAGACAACCGTCGCCGCGAGTGAGACGAAGCCCCAGCGCCTCGCGAGCCTGTGTTGTCCCTGCAGCCAGGGGACACAGGCCGCGATGGGCAGGACGAAGATCCCGTTGCCCTGGGAGAACGTCGCGGCGGCCGCCGCCAGGCCAGCCCAGGCCACCCGGCTGCGAGCGAGACACGCAAAGCACACCGCTCCGAAAGCCATCACGCCGTTGTTCGAGAGCGAGACCGTCGGCGAGATCACCGTCGTCCATGCCTGGGGCTGGACCGTGAAGAGCACCGCCGGCAGAAAGCCGATCGCGCGTTCCGCGGCGGGCGCGTCACGTCGGAACTCGCACCAGAGCGCCCCCAGCAGCACGAGGACGAGGAGATTTCCAATCAGGTTGAGCCACGCGAAGTCGATGTGACCCGTGAGTCCATGGACGCCGAGCAGTGCCAGACGCGGCACCGCGAGCAAATGCTCGTTGTGGGGATCGAAGAGTTGCCGCAGACGTCCCCTGAAGTCTGCCTCGTCTTGCCAGTAGACGAGGAAACCGACCAGCGTGTCCCAGTCATCCAGGAGGGGGACGTCGACCGAGGTGCACGCGACAAGAAAAAGCTGGCTGGCAACGGCCGCCAATGCCAGCGCCGCTGAGACGATCGCTGCCTTCCGGAGGGATCCGCCGGACGGCACCACGCTAGCCCAGGCTCGGGAAGTCGAACTCGAGGTAGGGTGGATCGTCCAGTTTTTCGTCCCGCAAGCGCAGGGCCCGGTCGAGTCGTGCCGCAGCTTGGATCAGGCCCAGGTGGCTGAAGGCCTGCGGTGTATTGCCGAGCGGAGCGCCGCTGGCCGGATCCACCTCCTCGGAGAGCATGCCCAGATGGTTGGCCGCCGACAGGTGGTTCTGGAAGACCTCGAGCGCCTCGTCGAGCCGGCGTGACAGGGCGAGTGCCTCCGCGAGCCAGAAGCCACACAGGATGAATGCCCCCTCGTCGGAGGCGATGCCGTCGCCGCCGCGGTAGCGGCGCAGGAAGCGTCCTTCGCTCAGTTCGTCGATCACACGCTGCAGCGTGCGCTGGACGCGGGCGTCCGCGGGGGGGAGGAAGCCGTACTTGGGAAGCAGCAGCAGGGTTGCGTCGACCTGGTGCGCGCCGTAGGCAGCGACGAAAGTCCCGGTGTCATGGGAATACCCGCGCTCCAGAATCTCGAGCATCATACGCGAGCGCGTCTGCGCCCAGTGCTTGGCGTCGGCCTCTCCACCGAAGCGCGGTGCGATGTGGATGGCCCGGTCGAGCGCGACCCACGTCATCAGTTTCGAGTGCACGTGGTGGTCGGGCTCGGAGCGAGGTTCCCAGATGCCGTGGTCGGGCACACGGGATTTCTCGGTTGCTTCTGTCACCAGGCGCCGTACCTGTCGCCAGAGCCGCAGGCCGAGCGTGCCGCCGGCCTGCTCGTGAATGGCGGCGGCATCGAGGAGCGGACCGACGATGTCGTGCTGGATCTGATGACGCGCAGCGTTCCCGATCCGTACGGGGCGGCTCTCCCGATGGCCAGACAGGTGCGTCAGCAGTATTTCGTCGGGCACGTCCTGCCCGTCTAACGTCACCATGAGGTCGAGCTGGCGGCGTTCTTCGAGCGTGTCGCGCACGAAGTGGAAGAAGTTGACCGCTTCGTTCGGGTAGCCGATCTGGTTCATTGCCCGGATTGCCATGGCGCTGTCGCGGACCCACGAGAAGCGGTAGTCCCAGTTGCGGTCGCCGCCGGGCTGTACCGGCAGGCTGGTGGTGGGTGCCGCCACCATGGCCCCGGTGGGTGCGTATTGGAGGAGCTTCAACGTGAGCGCCGAGCGCAGAACGTCGTGGCGCCACGGTCCATCGTACTGGAGGGAAGATGACCAGCTTCGCCAGAAGCGTCGCGTGGCGCGCAGGTGCTCGAAGGGGCGATAGGCGGCCACTGGCTCGACGCGGGGGGCTGTCCAGTTCAGGACGACCCACACCCGCTCTCCCGCGTGGACGGAGAATCGCGCGCGCACTCCGGAACGGGGATCGGTCTCGAATTCCGCCCCGTCGCTGAGCGCCAGAGCGATCTGTTCATCGTGACCTCCCTTGGCGAGGACACCGGCTTCAGCGATCTGAATCTGCGCTTCGCTGCGGCCGTAGTCGAAGCGTGGGTCGAAGAGCACCTCCATTTCGAGCACGCCCTCGCGCCCCTCGACGAGACGCAGCATCTGGTGGAGCGAGGAGCGCGGGTCCCCGTTCCAGGGCATGAGATCGGTCACGACGGCGGCGCCCTCGCCGGGGCGGCGGAAGAGGGTCTGGAGCACGTTGGTCGCGTCGTCGTAGGCCTGCAGACTCTCGAATGGGCGCTCCGCGGGGGACACCCGAAAGCAACCGCCCCGGTCCGAGTCCAGGAGTCTGGCGAATACGCTCGGGGAGTCGAAGCGGGGCAGGCATAGCCAGTCGACGGAACCGTCGATGCCTACCAGCGCGCACGTGTGTCCGTCTCCTATGGCGCCGTAGCTGCCGCTGGAGAGCGGCTGGTCGCCCACGAGAAAGGAGCGCGAGATCCTCTTCGTCGCGGTGAAGATGTCCATTTACGTGGGGCCGCCGTCCGGCAGTTCGAGACGCCGGCCGTTGGCGTCGAATAGGCGCTGGGGGACGATACCGGTCCGGTGCAAAAATCCGCGCAGCGATGTCTCGAGAACCCCGAGGCCGTAGCGCACCGAGCGCCGGAAATTGATCGATGAGGCCTCCTCGAAGTATGCGGCGGGACAGCTGACTTCGCCGATTTCGAAGCCCGCCAGATGGATCTGGGCGAGCATCTGGTTGTCGAAGACGAAGTCGTCGGAATTTTCCAGCAGCGGGAGTTGCTCGAGGACCGGCCGCGAGAAGGCCCGATATCCGCTGTGGTACTCCGACAGCTTGGCGTCGAGCAGGAAGTTCTCCACGGCGGTCAGCACGCGGTTGGCCACGTACTTGTAGAGCGGCATCCCCCCGGCCAGAGCGCGGCCACCCAGTACGCGCGAGCCCATCACCACATCGAACGGACCATCGGCAATCAGGCCGATCATGGCGGGCAGAAGCCTCGGCGTATACTGATAGTCTGGGTGGAGCATGATCGCGACGTCGGCACCCAGACGCAGGGCCTCGGTGTAGCAGGTCTTCTGGTTTCCTCCATAGCCTCGGTTGGTCTCGTGGACCAGGGTTCGAAGGCCGAGCTTCTGGGCGATCACGACGGTCTCGTCGCGGCTGGCGTCATCCGTGACGATGACCTCGTCCACCAGGTCCAGCGGAATCTCGCGGTAGGTACGCTCGATCGTGCGGGCCGCATTGTACGCCGGCATCACCACCACGATCTTCTTTCCGTGGAACACTCGGAACTCTCCCTTCCCACCGCAGTCGAGTATAAACTGACCCAGGGCTTTGCCCGGGTGGCGAAATCGGTAGACGCGGGCGACTTAAAATCGCCTGGCCCTGTGCCATGCAGGTTCGAGTCCTGCCCCGGGCACCGCCCGCTCCTCGCGGGCGCTCACCCGTCGACCGGCGACGCCCCCACTAGATCCCGGACCTCGTCGGCCGTCAACAGTTCTTCTAGGGCGTCACGGTCCAGGAGCGTGGTGCGCTGGTAGCCGAGTTCCGGCAGCTCGAGCTCGAGCCGGTAGATTTCTCTGGGCGCACGAAACACCTGGCGGATGCGAAGGCTCTGTCCCGAACCACCGTCCATGATTTGCTTGCGGATCGACTGGACGATCCGTTGTGAGCGGGCTTCGCTGCGGGTCAACGGGTCGAGGAACCCATCGAGCAGGCGTTCTCGATTCACGATCTTGAAAGACCCACGCGGCTTCATGGGAAGTGTAAGCATACCTGCTGGCTTCCGGCCGGTTCAAGCGTTTGTCACGTGTCGATGAGCTTTCGGAGGTACGCATCGAGCGATTCGAGTTGCTCGGTGGCTCCTGCGAGGAACTCGACGCCGCATTCTGCCGTCCGGGCATTTGGCCCTATGCCGCGCTTTGTCCAGGCCACGCGACCGATCGCCTCCAGCGGCGATCCGTCCGGTAACGAAACCTCGATCAGGAGCCGTCGTCCGGGCGTGAGCGGCTCCGTCGTTTCCAGGAGCGCGCCCCCGCGCGACAGGTTGGCGCTCGTCTCCTGGGAAGCGCGGAAGAACGGCTGCCCTGTGCGCGGGTCGCACTCCGGCTCGAGCGTCGAGATGTGCACGGCGAGCCGGGTCTCTACCCTGGGGTGCTGGCGGCGTTTGTGGCGACTCGTCTCGAGCATGCGGTTTTCCTTGTAAAGGGTGGGCCGTTCGCGGCCCACGGGTACGCAACTCATCGGCAACGCGTAGGCGGGTCCTTGAGGGGAGTTTCATCGAGCCGTCGATTCCTTCGAAATCGTGGAGGTCGGCCGCTCCCGGCTTCGTGGCGTAGCATCCGGTGTATGGGCGGGGTCTTGCTGAGCGGTTTTCACCCTGTGCGGGCAGCGCTGGCTGCGCGGCGGCGGGAGCTATTCGAGCTGTCCATTCGCGCCGGAGGGCGTGGGCCGGACGTCGAGGAGCTGGCGCAAGCAGCGACGGCCGCAGGTGTGGCCATCCGGGAACTCGAGCCTGAGGCATTCTCGCAGCTGGCCCCGGCAGGGGTCTCGACCCAAGGCGTCCTGCTCCGGGCCGGTGAGCTGCCCGAGGCGCTCCTGGAGGAGTTTTCGGACCCGCCGGGTCCGCGGACCGTGGTTGCCCTGGATGGGGTGGAAGACCCCCAGAACCTCGGGGCGTTGGCGCGGGTCGCCGATGGGGCTGGCGCCGCCGGTCTGATCCTTACCCGGCGACGCAGCCCGCCTCTGACGGCGGCGGTCTCCCGGGCCAGCGCCGGGTCCATCGAATGGCTTCCGGCAGCCCGCGTTACGAACCTGTCGCGTACACTCAACCTATTGAAAAAAAAGGAGTTCTGGATTTATGGTGCCGATGTCGAGGCTCCGGCGGAACTCTGGCGGTTGCCGGATCGGGCCCACTCGGCCCGACGTGTCGTGGTGCTGGGGGCCGAGGGGCGGGGGTTGCGTCCTGGGGTGGTCCGGGCGCTAGACCAGCGCTTCCGGATCCCGCTGCGCGGTCGGGTGGGGTCGCTCAACGTGGCGACGGCCGCCGCCGTGGTGCTCTTCGAACTGCTTCGCCGGGATGGGGCCGGTTTGGCGGGCAACGCGGATCTTCCTGCGTTGCCAAGGGTTTAGCCTCGGCCTATAGTGGCGCAGCGCGTTCCCCGGCTGGCGTAGCTCAACTGGTAGAGCAGCTGATTTGTAATCAGCAGGTTAAGGGTTCGAGTCCCCTCGCCAGCTCCACGAGGGAGCAGTCGTCGACGGAATCGATTCGAAAAGGGCGGTTCGGAACGAAGAGGTGGGCTCCGGGCGTTGCGGCCCCCCAAAACTGAGTGGAACGAAAACTAGCTTCCGCGCGGGTGCATCCGCTGAAGATGCGTGATGCGCTGCGAGGGGGATGGGGACGTCACGCTTTTGCTTCGAAGTCGGACCGATTGCGGAGAGGTACCGAAGTGGCCAAACGGGGCAGACTGTAAATCTGCTGGCTATTGCCTTCGGAGGTTCGAATCCTCCCCTCTCCACCATGGTTGGGCGGTCGATCGGATTTTCTACCTACGACGGGAGCGATTGGGAACGCTTTCTCGGTTTGGGAGTGGTGAGGGGGTTCGGGCGGGAATAGCTCAGTTGGCTAGAGCACGAGCCTTCCAAGCTCGGGGTCGCGGGTTCGAGTCCCGTTTCCCGCTCCAGCCCGAACACGTCGGGCCCACGTAGCTCAGTCGGTAGAGCACGTCCTTGGTAAGGACGGGGTCACCGGTTCAAATCCGGTCGTGGGCTCCAAAAAAATGTGGGATGGACGGAGAGCGGGAACAGGGTTTCGAGATCTCATGGGAAGGCGATCGGGCAGTGCGCCCACCGTCGGGCAGAAACGATGAGGGCAACCCGGAAAGGCGCCGTCGGCGACGTGTAGCGCCGAGAAGCAGCGCATAGTCGAAAAGGAAGCCATGGCCAAGGAAAAGTTCGAGAGGACGAAGCCTCATGTAAACGTGGGGACGATCGGACACGTGGACCACGGGAAGACGACGTTGACGGCGGCGATC
>PBYF01000064.1 GCA_002729515.1 Deltaproteobacteria bacterium
CCGGCTTCCGGCCCCGCTACGCGGCCTCTGGTCCGAGGAGTCTGATCTTTCTGCGGACCCGCATGCGACCCGCCGAAGGCGCGGTATCCGTGCGGGTCCGCTGAACCTGGAGAGCACCCAGACATGACGACGAGCCGGAGATTCGAAGACAAGGTGGCCCTGGTGACGGGTGCTGCCTCGGGCATGGGACGCGCGACGGCCGTACGCCTGGCCAACGAAGGAGCGAGCGTATTCGGATTCGACGTCGAAGCCCAGGGGCTTGCCGAGACCGAGGTGAACGTGAAGGAGGCGGGCGGCGAGATCACGGTTTGCGTCACCGACGTCACGAGCCGCGAGCAATGCTTCGACGCGGTGAAGGCGGCCCTCGAGACCTACGGCCGCCTCGACGTGGTTGCCAACGTCGCGGGAATCGTCCGCTTCGCCCACTCCCCGGAAATGCCGGCCGAGGAGTGGAATCGGGTCTTGGCGGTCAATCTGTCCGGCCCCTTCTACATCTGCCAGGCCGCACTCCCGCACCTGATCGAAACGGGTGGGAACATCGTAAACGTCGCCTCCAACGCGGGGCTGATGGGACAGGCCTACACGGCGGCGTACTGCGCCAGCAAACACGGATTGATCGGAATGTCGAAATCGCTTGCGATGGAGTTCATCAAGCACGATGTCCGCATCAACGTGGTGGCACCCGCCGGAACCGACACGCCGATGAACGTCGGTATCTCGTTTCCGGAGGGCGTGAACCCCAAGCTGATCAAGCCCTACATGGGCATGCGCGGAATGGGCCGGGCCGAGGACGTCGCATCCCTCATCGCCTACGTCGCATCCGACGAGGCCCGCATCATCCACGGCGCCGTGCTGTCGGTGGACAACGGAGTGATGGCGGGTTAGCCCACGAGCTCCGGGTGGCGCGCGGCAATCATGCGCTCCACACCCTCCCTCCACGGCACGCGACAGGGTCCCGCGAGCTCGCTGCGCCGCGTCCCAGCGAGACGGTACTGGTGGATGCCCTCGGGAGACTCGACGAACTCGACCCGGCGCCCCACACGCTCCGCCATGTAACGGCACATCTCCGGAATTTCGACCGGCTCGTCTCCGCCCCAGTTGGTGATCGTGGCCGGAATCGATGCCGCGGCGAGCAGCCCGGGCGTCTGGGTAAAAATATCGTCTTCGTGGATCGGGCTGCAGACCGAGGCCCGCCCGGCGAGAAGCGGGATGGGATGCCCGGCCAGTATCGCGTCCAGGAGCATCGCCGGTAGCCCTCCGTTGTCCCCGTAGGCCGCATTCATCCGGGCCAATATCGTCGGCAATCCATATTCGACCGCTGCGAACCGGGCCACCGCTTCCTGCGCAATCTTCGAGACGCAATAGGTCGGTGCGTAGGGCTGGGGGCTCCCGCCCAACGGGTCCCCTTCCGCGCACGCGTGGTGCGGATCCGCCGGGGACGCGTAGACACCGCAGGTCGACATCACGAGACACGCCTTCGCGCCGCGGAAACGGCTCATCACGTGGCCGGTCCCCTCCGCGTTGATGCGCAGCGCCGAATCGAAGTCAGTGCCGGGAACGATGGCGGCCGCGAGGTGCAGCACATAGTCGAAGCCGTCCGGAAGATCCCCCCAGTCCGGATCCGCCAGGTCCACCCGGCACGCCCGAATTCCCGCTTTCTCCACCCGTTCGCGCCCGGCCGGGTCGCCAAAGCGCGCGATGCCCCACACCTCGTTCTCCCTGGCCAGGCGGGCGGCCAGCGGAAAGGCAATCTGCCCCGCCGGTCCCGTCACGAGGATCTTGTTGCCGGTCAGTCTCGTCATCGGTCCTCCCATCGCCGGGTCCCCCGCAGAGCTCACCCCGCCGGAAGATCGCGGTATGACCCGCTTGGCCCGCCTCTTCCCAGGTAGAGTACTCATCCGGTCGCAGCGCAGTTAGCCTGGAATGGCGAAGGAGACGCAACGATGGGACGCCTGGACGAAAAGGTGGGGATCGTGACGGGTTCGGCATCTGGGATCGGGCGCGCCACGGCCATTGCCCTGGCCCGCGAGGGCGCCAGCGTGGTCGTGGCCGACATCGACGAGGCAGGCGCCAAGCAGGTGCAAGGGGAAATCACGGAAGTCGGCGGGCACGCGATCGCATATGCGACGGACGTGTCGAGCGAACCCGACGTGAGAGACATGGTGACCGCAGCAATCGACACCTACGGCGGCCTGGACATCCTGCACAACAATGCAGCGGCCATTGGCCGGGCCCGCGCGGGCGACGACACGGATGTCGCCTCCCTCGACGTCGATGTCTGGGAGCGCACCATGGCGGTCAACCTGCGCGGCGTGATGCTCGGCTGCAAGCACGCAATTCCCCGCCTGCTCGAGCGGGGTGGCGGATCGATCATCAACACCTCGTCGGGCTCCGCCGAGCGGGGCGACCTGACGCTTCCCGCCTATGCCGTCTCGAAGAGCGGGGTCAATACCCTGACCCTCTACGTCGCAGCACAGTACGGAAAACGCGGAATCCGCTGCAACGCAATCTCACCCGGTCTGATCCTCACACATCCCGTCGAAGCTTTTGGCGGTCCCCGCTACGTGGCGATGCTCGAAGAGCACCACCTGACGCCGCGCGTTGGCCGGCCCGAAGACATTGCCAACGCCGCAGTATTTCTCGCCTCCGATGAGTCGAGCTTCATCACGGGCCAGGTCCTTCGCGTAGACGGCGGGATCCTGAGCCACGCCCCGCCCGTCGCCGACATCCGGCGCATGGCGCGAGATTCGACGTGAAGCGACCCCCAGCGGGCACCGAAACGCCGCGGCCTCGCAGTCCGGGAGGACAGCTGCGCAGGCGGCGGCGCGAAGTTCGAGGGCGTCGCCGACCGCCCGGCCTCGCGCGAGCAGATCCTCATTGTGTCGCCCGACGACCGATCGCCTCCCCTGCAAGAGCGCTCCGAGCGGCCGCACGACATGCCCCGCCCCGGGTCGTGCGCGTCGCACCGGGATCCGGTAGTGGATGCCGGGGGCTCGGGGGGGAGTCGCCGACGCGAACGGCACGTTTCGGGCACACGCGCTGTTATGATGGCGAACATCCCAACAGGGGAACGCACGAATGTCCCGATGCCACTCTCTCGAATCCGTGACTCCCGCGCTCTCGATTCAACCCTTGAACTTCGCCGCGAAGGACCCCGGCGTCGGGGGTTGGCAGCCGCTTCTGGACCAGGCCCGGGCCGCCGACGCAGCGGGAATCGACCGGCTCGTGGTCTCCGATCACGTGATCCTCGGCGAAAACCTCGAGGCTTACGGAAACCCGAAGCTCGGCGGAATGGAGGGCGGCAGACAGCCGACGGGGCCCGATGGGCACTGGCTCGACCCGCTCACCGTGCTCTCGATGTGGGCCGCCCTCACCTCGCACACCCGGCTCATGACCGGGATCTTGATTGCCGGCCTGCGCCGGCCGGCGAACCTCGCCAAGACCACCGCCACGCTCGACGTCCTCTCCGAAGGCCGGCTCGACCTGGGCGTCGGCGTCGGCTGGCAGCGCGAGGAGTACGAGGCAAACGGCGTTCCCTACGAGCATCGCGGCGCGCGGCTCGACCAGACACTCGAAATCTGCCAGACGCTGTGGCGGGAGCAGCGGGCCGCCTACCGCTCGGACGAGGTGAACTTCCAGAAAATCCACTGCATGCCCAAACCGCTTCAGCCCGGCGGCGTGCCGCTTTGGATCAGCGGCACACTCAACCCGAACGTCCTGCGGCGCATCGTCCGCTTCGGTACCGGCTGGATTCCGTGGGGGCCCGACGCGATGAATCCAGTGGCCGGACTGGCGCGGGTTCGCGAAGCGCTCGAGACGGCCGGCCGGGACACCGCTGGCTTCCAGGTCACGAGCTACCTCCGGGTCGCAACGGAGCCGGACGGGTCCATCGACATCGACAAGACGCTGGCGAGTGTGCCGGCGATGATCGAGGCGGGAATCACCGACCTGCGGGCCACGCTGAACCTGCCCGCCGAGTTCACCGCGGCGCAGGACATCCTCTCACCGCTCGTCGAGTCCTTCCGAAAGGCCGCGGGGCGCTGAACGGGCGCTCCGAGCCACACGACGCAGCGAGCGCGCGGTTTTCGCTGGACTCCGCTCACCCCCCGAGATGCCGGACGGATCTCGTAGCGCCCGGACGGCGCCCTGCCTCAGCCAGGCGGTGCCAGCTCTCGCTTCAACTCGCGCTTTAGAACCTTGCCGGCCGGATTCCTCGGCAGGGCCCGGTCGCGGATCCACACGTGCGCCGGAACATTGTAGGCCGCCATTTGTGCAGCAACGTGGTCCCGGATGTCCTGCCCGGAAAACACAGCGCCCGGACGCGGCACGATCACCGCCCCGACCTCCTCGCCGAGAACGCGGTGGGATACGCCGATGACCGCAGCATCGAGCACACCCGGGTGCTCGAAGAGCACTCTCTCTACCTGGGTGCAGTACACGTTTTCGCCCCCGCGAATCACCACGTCTTTCGCCCGATCGACGACGTAGATGAATCCCTCGGCTTCGATGCGGGCGAGGTCGCCGGTGTGAACCCAGCCATCGGTGAAACTCTCCGCTGTGGCTTCCGGCTGGTTCCAGTAACCCTTGACGACGTTGGGGCCGCGAATCCAGAGCTCGCCGATCTCGCCCCGAGGAAGCTCTCGACCGTCCGCATCGACGACGCGCACGTCGCATACCGGAACCGGGACCCCGACACTGTCGGGACGCTCCCGGTAGTCCTCGCCCGCATTGGTGCTCGTGATGGCGGATGTCTCGGTCATTCCATAGCCATTCGATGGGATCCTCCCGGGCAGGCGCGCATCGATCCGCCGCACCAGCTCGGGCGGTGCGGGCGCCCCCCCGTACCGAACGCTGCGCAGGCTCGAAGTGTCGTGCCGCGCGAATGCCTGGGACTCGAGTACCTCCCAGGCCATGGCCGGCACCCCGCCGAAGGTCGTGATGCGCTCGCGCTCGATCAGCTCGAGAGCCCGCTCTGGACTCCACTTGTGCATCAAGACGAGCTTGGCACCGAGTGCCGTCGTGCTGAGGAGGATGCTGTGGCAGCCGGTGGCGTGGAAGAACGGCACCGAGAGCAGGAACGCCGGATTCTCTTCGGGTTGATCCAGTGCGGACCGCTGCGCCCCCGATCGGAGGTGTGTCCGGGCACGCGCGAAGCCGACGCTCCAGAGGTTGGTGCAGATGTTGCGATGGCTGCCGACGACTCCCCGGGGCCTCCCCGTGGTGCCCGAGGTGTAGAAGAGCGTCGCGTGGTCATCGGGCCGGATCGCTACCTCGGGCAAGTCGATGCCCGGAGGGGGGGCGCCCGCGAGGTCTTCGAAGCGCCGCACGTGCTCCGGGAGCGCCCCGGCCCGCGCAACGACCAGCGCCTCCACGCTACCGAGAGGCAAACGCGGCGCCAAACACTCCCAGCGCTCGGCGTCGGCGAACAGAACCTTCGCCCCGGAGTCGGCCAGGCCATACTCGAGTTCCGCTCCGGTCCACCAGGCATTCAGGGGCACCACCACCGCACCGGCCGCCGCGATGGCCCAGAAGGCAATGGGCCATTCCGGGAGATTGCGCATGGCGATGGCTACGCGGTCCCCGGATCGCACCCCGAACTCATCGCGAAGACGATGCGAAAGCCAGGCGGCCCGGGCGAAGTGTTCGTCGAACCGGATTCGCTCGTTCTCGTAGACGAGGAAGGTCTTTTCCCCGTGGGCCGCGCTGCTGCGCAACACGCGGGTCAGGTCCGCCGGGGCGTTCTTCCAGAACCGGACCCGCAGGCCGTCGACGGTCGTCTCGGCCATCTCGTAGGTCTCACCGGGTGCCGTGAGCAGCGTGTGGACTTCTTCGATCGACGGCCTCAACGAAGTCCACCCCCGTGTATCCGGCTGTGAGAAGATATCCCGAGATTAGCCGACCGGCGCCGCCGCAACGCAGGCTCCGGTCCCTTACCGGAGAAACCCGTGTCAAACGAAGCGAATAAAAGAACGGTCGAGAAGATGTGGCTGGCGCTCAGCCAGATGGACTGGGAGACGCTCAAGAGCTGCCTGCACCCCGAGGTCCACTACGAGGACGTTCCCACCGAAGATCCCGGCGCCCGCGGCCCGGATAACGTGGTCAAACGCCTGAGCATCGCGTGGGACCACCTCGAGAGACAGGACCAGACTCTGCACCATATTGCCGCGGACGGAGACGTCGTCTTCCTCGACCACACGGAGACCTGGGTGTTCAAGTCGGGAGAAACCGTCCAACACACCTTCGCAACCATGCACGAAATGAAGGACGGAAAGATCTCCCGCTGGAGCGACTACTGGGACGTCCAGAACTTCGTGGGCCAGTTCCCCAAGTGGTTCCTGGAGGAGATGGCCCGGCACAACGCTGCAGAGTTCACGGACTAGCACGTCGGGGCCATCCGGACTTCAGCCAGCAGAAATCGACTCGAAACCGCCCGCGACGGTGCAGTCCACGACCTGGCTGAAAGACCCCACGAGGCGGGTCCGCGAACAGAACACCAGCTCTTCGCCGGCCGGACCCATTGGCCGGACAATCCCGCGGCCAGCGCATCAGCCCTCGATGTGTTCGCTGGCGAAGCGCTCCATCGCCTCGAGCTTCGCGTCCAGGCTCTGGTAGGCGGGGTCCTCGGTGGGCCACGCCATGACCACGGCGCCATCGAAACCCCAGTCCTCCAGCTTTCGGTAGACGTCAGAAGACGGAATGGCCTCCGGAAGGACGTAGCGCCGAAAGGGCCGGCCGCCGTCCCCGTGTCGATCGACGTGGCGCTGTCGCTCGCCATCGAGCTTGGCCACCAGGGTCTGGATCTCCTCGAGGGGATAGTTCATCCCGAGCCAGCCGTCGTGTCGGGCAGCCCGCTTCAGGGCGACGTCGGACTTGCCGCCCACCCAGATGGGAACCCGGCGCTCCGGAACCGGAAACTGACCCACCGGGCCGAACTCGTAATGAGCCCCTCGGAACTCCACGACTCCCTCGTCCCAGAAACCGCGAATGATCGACAGCATCTCGTCCAGGCGCTTGCCGCGGCTCCGCGGGTCGTAGCCCATCAGCTCGATTTCCTCGATGTGCCAACCGGCTCCCACGCCCAGCGCAAAGCGGTAGTCCGACAGCATGGCCACGGTCGCTGCCTGTTTGGCCACGGAGAAGGGGTCCCGCATGGGCACGACATAGACGTAGGTCATGAACTCGAGAGTCGTCGTCACGGCAGCCATGCTGGCAATCGCGATCAGGGCGTCCGGATACGGCGTGTCGTATTCGAGGATGCGCCGGCCCGAGGGATGCACCGACTGGTAGCTCCTGGGAATCGCCACGTGATCCGGTACGGCCACGCCGGCAAAGCCGAGCCGCTCCGCCGCCTGGGCCACCGCTTTGGTGTGCTCATTGCCCGCGTGAAACCAAGCCAACCAGTACTCCACAGGGAACTCCTTTCGGTATCGGTGGGATCCCGCCGCCATTGTGGCGAAGGCCGCTGCCGAGCGACACGCCGGGCCCACAGACACGCCGGACCCACAGACACGCCGGACCCACAGACACGCCGGACCCACAGCCAGAAGGGCCCGGCCCGCTTGACCCGGCAAATTCCGTCGGGAAACCTATCGAGGCAATGGAGCACGGTTGCCCCCCCCGGCCGCTTCGATGAAGGACCTCCTCGCGGATCTCCGCCGCTGGCGGCAGCGGGACGAGAAGATCGCCCTGGCCACCCTGGTTGCCGTGCGCGGTTCGGCGCCGCGGCTGCCGGGTGCCCGGCTCGGACTCACCGGCAGCGGCAAGCTGAGCGGCTCGGTGAGCGGCGGCTGCGTCGAAAACGACGTGCTCCACCACGCGATGGACGTGCTGGCCACCGACCGCCCCGCGCTCGTAACCTACGGCATCTCGGACGAGCAGGGCTTCGAGGTGGGACTGAGTTGCGGCGGGTCGATCGACGTCCTGATCGAGCCGTTTCGCGACGACGAGGCCTGGCGGGCGCTCGAAAAGGCCGTCGAAAACCGGGAGCCGGCGACCTGCTGCATCGGCCTCGCGCCGGACCGGCTGCTCGCCCGCAAGCTCGTCATCGCAGGCGACGGCAGCGTGCTGAGCGGCATCGACCCAGGGCTCGATCCCGATCTGGTCACCCAGGCGCAGCGCCTGCTGCCGGAAGGGGCCGCGCGCGCGCTGACGCTTGCCTGGGAAGGGGGCGAGGCCCGCGTGTTGATCGAGACGTTCGCACCGCCGCTGCGCTTGTTCATCGTTGGGGCAACGCATGCGGCGATCCACCTGTGCCGGATGGCCCGGCAGCTGGGCTACCGGGTCAGCGTCGTCGACGCGCGCAGGGCATTCGCTACCTCCGAGCGCTTTCCCGACGCCGATGAGGTGCTGCGTGCGTGGCCCCAGGAGGTTCTCGGGAAGGAGAGCCTCGATACCTCCAGCTACGTGGTGACCCTGACCCACGACTTCAAGCTCGACATCCCGGCACTGGCCTGCGCCCTGCGCTCCGACGCGCACTACATCGGCGCCCTGGGCAGCCGGGCCACCCACGCGCGACGCAAGGAGCGACTCATCGAAGAGGGCTTCACAGAGACCGAACTCGCGCGGATCCGAGCGCCAGTGGGACTCGACCTCGGCGGCCGCACCCCGGAGGAGATCGCCCTTGCCATCCTGGCGGAGATGCTGGCCGTGCGACACGGGAGAGAGGGCGGGCCGCTCAGCGCCAGGAGGGCATCCATCCATGCAGACGGCTGACGAGGAGGGCGGCACCTTCCTATCCGGCGTCGTCCTGGCCGCCGGGGCTTCCCGACGGATGGGCCGTCCCAAGCTGCTCCTGCCCCTTCGGGACCGGCCCCTGCTGCAGCACGCGCTCGACGCAGCCGCCGCCTCGCATCTGGACGAGATCGTCCTGGTCCTGGGGGAAGGGGCCGCGCAGACCCTCGAGGCGCTCGAGCTCTGCAGCGAGACCCCGGTGCGAGCGGTGATCAACGAAGACCCCTCGGCGGGCCAGAGCAGCTCCCTGCGCCTGGGCCTGCGCGCGACCGACCCGAGAGCGGTCGCTGCGGCCATCCTGCTGGGCGATCAGCCCCGGATGACCGGCGCGCTGATCGACCGGGTGACGCTGGCCTTCCGGGCCGCCGGGACACCGGTGGTTCGCCCTGTATACTCCGGCCCCCACGGCGACCGCATCCCCGGACATCCGGTGCTGGTGGCACGCGGGATCTGGCCGGAGGTGGAGAGGCTGCGCGGCGACGAGGGCATGCGGAGCCTGCTGGACCGGCGGCCGGAATGGCTGCTGGAGTTGCCCATCGAGGGCGAGCCGCCCGGCGACATCGACAGCTGGGACGATTACCGGAACGCCGCCAAGGCCGCCGACGCCGGCGAGTGAAGTAGAGAACAGAAAATGGCGATCGAGATCGCGGAACGCTTCTCCGTCCACGCACCCATCGATGCGGTGTGGCGGTTTCTGCTGGACCCGCGGCAGGTGGTGAGCTGCATGCCGGGAGCCTCGCTGGAAGAGGTGGTGGACGACCGCACGTTCCTCGGCAGCGTCCAGGTCAAGCTGGGGGCGATCACCACGAGCTACAAGGGCCGTGTGCAGCTCACCGAGGTCGACGAGCAGGGGCACGCGGTCCACATGCTCGCCGAGGGACGCGAGACCGGCGGCGGCACCGCGAAGGCAACCCTGTCCAGTCGGCTCAGCCTCCTGCCCGACGGCGACACGGAGATCCTGACGGAGGCGAAGATCGATCTCACCGGCCGCATCGTGCAGGTGGGGCGCGGCATGATCCAGGGCGTCTCCCACCAGCTCTTCCAGAAATTTGCGGCGTCCACCAAGGAGCGTCTGGAGCAGACACCCGGTTCAGTCCCCGTGGCTTCGAGCGAGCCCGAGGCGATCCGGCTGGTTCCCCTGGTATTCCGGACGCTGTGGTCTGCGATCGTCGGCTTCGTCGGCCGCCTGCTCGGGCGATCGCGTACGAAAGGATAGTACTCGCGATGGCTCGTTGTCTCGCAGCTCGTGACGCAGGCAGCGCGATTCGGTAGGGGCGGTATGAGGTGGCCATGGGCGCGGTACTCGAGGACGTCGTAGTCGTCGATCTCACCGGCGAGTTCTTCGCATCGCTCGCCGGCGCAATGCTGGGGGACTTCGGGGCGACGGTGATCCGGGTCGAGGATCTCGCCGATCCCCGCGAGGTCGATCACGATCGCGACGGGATGCACCCACGCGAGCGCTGGAACTCGCTCGACGAGCTGGCCCACCGCAACAAGCAGAGTCTCGCCGTGAACCTCGCCGAGCCGGCGGGTCGCGAGATCCTGCGCAAGCTGATCGGGAAGGCCGACGTCTTCCTGACCGACCTGCCGTTCGCGGTCCTGGACGAAGCGGGTTTGGACTACGAGAGCCTATGCGAACTCAAGGCAGACATCGTGGTTGCTCGCGGCTCGGGCTTCGGACCCGAGGGGCCGGACCGCGACCTGCCCGCCTACGACGAGCTCGCGGCGGCTCGCACGGGCGTGATGCCGACGTTGGTCCAGCCCGGGCAACCTCCGGTCTACACCGGTGTCGGCCAGATGCAGACAACGGTCATGCTCGCGTTCGGCATCGTGATGGCGCTTCACCATCGCGACGAGTCCGGCGAGGGGCAGATCGTCGACGCATCGCTATTCGGCGGCAACATGTACTCCCAGAGCCTGGACATGCAGGCCTATCTCGCCATGCGGGACGACCGCTTCCTGGAACCGGTCTCCCGGCTGGATTCGGGCAATCCGATGAGCGGGCCGACGTATCCCTGCGCCGACGGTCGCTGGGTGACGCTCGCCATGCCCGATACCGACAAGTACTGGCCGGCCTTCTCCGAGATCGTGGGTCTCGACATCGACGACCCGCGCTTCGACACGCACGAAAAGCGCTGCGGGGAGCATCGGCTCGAGATGCTGCAGGCGCTCGAGGAATTGTTCAAGAAGCGGCCCGGCGCTCACTGGAAGCAGGTGCTCGACGAGAAGCAGCTGCCGGCGGACGTCATCCAGAAGTACGATTATCCGGCCTCCGATCACAACGCCGCAGCCAACCGCTACATCCTGAGCCTCGAGCACCCGAGCCACGGTGCGATCCAGAGCCTCGGCTTTCCGATCCACATGAGCGAGGGTCCGGCGCAGCTTCGCAGCATGGCGCCCGCCAGGGGCCAGCACTCCGCGCAGATCCTGCAGGACATGCTGGGATACCCGAGCGCACAGGTCGAAGGCTTCGAGGCCGAAGGAATCATCCACACCTAGCAGCTCTCCTTTGGAGCTGGAGAGCAGGAGTCCACGACGTGGCCAAGGCATTGGAAGGCATTCGCGTTCTCGACCTGACCCAGTGGCTCCAGGGACCGGTATGCGCCCAGTACCTCGCGGACTTCGGTGCGGATGTCATCCACATCGAGCGCCCGGTGACCGGGGACGGCGCGCGCGGCGTGCGCAGCATCAAGGCGTTGCCCGTCGGTGATTGGAACCAGTACTTCCTCGTGATCAATCGCAACAAGAAGAGCCTGGCGATCGATCTCAAGAAGGAGGCGGGCCAGGAGCTCCTGTACAAGCTGGCCGAAAAGGCGGACGTCTTCCTGTCGAACTTCCAGATGGACATCCTGAAGGCCTGGGGGCTCACCTACGAGAAGCTCAAGGAGGTGAACCCCAGGCTCATCTACGCCACCAACACCGGCTACGGCCACGCGCTGGAGATCAACCGGCCCTCCTACGACATCAACGTGCAGGCGCTGACGGGCATCATGGCGCGCCAGGGAGAGCCCGGCGAGCCTCCGATCTATCTCGGCATGGGCTCCGGCGACACGTATGGGGGCATCATGTCGGCCCTCGGCATCATGCTGGGGCTCTACCAGCGCCGCCGAACGGGAGTGGGCCAATTCATCGATGCCTCCCTCTACGGTGCCCAGCTCTTCATGGGGGCCCCGACGCTGCAGCCCTTCCTCGCGTCGAAGAACGCGATCTACTCGACGCAGCAATCCCGCGCAGATGCGCGCAATCCCCTCTGGAACCGCTACCGGGCCAGGGACAAGTGGCTCTTCCTCTGCCAGGAGAACACCGACGACAACTGGCGGAAACTCTGCCAGAGCTTCCGCCGGGACGACCTCGCCAACGATCCGCGCTTCGCGAGCGCGGAGAGGCGGCGCGAGAACAATTCCCAGCTAGTGGCCATGCTCGACGGCATCGTGAACGAGCACTCGGCGCAGGAGTGGATGGACACCTGGACGCCGCTCGGCATCGTCGCCAGCCCCATCCAGAACCTGAAGGACGCGGCCGAGGATACCCAGGCCTGGGCCAACGACTACTTCCTCAAGATCCACTGCGACGAGGTCGACCGCGAGGTCGAGATTCGCGGCCTGCCCGTCACACTCAGCAAGACCCCGGGAAACGTCGAGACGTTGGGGCCGGAGCTCGGCCAGGACACCGAGCTCGTTCTCCTCGACACGCTGGGCTGCTCCTGGGAGGCGATCAGCGAACTCAAGGCCAAGGGAGCGATTCCGTGAGCGTCGAAGCGAAACAGAGCCCGAGCGCAGGGCCGCTGGAAGGCCTGCGCGTCTTGGAGATGTCCACCATGATGGCCGGTCCCTATGCAGCGACCCTCCTCGGGGATCTCGGTGCGGACATCATCAAGGTCGAGTCCCACTACGGCGACGAGAGCCGTCACCTCGGACCCGAGCGCGACGGGGAACGGTCGGCCTTTCTCAGCCTGAACCGCAACAAGCGCGCCATCGTGCTGGATCTCCGTCGCCCCGACGCCCAGGAGGCCTTCGCGCGCCTCGCCGCCACGGCGGACATCTTCATCACGAACATCCGCGAGCCCGCGCTCTCGCGTCTCGAGATCGACTACGAGCAGGTGCGCCGGCACCGCGAGGACATCATCTGGGTCGGTGTGACCGCCTTCGGCGCCGATGGACCCTACGCTGGCCGGCCCGGGATCGACTTCCTGATCCAGGGCTACGCCGGCCTGCTCGCGCTCAATGGCGAGCCCGATGGACCGCCCGTGCGGGTGACGGTTCCACTGATCGACACGCTCACCTCGGTGCTTGCCAGCACGGCCGCGCTGGCCGCCATCCACACGCGCGCGGCGACCGGCGAGGGACAGCGCATCGACATCTCGCTCCTCGACGCCCTCATCCACGCCCAGGCTGCCGGCGTCGGCAGCTACCTGGTGACCGGCGAGGAGACACCGAGAACCGGCAATCGCAGCCTCTACTTCGCGCCGTCCGGAATCTACGGAACCAAGGACGGCAGGAAGGTGGTCATCACCTGTCCGTCGCAGCGCTTCTTCACCAAGCTCTGTACGGCGCTGGATGTCGACTGGACGAGTGATCCGCGCTTCGAGAACCTCGATATCAGGGCGCGTCACCAGGACGAGCTCGACGAGCTGCTCGAAGCGCGATGCAACGACTTCAGCCGCGACGAATTGATGGAGCGCCTCATCGATGCAGACGTATTGACTGCACCGGTGAACACAGTGCGTGAGGTTCCCGTGGATCCGCAGATCCGCCACAACCGCATGATCGTCACCACCGAGCACGAGAAGCTCGGACCGGTGACCGTCACCGGAGTGCCGATCCAACTACGGGGGACACCCGGGAGCGTACGCAGACCACCTCCGCTCCAGGGACAGCACACCGAAGAGATCCTCTCCGAGATCGGCTACGGGCCCGAACGGATCGCCGAACTCGTGAGCAACCGCTCCGCCGCCACCAGCGCCGAGTTTGCAACGGGCGAGGACGACTAGGAGATCCCGTTACTCGGCGATCATCTCCTCGGCGAAGCGCTTGATGGCTTCCTGCTTCACGGCCAGCGAAGGCTGCTGTTGCATGATGGCACCCACACCCATTTCAGCCAGGATGCGCTCGCTCCACGGCGTGACCTGGAGATCGGTCACCCCAAGGTCCTCCAGGCGCCGGACGTCGTCTCTGGTCTCGACGTCGGGGCAGTGCATCATGACATCGAAGGGCTCCTTCTCGCGCCCAAACTCCCGGCGAAACTCGTTCAGCTCGGCCATGAGCCCCGGGACCTCATCCATGCCATGAATGACGCTGACCCAGCCGTCGCCGTAGCGCGCCGCACGCCGCAGAGCGGGCCTGGTCGTACCGCCCACATAGATCGGAACGGGCTTCTTGGGCACCGGCGCCATGATCAGGCGGTCGAAGTCGAAGTACTTGCCGTGGAACTCCACCATGCCGCCGCCCAGAAGCAGGCGAATGACTTGAATGGCCTCATCCTGGCGGGCGCCGCGGGTCTTCTTGTCCATCTTGAGCCACTTGAATTCCTCGGGCATCCAAGCCAGTCCTACGCCCAGGGCAATGCGGTCGTTGGAAATCGCTGCCACCGAGCACAGGCTCTTGGCCTCCAGCAGGGGCTGGCGGACGGCCAGCCGGAGTACCGAGGGAAGGAAGCGGATGCGCTCGGTCACCACGGCCATGGCTGTGATCGCCACCCAGGGGTCCAGGACGGGTTGATCGAGGGGCCAGAAGCGAGTGCCATCCGGCGTATAGGGATAAGGGACGGAGATCACCTCCGGGAAGAAGGGAGCGTCGGCAACCTGAATGCTGTCCCAGCCACACGCATCGGCGGTGCGGGCGACATCCGGATGCTCGGCGGGATCGACCATGAACAGGTGGAATCCGAACCTCATGAGTCTTCCTTCCTGAACGAGGAGTGAATTCTCTACACCGTCGAGGTATAGGGAATCCAAGGCGATGCCGGAAGGATGAGGGCGGTCCTCGTGGAAAACGAGGCCGCTTGTCCAGATTATTCCGAAGACGTACCGTAGGGTGCGTTGAATCGCCGTCTCTGGCGCTTTCGACACGCCGTCGTCAAAAGAACGAAGAAGAGGACTCCGTGAGCAAGACGCAATTCGAACACCTCTTTTCGCCCTTGCAGGTAGGGCCGATGCTCGTGCCAAACCGCATCTGCGAGACCACCAATTCCATCAACTCATCGCTGATTCCCGGCGAAATCGACGACAACTTCGTCGCGCATCATGCAGCCAAGGCCCGCGGGGGGACCGGCTGGATCGGCAGCGAAACCTGGCTGCTCAACCTTCCGTTTCCCTCGGAAGCGCCGGACGAAGTGGGGCTGGGTGTGGGATTCGCCTCGCATTATGCAGCCTATCAAAACCCTCCCTTCCTCGAGGGCATCAAGCGCTTCTACGACGAGGTGCACGACGCCGGCTCCGTGGCGATCACCCAACTGACCCACCTCAGTGCGATGTGGTCTCCTTCGGCCGTGCCCATCATCGGGGCTCAGGACCACGTGCCGCATGCGATGGGTGAGGAGGAGATCGAATTCTGCATCAACAGCTATGCCGATGCCGCAACGGCTGCCAAGGATGCCGGAGCGGATGGGATACAGATGCACTGCGCCCATGAGACCATGGGCTACTGCTTTCTGTCGCCGGTGACGAATCGGCGTACCGACCAATGGGGCGGTGGCCCCCAGGAGCGCATCCGCTTCGTGGTGAAGGTGCTCGAGCGCATCCGCGAACGTATCGGAGACTCGCTCGCACTGGGGGTACGCGTTACCGGCAAGGAGTTCCGGCGGGGCGGTGCCGATCATCTACAGATGCGCGAGATGATCCATCACATCGGCGAAACCGGGCTGCTCGATTTCGTGGATATCGACGTCGGTCACTGCTGGGGTGCGCCTTCCTACGTTCCGTCGTCGTATTACGATGAGGCGGAGTTTCGCGAGGTCGGCAAGGCCGCGCGCACGGATCTGGATCCGAAGATCGCCGTGCTTTTCTCCGGACGCGTCAACGACGTCGGTGTGGCGGAGACACTGCTCAAGGACGGGTATTGCGACCTGGTGGGCATGGTGCGAGCGGGCATCGCCGACCCCGAATTCGCCAACAAGGCGCGCGAGGGCCGGCTGATGGAGATCCGTCGCTGCGTCGCTTGCACGCGCTGCATCGACGAGGCGTCGGAGCCGATCACCCTGCCTTACAAACCGAGGTGTTCCATCAATCCGATGGTCGGCAACGAACTGCGCTGGAAAGAACTCTTCCGGCCAGCGGACGAACCGAAGCGCGTGGTGGTCGTGGGTGGCGGTATCGCGGGATGCGAAGCTGCGCGGGTGGCAGCCATGCGTGGCCACCAGGTGACCCTGCTCGAGCAGGGCAAGCGCGTGGGAGGTCAACTGCTGATCGCCAAGAAGCCCCCCGGGCGCGACTCTTTCGAGGACCAGATCTATTTCGAAGAAAACGAGCTGGCTCGGCTGAAGGTCGACGTGCAGCTCGACACCCGGGCGGACATCGACGTCATCAAGGCCCTGTCGCCAGACGCAGTGGTCATTTCAACGGGCTCGGTCCCGCGCGTGCCCAATGACATTCCCGGCATCGACCTGCCCCACGTGGTACAGGGCTGGGACGTGCTGGCGGGCAAGGCCGCCACCGGGGATCGGGTCGCGATCATATCGATGGAAGACTATTACGAAACGCCCTGCGTGGCCGAGTTCCTGGCTGCGAACGGCAAGCACGTGGAGGTCTTTCACAAGTCCACCCATCTGGGCTCGGAGATTGCCCGGTATTCGGTCAGCATGGTCTTGAGCCGGATGGAGCAAGCTGGCGTAATCGTGCATCCGAACTTGCTCTTGAACGAGGTTCATGCCGACGGGTTCGAGCTCCGGTCGTCTTTCGGCGAGAAGACGTATCACGAGAAGGGGTTCGACAACCTGGTCCTGGTGTGCGGGTCCCTGCCGCAGCACGATCTCTACGATCAACTCAAGGCCGAGGGCAGCATCTCGCAGCTCTACATCGCCGGCTCGGCCTGGTTGCCGCGCTTCCTGGCAGAGGCCACGGAACAAGGGGCCAACATCGGATTGGTGATTTAGATCGACACGATCTCGGAGTGAGGGGCTGAACATGAAAAATCGCGAACAAATGGAAAAACCGGACTTCCTCTCCGATGAAGACTGGGAGACGTTGAAGGCCCAGACTTCATCGCTGGAGCGCATCAGGGGGGATGCCAAAGGGGATGTCGCGGCCTACCTGGCCAATCCCGAGGGCTGGTCGACAGGCGGCGGTCCGTCGGGCCTTCCCACGCTCTTGCTGACCTGTGTCGGACGGAAATCCGGCGAGAAACGCACCACGCCACTCGTCTTCATGCAAAACGGTGAAGAGATGGTCATCGTCGGATCGCTGGCCGGGTATGACACGCACCCCGCGTGGGTCTTCAATCTCAAAGCGAACCCGGAGTGCTGGGTACAGCGTGATCGCGACAAGGTGACAGCAGTTGCCCGTGACGCTACGGCTGAAGAGCGAGAGGCATTGTGGCCCAAGTTGACCGCGATGTTCCCACCCTGGGGCTATTTCCAGGAGCAAACCGATCGCCCCTTTGCGGTCGTAATCCTCTCGCCGACTGGCCCGGCGTAGCTGAAGTCCGCGGGGCGGGGCCGAGCCCGGCCAGCCGGTTCGGCTGTGGGTGGCATCGCGCCTACGTGCCGCTGTCGTCCTCGTACCTCTTCTTCAGCTCTTCCCGCATCTCGCGCTCGCGCTCGCGGAGACTCCAGAAGCGGGGCGTGCGCTTCTCGGAGAAGGAGGCTCCTCCCTCCTTGCCCTCGGGCATGTCGAACCAGTCGGGATAGAACTGGCTGGAGATCACGCCCATTTCTGAATAGCCGTCCATTTCCTGGTCGAAGGACGCCTTGAGGATTTCCAGGCAGCCGGGACTGACCGCCAGCAACTCTTCGCCCCAGCGGTCGACCGCCGCCTCCAGCCCATCGAGCGGCACGACCTCGTTCACCAGGCCCATTTCCAGCGCCTGCTGCGCGGTATAGCGGCGACACAGCATCCACATCTCCCGCGCCCGCTTGGCGCCCACCACCTTGGTCAGGTAGGGGACGAAGAAGCCGTCGGCCGGGCTCGAGACCTTGGGGCCCGCCTGGCCGAACTTGGCGTCCTCCGCGGCGAGCGTGAAGTCGCAGCAGTAGGCCATGTGGTTGTGGCCACCCAGGCAATAGCCCTGTACGGCGGCGATGACCGGCTTGCGCGAGAGCCGGATCAACCGGTTGTGGGGGTAGCGGTTGTAGAAGGCCTCCCGCAGGCCCCACTTCTCCCATTCTACGTCGCCTCCGGCGCCAAAGTTCCGCCCGCTTCCCGCCACCACGATGGCGCCGATCGAAGTGTCGTGGTTCGCGTCGTAGAAGGCGCGAAACATCTCCTCGACCGTTGCGACCGTCATGATGTTGTACTTCTTCGGCTTGTCGATGGTGACCCGGGCCATGCCCCCCTCGAGTTCCGAGTGAAATTTCTTCTCGTAGACGATCTCCTCGAAGGCGAGGCCATCGCCCTCGACCCGCTGCCAATCGCTCCAGCCCATGTCGCTCTCCCTTCCCGGACCGGGGTACCGACGACCCGCCCAGTATTCCGGTGCGCGCGAGACTACCGGTATCCGGGTGGGCGGGCTAGAAATCATCGTGCACCGAGCGGCGGCCCCACCGGACCGTCGCCGGTCGAAAACCGCTTCCAAACGGGTATGATCCCGGCGACATTGGGCAGCTCAAATCGCGGGATGAGCGACCGCCCAGCGGAACTCCGGGGAAAGCCGCCCGAAGGACCGGGGACTCAGCGTCCGGAATCCAGCGAAAGGTCGAGATGAAACCGGCCCCCTTCGAATACCTGGCGCCCACGACCGTCGTCGAAGCCGTCACAGCCCTGCAGGAATTCGCCGGCGAGGCGAAAGTCCTCGCCGGGGGGCAGAGCCTGATGCCGATGCTCAATATGCGGCTCGCGCGGCCCGGTCTGATCGTAGACCTCGGGCAAGTCCAGGATCTCGACTACATTCGGGAGAGCAGCGGCCGCCTGGCGATCGGCGCCATGACGACCAAGCGGAGCGTCGAACGCTCTGCCCTCGTCCAGAACCACCAGCCCCTGCTGCACGCCGCGACGACCTCAATCGGCCATCCGCAGATCCGCAACCGCGGTACCGTCGGCGGCTCCATGGCCCAGGCCGATCCCGCCGCCGAGTACCCGGCCACGGCTGTGGCGCTGGATGCCACTCTCCGGGCAATCGGCCCCAACGGCGAGCGGAGCATCCGCGCTGAAGATTTTTTCGTCACTTATCTCACCACAGCGCTGGAGCCCGGCGAGCTACTGACCGAGGTGAGCGTCCCGATGTTCGGAGCGCGAACCGGCTGGGGGTTCAGCGAGATCACCCGCCGGCACGGAGACTTCGCGATGGCAGGTGCAGCCGTCACCGTATCGCTCGACGAAGCGGAGCGCTGCACCGAACCGACGATCGTGCTCTTCGGTGTCGGACCCACGCCGGTGCGCGTGCGAAACGCGGAAGACCTGGTGCGGGACGAACGGCCCGGCGACACCCTCTGCGATAGCGTCGGCCGCCAGGTAAGCGAGGAAATCGACGAACCCCTGGCGGATGTGCACGCATCCGCGGAGTACCGGAGACACCTGGCGGGAGTCATGGCACGGCAGGCGCTGGCGCAGGCCCTGGCTCGCGCCGCAGCCAGCGGCGACGGGGCCACCTAGTGCGCCCTCCGACCGGGAAAGCAGATCGGGAATGCCCCCCATGACGACGACCCTGCCGGTTCGCCTGACTGTCAACGGAGTGCAGCACGTGGCGCACGTCGAGCCGCGCACCACGCTGGCCGATTTCCTGCGGGCAGAACTCCAGTTGACGGGAACCCACGTCGGCTGCGAGCACGGCGTGTGCGGCATCTGTACGGTGCTCGTGAACGACCGGGCGGTGCGATCCTGCCTGATGCTGGCCGTCCAGGCCGATGGCGCGAACCTGATGACGGTAGAAGGGCTGGCTGGGCCCGACGGCAAACTCCACCCGATTCAGCAGGCCTTCGTAGAAGAGCACGGACTGCAATGCGGGTTCTGTACACCCGGGTTTCTGATCGCGATCTACGAGCTGCTGGAGAACAACCCGAGCCCCAGCGAGTCGGAAATCCTGGACGTACTCGGCGGACAGATCTGCCGCTGCACGGGCTACCAGAGCATCCTGCGCGCCGTTCACTCGGCCGCCGCCAAGCTCGGCGCAACAGGCTCGGGAACCGCCCAGGAGAGCGCCTGACCGCGGACGCGCCGGTAGCGAGGCATCGGAGAGACCCCGAAGAAACGAGCATGGTGATCGAGATTCCCAAAAGAGTCGAAGACCTTCCGACGTCCAACCCGCGTTGGGTGGGGCACCGCGTGGAGCGCAAAGAGGACTCGGCCCTTCTCACGGGACGCACCCAGTTCATCGCAGACGTCGTCGTACCGGGCATGCTCCACTGCGCGATCCTGCGCAGCCCGCTCCCCCACGCCCGAATCGCAAAGCTCGACACCACCGATGCAGCGGCCCTTCCCGGCGTAGTGGCTGTGGTGACCGGCGAAGACGCGCTGCGCTGGAGCCAGCCCGCCGCCAGCGCCCCGGAAGGTTGGGGCACCCACTGCCTCGCATCGAGCGTGGTGCGCTACGTGGGCGAGCCGGTAGCGGCTGTCGCCGCCACCAGCCGCTACGTCGCCGAGGACGCCCTCGAGCGGATCGTCGTCGACTACGACCCGCTCGACGCCGTCGCGGACCCCTTCGCGGCGATGGAAGCGGGGAGCCCCCTCGTCATCGAAGAAAAGGGCACCAACGTGATGATGCAGCGCCTCTTCACCTGGGGCGCGGTGGACGACGCCTTTGCCCAGGCGGCGCACGTCTTTACCGAAAAGTTCCGGTGGAATCGCCTGGGGGCCAACCCCATGGAAACCTTTGGGGCCGTTTGCGAGTGGGACCCCATGAGCCTCGACTTGACGGTCTACGGAAGCATCCAGGCCGCCTCCTTCTTCGCTCTCGGCCGAGCCGCCACCTTCGGAATTCCATCGAATAAGGTGAACGTGAAGAGCCAGCCTCACGGCGGGAGCTTCGGCGGCAAAGGCGGCACGCGCGGGACCGACATCACCTGCCTGCTCTCCCGCAAAGCCGGCGGGCGACCGGTCAAATGGATCGAAGACCGCATGGAGTACCTCACCTCGGGCGGCAGCCAGGCGTGGGATCGCCACTACGAGGCCTCTCTCGCCGTCGATGCAAAGGCCCAGGTCACCGGCCTGCGGGTGAAACTCGTCGACGATCTCGGCGCCACGGGAGAGGGCTACGCCGCGATCAGTGCCGCCAAGCCGCTGGCCGCCTTCACGGGGCCCTACACCATTCCGGTGGCCGAGTATGACCTCACCCTGGTGGCCACGAACAAGCTCCCGGCCTTTCCCTATCGCGGCTTTGGCCCACCGCCGCACTTCTTCGTCCTCGAGCAGATGATGGATATCGCCGCGAGGCATCTGGACATCGATCCAGCGGAGTTCCGACGCCGCAACTTCATTGCTTCGGACCAGTTTCCCTACACGATCCCCTCGGGCAACGAATACGACAGCGGCAGCTACGAGGAAGTGCTCGACAAGGCGCTCGCGCTGGCGGATTACGCGGACCTGCGCGCGCAGCAGGCTCGAGCCCGCGAAGAGGGACGCATCGTGGGCATTGGCGTGGCGAGCGCCATCGAGCCCGGCGTATTCGACTGGAACGCCTATCGAACCGTCGGCGTGCCTGGAATCGGTGTACCCGAAGGTGCCACCGTGAGCATCGACATCCTGGGCATGATTACGGTCCGGGTCGGTTTCTCGCTCGAGGGGCAAGGACAGTACACCCTGGCCAGCCAGCTGGTGGCGGATTACTTCGGCACGCACATCGATGCCGTGCGCGTCGTGCAACTCGATACCCAGTCGTCACCGCCCTCGTTCGGCCCGGGAGGCAGCCGCCTCGGCGTAGCCATCACAGGGGCCGTTCTCGGCGCCTGTGAGCGCATCCGCCAGAAGATGTGCGCAGTGACGGCGGCGCTGATGCAGACCGAGCCGAGCAATGTCCAGCTACGCGATGGAAAGTTCACGGTCGAGGGTATGCCCGGCGTCGAGATGAGCGTCGCGGAAGTGGCGGGCACCATGCTCGCGCGCAGCGATCTGCTGCCGCCCGGCATCGATCCGCGTCCCGAAGCCACCCACGTCTGGACTGCCGCAGGCCGCACGGAGCCCGACGAGCAGGGACGGGCCAAGTCGTATCTCACCGCCGCACAGGCCGTGCACGTGGTCATGGTCGAAATCGACCGCGACACCGGCGTGGTGGAAATCCTCAAGTACTGCCTGGCCGACGACTGCGGCACGCGCCTCAACCCCCTGGTGGTACAGGGGCAGACCGAGGGCAGCGTGGCCCAGGGCATCGGCGCGGCGCTCTTCGAAGAGTACGTCTACGACGAGGACGCACAGCCCCTCACGGCGACTTTCATGGATTACCTGATCCCCACGATCAACGAGATCCCACCGACGGAGAAAGCCGAGGTGGTGACGCCCTCACCCTTCACGCCGCTGGGCGCCAAGGGCTGCGGCGAAGGAGCGATCCATACGACGCCGGCGGCCGTGATGTGCGCGGTCAACGATGCACTCGCACCACTGGAAACGATGGCGCGAGAGGTGCCGGCGGCACCGAGTCGGATCTGGAACCTGATCCGATCAACCCAGAGCTGAACCGGGGAGTCCCCCCTTCGGAGGAAAGCAGCATGGCAGACAAGAAGCATTTCGTGGCGCTCTCGGAGTGCCACTTCATGAACCCCCAGTCGATGGAGGAGATGGAGTACTACCCGGGCTTCGAGAGCTGGTGGAAGAGCATCGATGGCGTCATGCGCGCCTGGGGCGGCGGTCGCGATCTCGCCGGCGGAGACGCCATGCCCGAGCCGCGCGCCCACGCTCTGATCGAGTGGATGGACAAAGCCGGCGTGGACGTGTGCTTCGCCCTGCGCGAACCAATGATGGACATCAGCGGGTACGCCACGTGCATGTCTACGAATGCCTTCATGCTGAAGGAAATCGAGCCCTATCCCGACCGCATGTACCTCGAAGCGAACTGCGGTCCGATCCTGCGGCGCGGGGTCGACAACGCAATCTGGGAACTGGAGTACCTGGTAAAAGAACGCAACGCGAAGCTCTGCAAGGTCTACGCCCCCGAGGACGGACCGCTCAACGATCGCCGCATGTGGCCTTTCTACGAAAAAGCCATCGAGCTGGACATCGCACTCACGATGCACACGGGCATGAGCTACGTGTGCCCGCAGCCGAGCAAGTACACCCACCCGGACCTGCTCGACGACGTCTGCCTCGACTTTCCGGATCTCAAGATCATCGCCTACCACATGGCGTGGCCGCACCACGAGGAACTCATGGGGCTCGCGGGGAAGCACACGAACCTCTACCTGAGCCTTTCGGGCATCATCGGCTGGCTCGCCCGGGCACCCTACCGGGGCTACCACATGATCGGCGAGGCGCTCCAGTGGGTGACCGACGACAAGATCGTCATGGGTCTCGATCTCGCCTTCGACGACATGCCCCTCGCGGTGAACTACATCCGCAACCTCGAGATGCCTGAGGAGCTCCAAGAGAAGTGGGGCTACCAGCCAATCAGCGAGGAGACGAAGGCGAAGATCCTCGGCCTGAACCTCGCCCGGCTCGCGAAGATCGACACGAAGAAGCGCGTCGACAAGCCCAAGCGCAAGAAGACCGCGCAGAAGAAGGCCTCGCGGACGAAGACCGCGCAGAAGAAGGCCTCGCGGACGAAGACCGCGCAGAAGAAGGCCTCGCGGAAGAAGACTGCGCGCAAGAAGACCGCGCGGAAGAAGACCCGGCGGTAGCCCGGCGGAGTCCACAATGACGGCCAACGCCTGCATCGTCGGGATCGGCGAGACGGACTACTGCCGCAAGCCCGGCTCGGGCAAGACCCAACTCGGCTTGCAGCTCGAGGCCGCATTGAAGGCCATCGAGGCGGCAGGGCTCACGCCCTCCGCCATCGATGGCATCATGCCCTTCCCCAACCTAGGAAAAGCGGAGGAAATTGCAGCCAGTCTCGGCTGTGAAACCCTGCGCTTTGCCGCCACGATCCACATGGGCGGCGCGGCCCCGACCGCTTCCCTCCAGGCCGCCGCCACGGCCGTGACGACCGGGATGGCCAGCCACGTGCTGCTCCCAGCCGGCTGGAACGGCTACTCGGGAGTCCGCACCCGCCAGACCGTCTCCGACAACCCCGATTCGATCCCCGGCGGGGCCATTGCGCGCGATTTCTACCTGCCCCACGGCTTCACCGCACCGCCCCAGTGGTACTCCGTGCTGGCACGCCGCCACATGCACGAGTTCGGAACCCGGCACGAACAACTCGGCGCCATTGCGGTGACCATGCGAAAGCACGCCCAACTCAACCCCGGTGCGGTAATGCACGGCAAACCCATGACGCTGGACGACTACATGAACTCACCGATGCTGGCGGATCCCTACCGTCTCTTCGACTGCTGCCTGGAGACCGACGGGGCCGCAGCGGTCGTCGTGACCACGGCCGAACGGGCTCGCGACCTGCCGGGCAAGCCGGTCAGCATCATGAGCGGCGCCTGCGGGCAACCCTATCCAGCAGACGAAATCACCAACCGCAAGGATATCTTTCGAACGGGCCTCACCATCGCAGCTCCCGAGGCCTTCGAGAAAGCGGGCATTACACCCAGCGACGCCGACTTCGCCATGATCTACGACTGCTTCACCTTCGAGGTGCTGCAACAGCTCGAGGAGGTCGGCTTCTGCAAGCGCGGCGAGGGCGGGAGCTTCGTCGAGAACGGGCGCATCGAACTCGGTGGCGAACTGCCCGTCAACACCCACGGCGGGCTGCTCTCCGAGGCCCACGTGCTCGGTATGTCCCACATCGTCGAGGCCGTGCGCCAGCTGCGCGGCGAGGCCGGGGACCGCCAGGTGCCCGACGCGGAAATCGGTGTGGTGACGGGCTGGGGCGATTTCGGCGACGGTGCCGTTGCCATCCTGCGGCGCTGACGGCCCCGAGGACTCTAGGAGAGAAGCGTGAGCGAAGCGGAAACCGGAACCCCCAAGCCCCTTCCGGCCCTCGAGGGTCTGGCGGGCGAGTTCTACCAGTGGTGCAAGCAGAACGAGCTGCGCTTCCAGCGCTGTGTCGCCTGCAACACCTGGCGCCACGTACCCCGCGAAATTTGTGCCGAGTGTGGCTCCTGGGATTGGGAATGGACCCGGTCGAGCGGCCGCGGCAACGTCTTCACCTGGACGGTCGTCACGCGCGCCCTGCACCCCGCATTTCGCGACGACGTCCCCATCGCACCGACGGTGATCGAACTCGAAGAGGGGGTGCGGCTGCTCAGCCAGGTCGTCGACTGCCCACCCGAAGATCTCGAGATCGGCATGCCGGTCGAGGTCGTCTTCGACGCCGTGACGGAAAACGTCACGCTGCCCAGATTCCGCCGGGCGCAGGCCTGAATCAAGCCATTCCAAACGCGAGGTACACCGTGGAACTCCCGCCCACCATCGGATTCGAGAAGCAGGACCGCGTCGCCATCGTGACGATCGATCGCCCGGATGCATTGAACGCGTTGACGAAGGAGATGCTCGGCGGGCTCGACGCGGCCTTCGCAGAGTTCGACGCCGACGACGACCTGTGGGTCGCGATCCTGACCGCCCGCGGCGAGCGCGCCTTCTGCACCGGGATGGACCTGAAGGAGGCGATTCCGCTGCTCACCTCGGGCGACGAGATGGGTTACGAAGATTCCACCAAGCGCCAGTTCTCGGACGTCTTCAAGCCCATCATCGCCGCCGTGAACGGTCACTGCATCGCCGGCGGCATGGAGATGCTCGCCGGGACCGACCTGCGTGTCGCCGCGGAGCACGCGACCTTCGGACTGGGCGAGGTGCGCTGGGGACTGATCCCCTCGGGCGGCTCACACATCCGCTTTCCGCGCCAGATTCCCTGGGCGCTCGCCATGGAGTTGTTGCTCATCGGCGAGCCCATCGACGCCCAACGCGCCTACGAAGTCGGACTGGTCAATCGCGTGGTTCCGGCGGACCAGCTGATGCCGACGGCCCTGGACCTGGCGGCGCGGATCTGCAAGAACGGCCCGCTGGCGGTGCGGACCTCCAAGCAGATCGCGGTCCGTTCGCTGGGACTCGAACCCGGCTTCGTGCTCGAGAAGGCCCTGGCCGCCAAGGTACTCGCCTCGGACGACGCCAAGGAGGGTCCGCGCGCCTTCGCCGAGAAGCGCAAACCCAAGTTCACCGGGTGCTAGCCACCCGCCCAACGGGGCTCAGTAGATCACCTTCTCTTCGACGAGTTGCCGGTAGCGCTCGTCCGAAACCCCGAGTAGCTCCTTGAACACGTACTCGTTGTCCCGCCCGATGGCCGGACCCGGCTGCACGTTCGCCTCGAACCGGCTCGTCTTCACGTAGGCGCCGTAGATCGTCTCCTCGAAGCCAAGCGGGTGCCGGACCTCGATGAACGTGCCCCGCGCTCGGTAGTGAGGGTCTTCGAGCAGGTCGGCCACGCTCATCACCGGTGCCGCCGCCACGCCCTCACGCTGGAGACGCGCTGCGAGCTCGCGATCGTCGAAGCCCGGCGTCCAGGTGGCCAGCCGCTCGTGCAGCCGCTCGATATTGCGCACGCGCTCCTCGGGACCCGCGAAATCGGTGGCGCGTGCCCAGTCGGGGTCGCCCATCGCCCGGACCAGACCACGCCATTCCTCCTCCTCGAACACGGCGATGCTGATCCACCGATCGTCTCCCGCGCACGGGAAGACACCGTGGGGCGCCGCGACGGCCAGCGGATGCCGGTTGCCCATCGGCCCCGCCGAGCGTCCGTTCATCGCGTAGTCCATGAAGGCGGGACCGACGAACTGCATCACGGCCTCCTGCTGGGAATAGTCGACGTGCTGCCCATTCCCCGTGCGATCCCGGTGGCGCAGGGCGGCGAGAACACCGAAGCCGCCCAGGATGCCGTTGAAAGGGTCGGAGAACGCCTGTTCCATCGGAATCGGCGGCCCGTCGACGTAGCCGACGAGGCTGTCCAGGCCGGTCGTGCCGGCCAGGCTGAGGCCATAGGTGCGCACGTCGCGGAGCGGTCCGGTGAGACCAGCCGTCGGCATGGAGAACATGACGATGTCCGGCTTCACCTCGCACAGCTTCGCGTAGCCCAGTCCGAACCTGTCCATGACGCCCGGCACGAAGTTCTCGGTCACCACGTCGCAAGTCGCCACGAGTGCGAGCGCCAGCTTCACCGCCTCGGGCTTTTTCAGGTCGAGGCTCACACTGCCGTTGCTCGCCCAGCAGGCGTGGTTCGACAGGCTCCTGTCGGGATCGCGCACCCCGCGGTCGAAGGGCGGAAGCGTGCGCAGCATGTCGACCCGTGCGCGCGACTCGATCTTGTAGACTTCGGCACCGAGGAAGGCGAGGGTCTGTCCGAGCACGGGACCCGCCCACACCCAGCCAAAGTTGGCGACCCGAATGCCCTGGAGAGGACGCGCGTTCTCCACGGCTAGAGGATCCCGTCGGCACGAAGCCGTGTCAGCTCAGCGTCGTGCATGCCGAGCCGGTCAGCATAGACGAGAGCGTTGTGCTGGCCGAGCAGAGGTGCCGGCGTCGGCGCTGCAGCGGGGCTGCCGGGCAGCTTGAAGGGAGGCGCGAAGCTCAGCGTCCGGCCCAGCTCGGGATGTTCCACTTCGAGGATGTACCCACGCTCCCGGAGATGTGGATGCTCGGCGGCCTCCGCAACCGTCGCCACGGCAGTCGCGGGACAGCCGGCAGCCTGACAACGCTCCATGATCTCGAGCTTGTCGTGCCGCAGCGTCCACTCTTCCAGCAGCGGATAGATGAGGTCGGCATTCTGGCCCCGAACGAACATGTCTTCAAACATCTCGACCTGAGCCCATTCCGGATTTCCGATGACCTCGACGAGGCCCTTCCACTGTCCCGGCTCGATTGCCAGCATCCACACGTAGCCGTCCCTGCACGGGAGAATCGTCGCAGGAGCAGAGAGTCGCATTCCCACGCCCGTGCGGTGTTCGTACGCCCCGTTTTGTGCGTACGCACCGATGTTGTGCGCGCCGACGAAGGTCGTCGCGATGGCTTCCGCGCAGGAGACGTCGACGTGCTGCCCGCCTCCGACGCGCTCCCGACCCATCGTGGCCGCCAGACCCCAGGTCGCCCCCGCCGCCGCCCCATAGAAGTCGGCCGAGAAGGTCCCGTGCTCGAGTGGCGCCCGATCCGGAAGACCGCAGTAGCGATGACCGGCACCGGACAGATGAAAGGCGTTGAGGTCGTAACCCTTCCAGTCGCTATAAGGGCCGGTCTGTCCGAAGGGCGTGATGGACACCACGACCAGGTTCTGGTTGACAGGCTCGAGCGTCGCGTAGTCCAGCCCCAGCTCCCGCATCTGGTTCGGAAGCTTGTTTTCGATCAGCACGTCGGCCTCTTCGAGCAGCCGCAGCAACAGCTCCCGACCGGCGGCAGCACTCACGTCGAGAGTGACGCCGCGTTTGTTCGTGTTGAGGAAGTGGAATAGACCGCTCTTCTCCCGGTGAGGCGTGTCGCCGGGGAACGGACCCCAGCACCGGGTGACGTCGCCGACCCCGGGCGATTCGACCTTCACGACGTCGGCGCCGTAGTCTGCGAACAGCCGAGCGCAGTAGGCTGCCGAGACGCCCTCTCCCAACTCGACGACCGAGATTCCTTCCAGTGCAGCGTCGGGCAAGCGGCTCCCTCGCGAGTCGATGGCTCGATCCAGACGGGGCCTGGAGCCCCTTGTCGGCCGGACGCGGCCAGTATACTCTCGCCGCCGTTCCCCCGACCCCCGTACCTGGCTGACTTCGGTACGGATTCAACACCCGAAAGGGCTCGATTCCTCGACAACTTGCTGCCGGGGTCCGGCGGGGCGCCGCAGATGCGCGGCTTCGCCGCGCACGGCGGGCCGAAACGCGAATACGAGAAACGGAGTAGAGGAGCTTCCAGATGGCCAGCGACCCGCTGAGAACCAAGCTCTGCGACATGCTGGGGATCGAGTTCCCGGTGATCGCCTTCACGCACTGCAAGGACGTCGCCGTTTCCGTCATCAACTCCGGCGGCTTCGCCGTCCTCGGCGAAGCCATGCACACGCCGGATGACATCGCCTCGGACATCAAATGGATCCGCGACCGCATCGACGGCAAACCGTTCGGCATCGACCTGGTCCTGCCCGCGTCTGTCCCGCCAGCGGACAGTCTCGAGCAGCTCGAAGCCAAGATCCCCGAAACCCACAGAGGATTCGCCCAAGAGATCAAAGAAAAATACAACGTTCCCGACCCCAAGGGCGCGATCGATCTCCATACCTGGGGCGGCCTCAACCAACAGATGGCGCGTGCGCAGCTCGAAGTCTTGCTCGACGAGCGGGTGCCCGTCATCGCCTCGGGCCTCGGCAACCCGGGCTTCTTTCTCGAGACGGCCCATGAGCGCGGCATCAAGGTGTTCGGCCTGGTCGGAAAGGCCCGCCAGGCCAAGCGCCAACTCGACGCGGGTGTCGACGCCGTCATTGCCCAGGGCTACGACGCAGCGGGACACACGGGTGCAGTGGGCACCTTCTCCATCGTTCCCGAAATCGCCGCGATGGCCGGCGACACACCGATCATCGCAGCCGGCGGTGTCACCACCGGGCGTCACCTGGCCGCCGCGCTCTGCCTCGGCGCCTCGGGCGTGTGGTCTGGCACCCTGTGGCTCGCATCGCGCGAATCCGACATCGACATGATCATCAAGGAGCGCCTCCTCGCATCCACAGTCGAGGACACCTCCTACGGAAAATCGATCTCGGGAATGACCATGCGCGTGCTCACCTGCCCGTGGACCAAGGAATGGGCCAAGCCCGAAGCGCCGCACGCCCTGCCCCCGCCCTACCAGATGCTGCTCAGCGCGAACTACATCCAGGGCGCCAACGACAACCGCCGCGAGGACCTGATGACCGAGGCCGCGGGCCAGGGTGTCGGCTTCGTGACGTCGATGAAGCCGGCCCGCCAGATCCTCTTCGACCTCGTGGAAGAAGCGCTCGCCGCCTTTGAGGAGCGGGTCGGCGAACTCGCCTAGCTGGACCGAGGGTTCGTGAATCAATCCAAGGGAGAAGCGAGCGACGCGCGACCGGGATTCGACACCAGCGTCGCCGGGAAGCAAGCGGAATGCGACGGCGGACACGCGATCCCTGGCACCCGGTACGCAGGTCGACAGGAATTCACGGGAACGCTCACCGGAGAATACGTAGACCACGGAGAACCGGTGTGGCGCTGGTACCTGCTCGCCAGGCTCACTCGAAAGCCAGAAGGCTATCCCGGCGACTCCGTGTGGTGTGAATCCGGGAACCTCTTCATACTCGAGGAAGGCTCGGGTTGAAACTTCGGACGGGGTACCGTCCCAGCGGGGAGGCACCCCATGCGCATCGTTGTCTGTATCAAAGAGGTTCTGGATCCGGATGCGGTGAATAACTACGCCCTCGCCGGCCGACTCGAGATCGGAGACGACGGCAAGACGCTCACCCAGACCACGATTCCGCAGCTGATGAACGGCTTCGACGAGCAGGCGATCGAGGCATCTCTGCGCCTGCGCGACGCGGGCGCCGACTGCACGATCTGCGTCGTTTCCGTCGGTGCCGACCCCGGAGTCCCGCTGCGACACGCGGCAGCGTTGGGCGCCGACGAGGTCGCAGCCCTCACGCCCCCTGTCCCCGCACCCGACTCCCACACGGTGGCGAGCCTTCTGGCCGGTTATATCCAGTCTCTGGGCGGTGCCGACCTGGTCCTGTGCGGCCGACAGGCTTCCGACGACGACCAGGGCGTGGTGCCGGCCCTGATCGGTGAAATGCTGGGAATGCCTGTGGTGGCGATCGCGCGCAGTGTCGAACTCGGAGACACTGCAACGCTTCGCATCACCCGTGTCACGCCCGATGGCGACGAAGTCGTCGAAGCCGCTGCCCCCGCGGTGGTAACGATCAGCAACGAACTCGGCGACCCGCGCTATCCCACGGCGGCCGCCAAGCTGAAGGCTCGCCGCGTGAAGCCCAGCGTATTCACGCACGAAGATCTCTCGCTCGAGTCCAACGCATTGACTCCGCGGGTGGTGCTCACCCGCCAGTTCGTCCCAACGGTCCAGGGCAACTGCGAGTTCATCGCAGGCGACACCCCAGCGGAGCTGGCCGATCGCCTGATGGCGCGGCTGCGTGAGGACAAGCTTCTTGCCTGACGCGCGGTACGCGAAAATGCCCCTGCAATTCGGGATGCCGGAGGAATCGACGAGGTCATGACGATGAGATCGGTGGTGGTGTGCACCTGGAGTGGCGCCCGCGGAGAAATCCTCGAAGAGACCGAGGCCGCGCTGACGATCGCTCGCAAGACGAGCGTTGCTTTGGGCAGCGATCTGCGCTGGCTCGCGGTCGGCTCCGTGCCCGACGAGGCCCCGGAGATCGCCCAGCGACACGGCGTCGCGGCGCTCGAACACATCGAGGATCCCAAGCTCGCGGGCGGCCAGGCCGACGCCTTCGTCGAGGCGCTCGCCCAGTACTGCAGGGCGCACAGTCCGAAGCTCGTGGTGTTCAGCCAGGGGTTCGATATCCGGCTGGTCGCACCGCGCCTGGCCGGGCGCCTGGGCTCCGGCGTGGTGATGAACGCTGTCGACATCGACGCGGCTCCCGATGGCCCGCTCAGCGTCACGGCCTCGGCGTACGGAGGCGACACCCGGGTGATCTACGAGATGGCCGACGTCGGGACCTGCATCGTCTCCCTGTTGGCAAACGCCGTGGTGCCCGAACGAGTCGAGGGAGCAGCGCAGCCGGCTCCCGAGCCCTTCGCCGTGGATCTCTCGGCGATCGAAGAGCGTGTGCGGGTCATCGAGGCGGCACGCACCGAGGGGCCGCGCCTGGAAGATGCCGAAATCATCGTCGCGGGCGGTCGCGGACTCGCCTCTCCCGAGAACTACAAGCTGGTGGAACAGCTGGCCGAGGCGATGGGGGGCCTACCCGGAGCCTCGCGGCCCCTGGTCGACGAGGGCTGGGTCGATTCGTCGCGCCAGGTCGGACTCACCGGCAAGATCACACGGCCCGCGCTCTACGTCGCCGCTGGAATCTCCGGGGCGAGCCAACACATGGCCGGGTGCGCGGCCGCGAAATCCATTGCCGCCATCAATACCGACCCAGACGCCGCGATCTTTCGCTACGCGCGCTACGGGGTCGTCGGCGACTGCCTCCAGATCCTTCCCGAACTGATCCGGGCCGCAAAGCAGGGAAGCTGATAGATTGTGATCTTGAGAGCCGTGTAGCGCGAGGCAGCCAGGCGGCCCTAGCGCTCACCAAGAGACAGGGAAGGCTGAACCCCATGACCGCGAAGCGCACCCCCGTGATCGAGGGCCTGTTCACTGAAACGGTCGATGGAGCGCGCCTGTTGGGCTCGCGCTGCGTCACGTGCGAAGTGCCGTATTTTCCCAAGTCGCCGCTCTGTCACAATCCCGACTGCACCGAATCCAAGATGGAGGATGCGAGCTTCGGTCCGCACGGCACGATCTGGAGCAGCTCCGTCCAGAACTACCCCCCTCCCCCGCCCGCCCGGTACGACGAACCCTACGAGCCCTATGCCCTCGGTGTGGTCGATCTCAGCGACGGCCTGCGCGTCGTGGGCCGCATGGCCGTGCAGGATCCGAAAAGCGTGAAGGTGGGCGGCAAAGTCGAACTCGTCATCGAACCCCTATGCGCCGAGGAAGACGGTACCCAGGTGACCACCTGGATGTTCCGCCCGATCTGAGGCCGCCATGGGCCCGGCCGTCCGGGCCAGACAACGGAGAACTGTCGCGATGAGAGACGTTGCGGTCCTGGGCGTGGGCATGCACCCCTTCGGGAAGTTTGCCGACAAATCCGTCACAGACCTGTGCCGAGACGCCGTCGTCGCCGCCCTCGCCGACGCCGGCATTCAGTGGCGCGACATCGAGGCTGTGGCCGCGGCGAGTTCGCGATTTTCGGGGGGCAAGGGCTGGGGCCTCAATGGAAACGACGTGGTCGAGGACATGGGCTCCACGGGGATTCCCGTCTACAACATGTCGGCGGGCTGTGCGGCGGGCGGAAACGCATTCAACGTGGGTTATGCCCTGGTGGCTGGCGGCATCTACGACACCGTGCTCGTCGTGGGTGGCGAGAAAATGCCCAAGGGCTTCATCCAGACGTCGGGCGTGGAGGAGGAGACCGATCCCGAGTTCCTCCGCCAGCGCTGCGTCGGCATGCCCGGCCCGTCCTTCTGGGCACTCCTGTGCCGGCAGCGCATGGAGGAATTCGGAACCACCGAAGAACAGCTGGCCAAGGTGGCGGTAAAGGCTCACCAGATAGCCGTGCACAACGAGTACGCGCGCTTCCGCAAGGAGTTCAGCCTGGAGCAGGTCTTGGGATCGAACATGGTGAGCGACCCGCTGCGCCTCTTCGAGATCTGCCCGGTGAGCGACGGTGCGGCCGCCGCCGTCATCTGTTCCGCGGAAAAAGCGAAACAGCTCGCTTCGAACCCCGTCTGGGTCGCCGGTAGCGCGGTGGCCACCATGCGCTTCGACGACGGGCTCCCGCGCGGGCTGGCCGGCGTGGTCCCTCCCGGCCGCAGCTACCACAGCGAAGCCTCGCTCGCCGTCGAGAAGGCGCTCACCCAGGCCGGTGCCGGGCCGGAGGATCTCGACTTCGTCGAGCTCCAGGACAACACGGTCTACTACGAATTCGCGTTCCCGGAGGACTGGGGGCTCTGCAAACCGGGTGAGGCGGAACACCTGCTGGAGACGAACGAGACACTGCCCACCGGAAAGATGCCGATCAACCCAAGCGGAGGCTTCCTCTGCTTCGGCGAGGCAACCACCGCGATGGGGGTATTCCAGGTCTGTGAACTCACCTGGCAACTGCGCGACGAGGCCGGTCCGCGCCAGGTCCCCGGTGCAAAACTCGGCTTGGGACAGACCCTCGGCCTGGGCGGAAACGCCACGGCAGTCGTGCTGAAGCGCTAGCGCCCCTCGAACTTCGGCTTGCGCTTCTCCTGGAAAGCACGGGTTCCCTCCCGCGCGTCCTGCGTATGTGCCGACATGGTGGAAGCCACCGCCTCGTAGTCGAGCATCTCGTCGAGATTCGAGCTGAGCGACTTGAAGATGAAGCGCCGCGCCAGGTCGACGGCCACACTCGGTCCCGCCGCGAGCTTCTTCGCGTACTCCATCGCCTTGGGAAGCGCCTCGCCCGGCTCGACGAGTTCATCGATCAGCCCCTCCCGGTGACATTCCTCCGCTTCCAGGATGCGCCCGGTCTCGACCATCATCAGCGCCGTGGACAGGCGCGTGAGCCGCGGCAGGAAGTAGGTGATGCCGGTGTCGGGTGCGAAGCCGAGCCGCACCATGGCCGCACACATGCGTGTCGTGGTGTCCGCGAAGCGCCGGTCGCAGGCGAGTGCGAACGAGAGCCCGGCCCCCATTACCGGGCCGGAAATCGCGGCGATCACGGGCTTTTCTACCTCGACGATCATCTTGGTGAACTCGGCGACCGGGCCGGCGGGAGTCTTGCGCTGGTAGCGCTCCAGCGGCACTTCGGACAGACCCGGCATGCCGCGGTCGGCGTCGCCGCTGATCCAATCGGCGTCACCCCCCGCGCAAAAGCCCCGGCCGGCACCGGTCAAGACCAGCACGCGAACTTCGTCGCGCATGCGCAGATCGCGAAACAACTGGACGAGATCGCTGGCCAGGTCCCAATGGACCGCATTCAAGCGGTCGGGTCGATTCAGGGTCACGACGCCGACGCCCTCGTCGATCTCGAAGAGGAGGTGGTCTTCCGATGCCATCGCGGTTTTCTCCTTGCCTTCGAATGCTAGTCCCGGTGCAGCGAATCGACGATCTCGGCGATCCAGTCTTCGTCGCGCCGCAGCTCCGGCGCGAGATCCAGCAGAAGGGTCGAGAAGATACCGGAGCAGCGTTCCTTCAGCTTGGCTGCGAGCTCGTCGCAGGTACCGATGACGGCCCACTCCTCGAGCATCTCGTCGGTAATCTGTCCCGGCATTTCCTTCCAGCGACCCTCCCTCGACATCTGGTGGAGCGCATTGCCCGCGTCGAGCCAGCCGTGGAATTCGAGCACAGCGTGGTAGGTGCGGGTCGAGGCGTAGAAGGCGATGTGCTGGCGCAACGCCTGCTTGGCGGCCTCGATGCCCTCCTCGTCCTTCGCGATGGCGAGGAACGGGGCGCCGATCATGTCCAGGTCCTCGAGCTTGCGGCCGCTCAATTCGGCGCCCTTCTGAAGCGAGGGTACGACCACCTCCTGGGTGTAGCGAAACGTCGCGATCGGGTGGAGACGCAAGCCGTCGCAGAGTTCTCCGGCCAGGCGCGCCATGTACGGATTCACGGCCGCCAGGTGGATCTCCGGATGCGGGTACTCGATGGGTCCCGGATTGAAGAACGGATTCATCAAGGTGAACTGGTAGTGCTCACCCTCGAAGCCGGGCTTCTCTCCCTTCTGGAAGGTCTCGAACATCGCCTTGACGCAGAGCACGTAATCGCGGAGGCGCGGGCCCGGAGGTCCTGTCCACGTCGATGCATAGCGCCGCACGACGTGACCCTTGACCTGGGTTCCCAGGCCCAGCTGGAAGCGGCCCTTGGAAAGCTGCTGCAAGTCCCAAGCGACTTGCGCCGTTACCATCGGACTGCGGGGAAAGGCGATGGCCACGTTGGTACCGAGCTTGATCTGCTCCGTGTGTTCCGCCGCAACGACGAGCGGCAAGAAGGGATCGTGGCCGGCTTCCGGCGCGGTCACGCCGTCGTAGCCCAGTTCCTCGGTCCGGCGCGACGCAGCAGCGATACCCGCGATGTCGGCAGTGCCCTGCCCTTCACCCGCGTACTGTTCGGTGTCCGGCCCCAGCATCACGGTCTGTACTCTGAAAGCCATGTTCGAATCCTCGCGTTCGCTCAGTCGGCCATTGCGTCCGAAGCGGCAATGTAGCCAAAGGTCGTCGCTGGACCGATCGTGGCTCCCGCTCCGGGATAACTCGGGCCTGTCAAGGCCGAAGAGCAATTGCCGATGGCGTAGAGACCCGCGATCGGCTCGCCCGAACTCATCAGTACACGGGCTCGTTCGTCGACCATCAGCCCGCCCTTCGTACCCAGTTCGCCCGCAAAGGCCTCGATGGCGTAGTACGGGGGCTTCCCGATTGGCCCCAGACACGGATTCGGTGTGACCTTGGCGTCGCCGTAGTAGCGGTCGTAGATATTGTCGCCGCGGTGGAATTCGGGATCCACTCCCGTCTTCGCGTACTCGTTGTTCTTCGCCACCGATTCCTTGAGGCCAGCCGGGTCCACGCCGAGTTGTTCCGCCAATCCCTCCAGGGTGTCCGAGCGCTTCATGTAGCCCTGGCGGAAGAGCTTCTGGATCACGAAGTCCGGCGTGCCCTGCAAGACCGGACCGCACATGTACTTCTTGCGGTATTGCGCGTCGAAAACGAAGAACGCGGGAACGCAGGGCTCTTCGGGTGTATGCGTCCGGTACATGGAATTGACGATATCGATATAGGGTGCCGCTTCGTTGACGAAGCGCTTTCCCTTCTGACTCACCAGGATGCTTCCCGGTAGAGACTTCTCGATGACCAGCATCCGGGCCTGTTCCTCGCCCGGCACCACCGAAGTCGGTCCCCACCACGCGTCGTCCATGAGATCCACGGCGGCGCCGGCCTTGATCCCCATCTCTATCACGTCGCCCGTATTCGCCGCGTTGCCGCAGGTCCACTCCGCACGTGTGGGGTTCGGCAGGTACTTCTCGCGCATGACCTGGTTTCCCTCGAAGCCCCCCGCCGCAAAGATGACTCCCCGCTTGGCCCTGATACGGAAGGACTGGCCATCCCTCTCGACTTCCATCCCGACGACACGCCCCTCGTCGATCACGATGTCCCGCGCCGGCGTCTCGAGCCAGATCGGCACCTCGCGGTCGCGAAGAGAGATCCGCAACATGCCGATGAGCGCATTGCCTCCCGAGGGATTGCGATCGCGACGCGAGCGGAAGCGCCACGGAATATCCATCACATACTTGAGGATCAGCTTCGCAAAGAGCGTCATGCCCCCGGGCTGGCCGGTGAGAACCATACGAGCCTCCACCGCCGTCATTCCCAGACGCCCAATCACCTGCATCTGCAGGTTCTGGGTGCGCATATTGAGAAAATCCTCACCGAGGAGCTTGGCGTCGAAGTGGTCCGGCTCGACAGAGCGCCCCCCGGGCTTGCTGCCCTTTACGGCTGGGTAGTAGTCGGGGTACTCGGGAAGCCCCACGAAGACGACCCGGGTCTTCTCGGCGAGATAGCGCAACATCTCGGGTCCGGTATCGCGGAACGCTTCGAGCCTCGCCTGAGACACGGCGCCCTTCGTGGTCCCGCGGAGGTAGTCCATGGTGTCTTCGGGACTGTCTTCGATTCCGAGCCCGGGCATCAGGTGATTGTTGGGGATCCAGAGCAGACAAGAGGACATCGCCGAGGAGCCCCCGTACTGGCTGGTCTTTTCAATCAGCAGGACATCTCCACCCTCATCGTGCGCCTTGAGTGCCGCCGTCATCCCACCCGCACCGGTACCGACGACAAGCACGTCTACTTCGTGATCCCAACCTTCCGTCATCTTCTCCGCCCTTGGCCGGTTTTCAGATTCTCCGGTCCGTTCTGTCTTTTCTGTCGTCGCAAGCAGCCTCGAACGCGCACACCGCAGCTAGCTTCCGTCGCTGCTCTCGACCCAGCCCCGGTCGATGGGCACGAGGTAGCACATGGTCAGCCTGCGGGATCGGAATTTCCAGGCCCCGTCGACCCGGGTGTAGCGGTCGTCGTAATAACCGGAGCCAATCATGCTCCGGCCCTCCATGGTGGCCCGCAGGTCCAGATAACAGGTCCCCGTCGCTTCGTCCCCCCGCAACTCCACGATGTGGTTGTGAACGAACGGGTGGAACTGCGAATCTTCCAGCGCGCCCTGGTACGCCTCGAGGATCGCCGTGCGGCCGCGAAGAACCGGGGCGTCCCCCGTGTCCATCTCACCGTCCTCCGTGAAGAGTTCCGTGGTCTCGGCAACCTCTTTGCGCCACATATGGTGGGCGTATCGCCGTGCCAGGTCGCGGATCGCTTCTCGATCCGCAAGTTCGCGGACACCCATCTCGCTGCTTGCACTCGTCATGATGGCTCTCGCGCGCTCGTGCATTCGCGATAGCGAAAGCGGCGTTCCGTCGACCGAATGGGAGACGATATGCCAGTCGAGTCGCAGCGGTCAAGCGACGAGCGGACCGTTTCCCCATCGGCCAGCGCACTGGCAGGCCGTGCGATCAGCCGACGAGCGCACTGGCAGGCCGTGCGATCAGCCGACGAGCGCACTGGCAGGCCGTGCGATCAGCCG
>PBYF01000065.1 GCA_002729515.1 Deltaproteobacteria bacterium
GAGCGCTTCGAACGCAGGCCTTTCTCACGTTGTAAGCTGCACGGCATGGATCGAGCGCTTCGAACGCAGGCCTTTCTCACGTTGTAAGCTGAGCGGCATGGATCGAGCGCTTCGAATGCAGGTCCTTCTCACCGCCGCCCTGGTCGTCGGCTGCGGCTCGTCCGAGTTCGAGTCGGGAGGGCCGGTCGCGGGATGGCCCGCCTATGGGGGCGATGTCCACGCCACGCGGCACTCGCCACTGACCCAGATCGACCGCGAGAACGTGGACGACCTCGAGGTCGCATGGACTCATCACTCCGGCGATTTCGACGATGGAACCGGTGGCGCGAAGATGCCCAGCGCGCTCCAGGTGACGCCGATTCTGGTGGACGAGAACCTGGTCTTCTGCACGCCTTTCAACCGGGTGATCTCGCTCGACGGCAGGACCGGAGAGGAGCGCTGGGCCTACGACCCCGAGGTCGATCACACCGGCATGTACATCATCAACTGCCGCGGTGTCTCCGCCTGGCGGGATGCTCGCGCGGAGTCCGGAGCGATTTGTGCCACTCGAATCTTCACGGGGACGCTCGATGCCCGTCTCATCGCGCTCGATGCGGAAACCGGCTTGCCCTGCTCCGACTTCGGCGAGGCCGGGGCCGTCGATCTTCGCGGCGGCGTTGGCGAGGCGCGGCCCGGCGAGTACGGGGTCACCTCGGCACCGCTCGTCATGGGAGACCGCGTGGTGACGGGGACCATGATTCTCGACAACCGGCGAATCGACATGCCGGGCGGTGTGGTCCGTGCTTTCGACGCGCGCTCGGGCACGCAACTCTGGGCCTGGGACCCGGTTCCGGAAGATGCACCTCCCCCACCCGCGGGCGTCGAATACCGCCGCGGAACGACCAACGCGTGGACCACGCTTTCCGGGGACCCGGAGCTCTCGCTCGTATTCGTTCCCACGGGCAATACGTCCCCCGATTACTACGGAGGCGAGCGCGACGGTCTCGACGAGTACTCGAGTTCGATTGTGGCGCTCGATGCCAACACGGGGAACGTGGTCTGGAGCTTCCAGACGGTTCACCACGACGTCTGGGACTACGACGTGGCGTCGCAGCCGGTGCTCTTCGATTTTCCGCGTGACGGCGAGATCGTCCCTGCGGTGGTGCAGGCCACGAAGATGGGGCATCTCTTCTTTCTCGACCGGCGCACGGGTGAGCCGCTCTTCCCGGTGGAAGAGCTCCCGGTGCCCCAGGGCGGCGTCGAGGGTGAGTACCTCTCGCCCACGCAGCCTTTCCCCACGCGCCCTCCTCCGATCCACCCGGCACAGCTGCGCCCCGATGATGCCTGGGGCCCGACGCCGTGGCACCGCTCGGAATGCCGGGAGAAGATTGCATCTCTGCGCTCCGAAGGGATTTTCACTCCCCCCTCGCTTCAGGGCACGGTGCAGTTTCCCGGCTACGTGGGGGGTGTGAACTGGGGAAGCCTCTCGATCGACGGGGATCGGAACATCCTCGTTGTGAATAGTTCACAGGTCGCGGGCCTGATCCGGCTGATCCCGCGACCCGAGTGGAACGAGATGTTCCCCGACGGTCCGCCTGATTTTGGTTACGAGCCCCAGGGAGGGACGCCCTACGGAGTGCAACGCGATGTCTTGTTCTCGAGTTCGGGTACACCCTGCAATCCGCCGCCCTGGGGAAAGCTCTTTGGCATCGACGTGGAGACGGGCGAAATTCGCTGGGAGCGGCCCCTGGGAACGACGCGGGACATGGCGCCGTTTCCGATCTGGCTCTTCCTTCCGGATGGCGTGCCAAACCTGGGCGGACCGGTGACGACCGCGAGTGGACTTACTTTTATCGGGGCCACTACGGATCACTACCTGCGTGCCTTCGACACCGAGAGCGGCGAAGAGTTGTGGCGCGGGCGGCTCCCCACCGGTGCCCAGGCCACCCCCATGACGTATCGCCTGCGCGAGGACGGCCGGCAGTTCGTCGTGGTGGCCGCCGGCGGGCACGGTCTTTTCGGTGTTCCGGCGGGCGATTCACTCATCGCCTTCGCCCTTCCCGAGCCCTAGCGCGCGCGACAGCCCGAGTGGTGCCAGCAGCAGGCACGGGAAGACCGGAATGATCTTCGGCGTGAAGGGAACGTGCGCGGGGAATGCGCACAGAATCGGGAGCGCCGCGAGGAAGATCCAGATCGGAGCCGTGCGGGCGGTGGTACCGAGCACAGCGAGCACGACGAGGATCCCGAGCACCGCATGTTCCCAGAGCCCGAAGGCTCTTGCCGGGAATTTCGGCATGAAGAGCGCGAAGTCGGTGGTTGCGGGCCGTGTGATCCAGCGCGTGAGACGCTTTGCGACGGCGCTGGCGTAGCCCAACGGGTCGCGGGTTAGTGCCGCGCGGAAGCTCGCCATGCCCGCTTCGCGACGTTCGAGCGGGTCGCCGAGCGCAATCCACTCCTGCGGCGTGTACTCGCTCAGCGTGAACGCGGACGTGTTGTCGAGGGGAAGCCCCGGCCGCTGCGTCGCGTGGAGCGCGACGAGCGGCACTGCCACCAGTGCTGCACCGAGTGCCAGCTGGGCGAGTCGTGCTGCACGCCGGTGCGGGCCGCCGCGCCACGCGAAAGCCGCCGCCGGAACCGCGAGCAGACCCATGGAGAGCTTCGTCATCGCCGCCGCACCAGAGGCGAGACCGAGCGCCAGCGGGCCGCCGCGCGCCGGGGCGGCGGCCAGGAAGAGAACCCCTGCCGCGAGCGCACCGATCCAGAGTTCGTTGACCGCGTGGCGCGCGTAGAGCACCACTTGTGGACTCGACGCAAAGAGCAGGATCGGTGCCGCCACCGCCGCGAGGGGCAGCGCTCGTTCGGCCGAAGCCCGGCGCGCGAAAGCGAGAGCCAGAGCGAGTGTCGCGAGCACGCACGCGATCTGCACGAAGGCAACCGCCGTTCCGGGCCGGAGCAAGTGGGCAGGCGTGCCCAGGAGCACAGGCCACAGGGGAACCCGCACGAAGACCCCGTCGCTCTGGAGCCGACCCTCCTGTTGCCACGCCATGGCGGCCTGGAGGTGCTCGAAGTCGTCGAAACCCGGCGCGATGGGCAAGAGCCAGACATGGATGGCGAAGGCGGCCAGGAAGAGGGCCGAGGCCGCCACTCCCAGGGCGGTGAGAGGTCCCACCGCGAGTACGTCCCCTCGCGACACGCCGTCAGGGTATCTCAGGCGACCTCGAGGTTCGCGAGCAGGCTGCGCACGGCGTCAAAGAGTTCGTCTGCTCCACCCGCCGGTACCGGTGCGTAGAGGCGTTGACCCGGGGCCACGCGCATCCCGCCGCCCGCCTGGGTCAGCAGGTTGAGCAGGCGCGAGGGGTCGATCTTCGTCTGTGCGGCTGCGGTCACGACGAGTTCGCCCTTCTGCTGGTCGATCGCCGCGATGCCGAGACGTCTTGCGCGGATTTTGATGCGGATGACCGCGATCAGATTCTCGGCCTCGACGGGCATGGCACCGAAGCGGTCGAGGAGTTCGTTGCGAATGCGGTCGACCTCCCCGTCTTCCCGGCACGAGGCCAGCCGTTTGTAGAGGACGAGACGCTGGCTTACGTCGGGCACGTAGTCTTCGGGTAGGCGCGCTGCAACGGGCAGCCGGATCTCCGGGTCGACCTCGCGCTCGATGGCCTTGCCTCGCAGCTCGTCCATCGTCTCCTGGAGCATCTCCATGTACGTCTCGTATCCCACCGCCGCGAGGTTCCCGGACTGCTCGGCGCCCAGCAGATTGCCCGCCCCTCGGATCTCGAGATCGAGGTTTGCGAGGCGGAAGCCCGAGCCGAGCTCGGCCAGGTTCTGGATCGCCTCGAGCCGTCGTTCGGAATCCGGGGTGAGGGCTGCCTGCCCCGGGATCAACAGGTAGGCGTAGGCGCGCCGGGTGGAACGGCCGACCCGCCCCCGCAGCTGGTAGAGCTGCGCGAGCCCGAGCTGGTCCGCCCGGTCGATCAGGATCGTGTTGGCACGCGCTACGTCCAGACCGCTCTCGATGATCGTCGTGCAGAGCAGAACGTCCGCTTCACCCCGGTAGAAACGGAGCATCACGTCCTCGAGGCTGCGCTCGCGCAGCTGGCCGTGTGCCACGAGAAGGCGAGCCTCGGGAACGATGCGTTCGAGCATCTGCTGGACCGCGCCGATGGTGCGCACCCGGTTGTGCACGAAAAAGACCTGACCGCCCCGGCTCATCTCGCGGAGGATCGCCTCGCGGATGAGCGACTCGGACGATTTGCAGATCTGGGTGCGCACGGCCAGGCGATCCGCCGGGGGGGTCTCCATCACGGAAAGGTCGCGCACGCCGGCGAACGAAAGCTGGAGTGTGCGCGGGATCGGGGTCGCCGTCAGCGTAAGGACGTCCACTGTTTTCTTGAGTTGCTTGATCCGCTCTTTGTGGGCCACACCGAAGCGGTGCTCCTCGTCGACGACGAGGAGTCCGAGATCCCGGAAGCGCACGTTCTTCTGGAGGAGGCGGTGGGTTCCAATCACGACATCGACCTTGCCGTCGGTCAGACCCTCGCGAACACGCCGCGCCTGCACCGCCGTTCGAAAGCGCGACAGGGACTCGATTTCGACGGGGTAGCCCTCGAAGCGCTTGCGGAAGGTCTCCTCGTGTTGCTGGCAGAGAATCGTCGTGGGAACGAGAACGGCGACCTGCTTGCCGTCCATGACCGCGCGGAAGGTGGCGCGGACTGCCACTTCGGTCTTGCCGTAGCCGACGTCTCCGCAGACCAGCCGGTCGGTGGCCTTCGGTTTCTGGAGGTCCGCCAGCGTGTCCTCGATCGCGGCGAGCTGGTCGGGCGTCTCTTCGAAGGGAAAGGTCGCCTCGAACTCCTCGAGCAGCGAGTCGCGGGGCGAAAAGGAGTGGCCCGGGGCGAGCTCGCGGGCTGCGTGCACGGACAGCAACTCGGCGGCCATGTCGCGCAGGGAGCGCCGAATACCGCGCTTCGCCTTTTCCCAGGTCTGGCCGCCGAGCTTGTCGATGCGCGGAACATGCCCGTCGGAGCCGGCGTAGCGTTGGATCAGGTTGAGCCGGTGCACCGGGACGAATAGGCGGGCGTCGTCTGCGTAGGCGAGACGCAGGAACTCGCCTTTGATCCCGCGCAGGGTCAGCGTCACCAGACCCCGGTAGATCCCGATGCCGTGATCTGCGTGCACCAGGTAGTCGCCCGGTCGCAGGTGGCCGAGCGACTCGACGGAAGCGCCCTCGGGCCAGCGGCTGCGCCCCCGGCGCTTTTCCCGCGGCCCGAAGATCTCCTCCTCTGTCACCACCGCGAGTCGCTCCATGGGAAGCTCGAAGCCGGCCTCTAGCGCCGCCAGCCGGATTTCGACCTGGCCCTGGCGCGACCACTGTGGTTCCGGGCGTGGCGCGCTCGCGACCCGTGCTGCCACTCCGTGCTCGGAGAGGAGATGTCGCAGGCGGTCGGCCTGGGAGAGCGCGCGGCAGGTGAGCAGTATGCGCCAGCCGCCGTCGGCCCACTGCGCGAGTTTCTCGACGAGGGGTGCGAGGGGTGCGTCTCCGGTCCGTGCCCGCAGCAGAGCGCGGCGCAGCGTCTCGTGGTCGTGCGTGGTGAGCAATGTTGTTTCGGTGCGGGCGGCGGGGTCTTCGACGGCGAGCCGTTCGAGCGCGACCGGGTGGCGACGCGCGACTGCTTCGAGCAGCGCATCCGCACCGAGGGCGAGGGCGTCGGGGGGCGAGACGACCCGGCCGCTCGCGAGTGCGACCTCGAAGTTCTGGATCATCTCCTCGGCGTGCTGGAGGAGCCGCTCCCGGCCGGCATCCGGGTCGTCGACTACCACGAGCGTATCGTCGGGCAGGAAGTCGAAGACCGTTTCCAGTGCTGGCTGGAGCAGTGGTGCCAGCGCCTCGACGCCGGGAGGGAGATGTCCGCGCAGCAATGCGTCCAGCAGTTCGTCAACGGCCCGCGCCGGCACGCCCTGCTCCGCTGCGTGTTCTCGGATCACCCCGCTGCGTTCGATCACCAGCGAGCGGTCGAAGAGGAGTTCGCGCGGCGGCGGTGCCACGGCATACGAGAGGTTTCCCTGGGAGCGCTGGCTGCCGGGATCGAACTCGCGCAGCTGCTCGACTTCATCGCCGATCAGCTCGATGCGAATCGGCCGCTCGCGCTGCGGCGGGAAGAGGTCGAGCACGTGGCCGCGCACGGCGAGCTCGCCGCGTTCCTCGACGAGGGGCATGCGCTGGTAGCCGGCCGAGATGAGCACCGCGACCAGAGCGTCGCGGTCGAGGATCTGACCCACCTCGAGGTGCACCGACTTGCCGCGCACGTTGTCGCGTGTGGGCACGCGTTGTGCCAGCGCGGTCCACGGTGTCACGACGATGGGGGCCGAGCCGTTGCCGCCGGTCGCCGAGGCGAGCCAGCGGTACAGGACGTCCATGCGCTGGGCGACGACGAAAGGCTGCGGCGAGAAACGCTCATAGGAATGGACGTCGGGGCGCGGAAAGGCGCGTACACGTCCGCCGGTCTCGACTTCGCCGAGGGCGAAGCGCAGGTCCTCGAGCAAGCGGTCGGCGGACTTCGAATCCGGGGTGATTACCAGCACCGGGCGTCCGGAGTGGGCGCGGGCGAGGCGTGCGGCGATGATGGCCCGGGCGGAGCCGCGCAGCCCGGTCAGGCGGGTGCCATTCCGGCGTGAGACCGCGCCGGCGATCACGTCGTCGAGCGTTTCGAGCCGCTGCGTTTTCTCGGGCGGGTCGGCCAGATCGTCCTCCGAACGCACGAATGCCCCGCTGCCACCCCTTTGAGGGGGTGGCGCAGAGTTTTCGCTGCCCAGGGTATCGGCGCTCCGGCTGCCCCGGTAGAGCGGGCCTGGGGGCTATTCCTCGACGACCCGGTCCTTCCCGTCGAACGGGGGCGTGTAGACGGCGTAGGCCACAGCGGGCGTGTCGCTCAGGTTGCGGAAGGCGTGAGGCGTGCCGCGCGGCACGTAGATGATCGAGCCCTGGCCGACCCGACGCTCCTCGTCTCCGATCTGCATCGTGCCCCAGCCCTCGAGGAGCACCACGGTGAGGTCGTGCCGATCGTGCCGGTGCGGAGTTTCGCGGTCGCGGATCGACACGACGTGGTGGCTCGTATGCGCGTCGCGCCCGATTTCGACCACCCGCTGGTTCTCACCCGGGCCGAGGAGCGCCCGGGTCTCCAGCGCCTCGAGTGCCACGATTCGCCGCTCCTCTCCGAAGAGCGCGTCGAGCACCGCCGGGGGCTTCCCCTCCACGCCGAGGAGTGGGCCGACCAGCAGACCGATGAGGGTGATGAAGACGAACTTTCTGGCAATGGTCATGGCGAGGGACTCCGCGTGGCGAGGGCCCGTGGAGCGGGCGGGCAACCGCGCGCCTCGTCTGCCAGGGCCAGGGTGCGGGGGGCGAGTGAGCTCCAGTCGTGATGAGCCGCGAGTGTCGCGCGGGCGCCGCGACCGAGCCGGGCGCGCCGCCCGGGATCGCGGTTCAGCGTGCGCAGCGCGCGGGCGAACGCATCGGGTCCGGCGTCGCGGGACACGAGCCAGGCGTCGCGGTCGTGCGTCAAGCCGTGGGCGATTGCCTCGCACGCCACGATCGCGCATCCCGCCTCCATGTACTGGAGCAGCTTGATCGGAAACCCTCCGGGGCGCCGGCGCGTCACGAGCGACAGCGAGCAGGTGTGCGCGAGGACGCGCGCCTCTTCGGGTGTAACGCGCACGCAGCGTACGTGCGGTGTCTCGAAGCGCGCGTCGCCGTGGGTCGCAACCAGTACCGGAAGCTCGGGCGTGGACCGCGCAGCTGCGGCGAGCACCGGAAGCTCCTGGTAGCGGTCCACGTTGCCGGTGTAGAGCGCGAACGCCCCAGGCGCCACGCCCGCGCGCGCGCAGACCCGCCGCTTCTGTTCGTGTGTAGGCGGAAGTTCCGCGCGGTGACCGGGTGGGAGCACCGCGATGGGACCGCGCGCGTGCGGGCGCAACGCGGCGGCAGCGGCGTCGCAGAGCGCGACTACGGCATCGGCGCGCGACGCGAGCCACCGGTCCGCGAGCGCACCGCCACTGCGCGCCGTGCCCGCGAGCCAGCCCGGTGCCCACGCGTCCAGCTCGCAGCCGAGCAGGGCGTGTGCGACGTATACCACGGGCGGTCCACCGACCGCCCGTACCGCGAGCGCGATGGCGGCGGCTTCGGCGTTGTGCGCCAGCACCGCGTCGAAGTCCTCGGCTCGGCTGCGGCGCAGAAAGGTCGCCGCCAGCGCCAAGTCGGCGGGCGGCTTTCCGGGGCTCGGGCCCGCGCGAAGCGCCCGGGGCGAGAGAGAGCGAGGTGTCCGGATTACCCGGATCCCATCCGGAATGGAACCTTCTCCCCTTGCATAACAAAATAGCGTGACGTGCGCACCCGCCCGGGCGAGTGCGCCAGCCTGTTCGGCGCAGTAGTGCTGTGAACCCAGCGGTGCCGGAAAAGGAAACGCCGCGAGTAACGCGATCCGGGTTCCGCTCATCGCTCCTCTCCGATGGGGAGAGTGTGCGGAATGTCGCGGCGCAGTTCGCGTGCCAGACTCACGAGTTCCAGCAGCGCCCGCACGATCACTCGGGGGCTCGCACCGCTCTGGCGTCCGAAGCGACGCCGCCGGTGGGTGACCGGGATCTGGTGGATGCGAAAACCCGACTGCTTGGCGCGCACCAGGATCTCCGTGTTGATGAAAGCACCGAGAGACGCGATGGAGATCGTCTCGATTACGTGGCGGCGAAAGACCTTGAAGGCGCAGTCGATGTCCCGGACGCGCAGTCCGAAGAGCCGGTTCACGAGCGATCCCCATATCCAGGCGAGGCCGCGTCGTCCCCACGGATCGCGCCGCGGTTCGCGGTAGCCGGCGACGATGTCGAAATCGCGCGCGTGGCTCAGCAGGTCGGATAGCTGGGAGAGATCGAATTGGAGGTCGGCGTCGGTGAAGAAGACGAGTTCGCCGCGGGCCTCCTGCAGACCGGCGCGCAGGGCCGCACCGTAGCCGCGGTTCGCGGCGTGGCGCAGCAGGCGCACGGATGGGTTGCGGCGGCAGTAGTCGGCGGCGACGGCGGCGCTGGCGTCGCGGGAGCCGTCGTCCACCACGATGATCTCGTGGTCGGCGGCGAGCCGCGGCGCGAGGGCGAGCGCCGCATCCAGGAGCGGGCCGAGGCTCTCCTCTTCGTCGAAGACGGGAAAGACGAGAGACAGATCCGGGCGATGCGCGCTCAGTCGATGTACCCCAGGGCGCGCAGCCGTTCGGCTACCTGCGCCTCTTCCTCCGGAGTGTACGCCGCCGGCTCCCCGGGGCCGAGGTCCCGAGGTGCCCAGGCCAGGCCCAGCGCGGCGGCGAGCGCAGGTGCCACATCGCGCAGCTGCGGGGTTTGGGCGCCGACCGGGACAGCGGCGTCCTCGCCGTGGGCGATCCACACGCCGTCGGGCCGATGGATCCCGTTCATGCCGCGCCCGCGCCCGCCGCCCAACTCGCTGTCTTCGAGGCTGCGAACCGAAGCGACCCTGCCGGTGTGCCACGGAGTCGGGACGAGGGAGAGGCCGTAGCCGTTGGCGTCGGCGAGTTCCACCACGACATCGGGCGCGCGCTCGACGTGGGCGCCGGCGTAGACTTCCTCCCGGCGCCTGGCGCGGGCGACGACCGGCCCGCCGTCAGGGAGTTTCCAGTCTTCCAGCGCATCGATCACGTCGCTCCGAACGCGCTCGTAGTCGCCCGGTGCAACACAGCCCTCGGCCTCGCGCCCGGCGAGATTGATCCAGACGCCGGGCTGGGTGTTCACGTCCTCGGTGAAGGCGACCGTGCGCTTCCAGTCGTTGCCCCCAAAGCGCGCGGTGCTCTCGACGCGCGCAGCGGCCGATCGCAAGCGCCGGAAGACCCGCTCGGCGACCCGCGGTGGCAACGCGCGCAGGGCCAGATCGCGCGCGCCGCGCGCCAGCGCGTCTCCACCCGCGGGAGAGCGCACGAGCAGCCCGGTTTCGACGAGGTGGCGGCCGAGGTGAACCACCTGGCGTGCCGCTCCGCCGGATCCGTGGTCCGAGACGACGACGCAGAGGGCATCCCCGCCGAAGGCGGCGCGCAGCTCGCCGCAGGCGCTGTCGAGTGCGGTGTAGACCTTCGTCACTGCGTTGCGTCGTGCGGGGCTCGCGTCCGGCTGGTGGCGCGGTGACTGCGGGTCGTGGTCGCGCCAGAAGTGGTGCGCCACGGTGTCGCTCTCGGAGAAGATCACACACGCGAGATCGGGGTTGCTGCCCGCGGCGCGCAGCTGCGTCAGCGCTTCGAGTGCGAAGGCGCGTTTGCGCTCGACGCGAGCGACGAGGTGCTCGGCCGCGCGGTCGTGCCAGCCCTCTTCCGCAGCGGCCTCGTCGAGGCCCGGTTGCATCCACGCTCCGGTGCGCGCGGCTACTTGGGCGTAAAGGGCGGGGTCGCTCGCGGAGCGGCCCTCGCTGCCGGTCGAGACGGGCGCGTCGAAGCCGGGCACCAGCAAGCCGTTGACGGGCTCGGGCGGAAAGGTCGCGGGCATACCGAGGGCCAGCAGCGTGCCCCCGGCCCGGGTCACGGCGCCGAAGAGCGACTCTCCGGAACGGTCGCCGGCGTGGGTGAAGCGGATCCGGTAGGCGCCGGGCAGCTTCTGCGTGAAATCGAACAGGCCGTGCGCTCCGGGGTCGAGACCGGTCTGGAACGTCGACCAGGCCGGGAAGCTCATGGCTGGGACCGTGCTGCGCAGCGGGTGAACCACCCCCTGGTCCAGCCAGGGCGCCAGTTGGGGGAGGTGCCCTGCAGCGGCGAGGGGACGCAGTACCTCGAGGGCGGTTCCATCGAGGCCCAGGACCAGGATGCGGCGGCGCGCTCTCAAGGGCGGCCCGGAACGCTCTGGGACTGGCTCGACATGCCGCGCGAAGCCTCCTATATTGCGCCGCCTCCGCCGGGTCCCCAACCCGGCGCCGCGTCTGGAGAATTGATCCGTGCCGCTCCAGCTTTTGTGCCGCAAAGTCGGAAATACCCAGATCTTCACCGACACCGGGGAATGCATCCCCGTCACGGTGCTCGAGGCGGGTGCCAATACGGTGGTGCAGAAGAAGACCGAGGACAAGGACGGCTATACCGCTGTCCAACTCGGCTTCGGCGATCGCAAGCCGGGACGCACCTCGAAGGGGGTCGCCGGGCACCACCAGAAATCGGGTGCTGCGCCGCACCGGCATCTCCGCGAGAGTCGCGTCACGCCCGAAGAGGCCGAAGCATTGGAACTGGGTCATCAGGTAAAGGTCGACATCTTCTCGGTCGGGGAGCACGTCGATGTCACCGGGACTTCGAAGGGCCGCGGCTTCGCCGGCGTCGTGAAGCGTCATAACTTTGCGGTGAAGCGGCGCACCCACGGCACCCACGAGAACACGCGGCACGGCGGAGCCATTGGTGCGGGTGCCTACCCGGGTCGCGTCATCAAGGGAATGAAGATGGCGGGCCAGCTGGGCGCCGAACGAGTCACGGTGAAAAACCTCGAGGTGGTTCGGATCGACGGAGACCGGGGGCTGCTCTACGTGCGGGGCTCGGTACCCGGCCACCGAAACGGCCTCATCCAGGTTCGGACCACCAAGAAGACCGATTGACCATTTCCCCGCGGAGCCATTCTCCGTGGCCAACTACCACCGCAAGGATGCTTACCACCAGCGCGCGAAGCGCGAGGGCTTCCGCTCGCGTGCCGCGTACAAGCTGGAGGAGATCCAGCAGCGCGAGCAGCTGCTGCGACGCGGTGCTCGCGTCGCCGACCTGGGTTGCTGGCCCGGCGGTTGGCTCCAGGTGGCGGCCCGTGCCGTCGGCGCCGAAGGACGCGTGGTCGGCGTCGACGTCCGCGCGCTCGATGCGCCGCTCGAAGAGGCGAACGTCAGCGTTCTCGAAGCGGACCTGACTGCACCCGGCGTCGCGGCCCGGGTGCGCGCGGCGCTGGGCGGTCCGGCCGACGTGCTGCTCTCCGACGCGGCGCCGAAGCTCACGGGGATCCGGGACACGGATCGCGCCCGGGAGGAGGCGCTCGTCCAGGCGATCGAGGCGCTGCTGACCGACCTGCTGCGCCCGGGCGGCGACCTGCTCGTGAAACTGCTCGAGGGTCCCGAGGTGCAGCAGATCGCAAAGCGGCTCGAGACGCGGTTCGTCCGAGCCCGAAGCCTGAAGCCAAAGGCCAGCCGCAAGGGCACGACGGAGTGGTACCTGCTGGGACGTGGCTTGCGGTAGTCTTGCCCGTTCCGGAGGAGTCTGTGCCCGATCGACCGTTTCGCGTGCTCGGTGTGCAGCAGATTGCCGTCGGGGCGCAGAGCAAGGACGCGTTGCGCCGGCTGTGGATCGATCTGCTCGGGCTCACCGCCAAGGGAAATTTTCGCAGCGAGTCGGAGAACGTCGACGAGGATATCGCCGAGGCGGGTGCAGGTCCGCTTGCCGTCGAGGTCGACCTGATGCAGCCGATCGATCCCGCTGGGCGCCCGCGGGTGCACGACCCGGCACTCAACCACGTCGGCCTGTGGATCGACGATCTGGCAGCGGCGGTTTCCTGGCTTGCGGAACAGGGGGTGCGCTTCACACCGGGCGGTATTCGCAGGGGCGCCGCGGGGCACGACGTCTGTTTCATTCACCCGAAGGGCAACGAGGCCGCGCCCTTTGGCGGTGAGGGTGTCTTGATCGAACTGGTTCAGGCACCGCCGGAAGTCGTCGCGGCGCTCGGAGGTCAGCCGTCATGAGTGAAGCAATCGAGCAGTTCAAGATCGAGGTCTCGGAAGCGGATCTCGCGGATCTTCGCGACCGGCTCGACCGCACGCGCTGGCCCGATCAGATCCCCGGCTCGGGCTGGGACTACGGAACCGATCTCGGATACCTGAAGGAATTGTGTGAGTACTGGCGCACGAAATACGACTGGTACGCATGGGAGCGGGAGCTCAATCGCTACGAGCACTACCGTACCGCCATCGATGGACAGAACGTTCATTTCCTTCACGCGCGCTCGCCCGTCGCGGACGCCCTGCCGCTGGTGGTGACTCACGGCTGGCCCGGCTCGGTATTCGAGTTCTACAAGATCCTGGGCCCGCTCACGGACCCCGAAGCGCACGGCGGCGATGCCCGGGATGCGTTCCACGTGGTCTGCCCATCCATCCCGGGCTACGGCTGGTCGGGGCCCACCACGGAGCCCGGCTGGGACGTGCGCCGGGTGGCCCAGACGTTTGCGAAGCTCGCGGCGCGCCTGGGCTACTCGCGCTACGGCGCCCAGGGCGGAGACTGGGGCGCGATCATCTCCGTGCACCTCGGGCACGTGGATCCGGAGCACGTGGCGGGAATCCATCTCAACATGGTGCCGGCCGGTCCGCCGGCGGGCGCCGCCGATCCCATGGAAGGAGTGACGCCCGAGGAGGTCGCGGGCTTTGCGTCCTATGGAGAGTTCGAGGCGAACGAGACCGGCTACCAGAAGATCCAGGGCACCAAGCCCCAGACCCTCGGTTACGCGCTCACGGACTCACCCGCCGGCCTGGCCGGCTGGATCGTCGAGAAGTTCCGCACCTGGAGCGATTGCGACGGGGATGTCGAGCGCTGCTTCACGAAGGACGAGCTGCTGACGAACGTGATGATCTACTGGGTGACGCACACCATCAATTCGTCTGTTCGGCTCTATTGCGAGTCGATGCGCTCCGGTCTGTTCGGACCTGCCGGAGCGCGCCTCGAGGTGCCGACGGGCTGTGCGATTTTCCCCAAGGAGATCATCCGCCCGCCCCGGCGCTGGGCGGAGGCGAGTTTCGATGTGCGCCACTGGTCCGTCATGGAATCCGGCGGTCATTTTGCGGCGCTCGAGGAGCCCGCCGTGCTGGTGGAAGACGTGCGCGCGTTCTACCGCGAGCTGCGCTGAGAAGCCGGGGATCCGGGTGCGCCGTGTCGGAGCCCTCGCGTTGGCCAATCTGGTGCTGGCAATTTCCGGAAGCGCCGGCGTGAGCTGCGCCGAGTCGCGGGACGCCGAAACCGCGGACGTGAGGGGAGAGGAGCTGCCCGACGCCTTTGCCGATGAGCGCAGTCGAATGGTCGACCGCCAGCTGGCTGCCCGCGACATCCGGGATTCGCGCATCCTCGCGGCGATGCGAAAGGTCCCCCGGCACGAATTGGTACCCGAGTCGCGGCGGGGTCACGCCTATCAGGACAGTCCGCTTCCGATCGGCAGCGGCCAGACGATTTCGCAACCGTACATCGTCGCCCTGATGACGCAGCTGCTCGAGCTCGACGGAAGCGAACGGGTGCTCGAGATCGGAACCGGCTCCGGATACCAGGCCGCGGTGCTCGCCGAAACCGCAAACGAGGTCTACTCGATCGAGATCGTTCCCGAGCTCGCCGAGCGGGCCCGTGCGGACCTCGCGCGCCTGGGGTACGAAAACATCCACTTGCGCGAGGGGGATGGCTACCGCGGCTGGCCCGAGAAGGCGCCTTTCGACGCGATCGTGGTGACCGCCGCACCGGACCACGTGCCCGAGCCGTTGGTGGAACAGCTGGCCGTGGGCGGTCGCCTGGTCCTGCCCGTCGGCCGTTTTCACCAGGAGCTGATGGTCATCAAGCGCGAGGCTGACGGTGTAGTGCGAGAACGCAGCGTTGGCGTGCGCTTCGTTCCCATGACGGGTGAGGCCCAGCACTGAACCCGGACCGTGCCCTCGATTGAAATCGCGCCGGAGCGGGCGTAGCGCCCTCGCCTGAAATCGCGCCGGAGCGGGCGTAGCGCCCTCGATTGAAATCGCGCCGGAGCGGGCGTAGCGCCCTCGCCTGAAATCGCCCCGGAGCGGGCGTAGCGCCCTCGCCTGAAATCGC
>PBYF01000066.1 GCA_002729515.1 Deltaproteobacteria bacterium
CATATCGCCATCGCCTGAACCTTCACCGTGATGCATGCCCGCCATATCGCCATCGCCTGAACCTTCACCGTGATGCATGCCCGCCATGGCCCCACCGCCCCCGACGTCCATCTTCTTCATCGTGTGCATCGCGTGGGAGTTGGCACGCACGGTCATCATGCCGTGCTTGAGGTGCCACGTGACGAGCCACCAGTTCATCGGGTAGGCACAAATGAAACCGACCAGCAACGCAATTGACATGATGAACCAGAACGCCGCAGCGAGCGGATCGTCCGCACCGTCGACCACCGGCATCCAGAATTTCGAAACGAGGAGCATGCCCGCCATCAGGAGGTTCATCGAATAGAACTCGGGGATGAATGTCATCTTGAGCGACTTGCCGTAATCACCACCCGCCATGTCGCGCATGGCGTACGCCTGGAAGAACGTCCAACCGAAGCCAAAGCCCAGGACGTATTCGAGGGTGACGTCGAGTAGCGGATCGAGTTCCAGCAGACAACCGATCGCAGCGCCGGTGATGATGCCGAGGCCATCGCCCGCGGCACAGTGCATCGTCGAGCCGAGCACCTGCCGCCACGTGGCGGACACGTACTGTTCGTGTGTACCCGGTAGCGGCTCCCTGCACCCCAGCACGTAGAAGAACGCGCCGAACGGTCCCGTGAAGAGCGTCAGGATCACGAAACCCCACTTCAGAACGGTTGCTTCAGGCGTCCTCCGAATGTCGATTGCCACGCAGAGAACCGACATCCCGGTCAAGATAAACCAGAGCAGCATGACGCCTTCGAGCATATGCAGCCTCCCCGGACATTCTACTACGTGGACATGCGATTCATCTTCGGATTCGACGCATCGACACCTGCGGGCTCCTCGAGAAGGACAAAGACTCGATGAAATGCATGACCGGGGACCCGCGACGAAGTCCCGGGAGACCGGCTTTCGAGTGTATGATCGGCTGCGTGACTCCGGGCCCGACCGACCGGCCGACGGCTCTTCGGCGCAAGCCGTGGACCACGCGACACCGGGTCGGGATCGCGCTCATAGGGATCGCGTGCGCCGCAGTCCTTCTGCATGCGGCCAATCTCGCGTTTCTGGCCAGTGCCTACGGGTGTCAGCTTTCGAACTTCGCGTGCGATGCAGGCCGGGATCCCTTCGCGACACCGGATACAGCCGGGTACCTGCGCGTTATGCAGGAGCTGCGCGAGCACGGGATCTTCGAGACTTCGAGCCTCAAGCGGCCTCCGGGCTACCCCGCGCTGCTGCTGGTGGCGGAACGTTTCACCGGCAGCCCGCGAAACGTCTTGTGGCTGACGCCACTCTTTGCCGGACTCGCGGCGCTGGCGATCGGTTGGTTGACTCTCCGCGAAACGGCTCGTCCGCTCGACATGGTCTTCGCCGCTCTCACCTTCTGTTGGTGGCCCAACGCGTTGCAACTCTCCCCGCTCCTCGCAACCGACGGCCTCCACGGTTTCGCGGCAGTCGGAGCGATCGCCGCCACGCTGTATTGGCGCCAGTCGGAATCCGGACCGGCGGCGGCGCTGGCGGGTGCCCTGTGGCTGCTGGTGCAATCGCTGCGCCTCACCTTCTTCTGGCTTCCCGCGGTGCTCCCGCTCCTGCTCGTGAAGCGGGATGCGTCGTCTTTCTACCGTCGCGGCTCTCTGGACACTGGGCTTTCTCGTGCCGGGTTTCATTCTGACCTCGAATTGGCTCCACCACGACGCCGCCGTGCTCTCGGAGATCCCGGCGCGAAACCTGGCCTGCTACAGCGTGCCGCGGCTGCAGGCGGAACTCGGCCAGGGCAGCTTCAAGACGCTGCGGAAGGCCTGCACCCGGCGCTACCGCGACTTCGAACCCGCGGCCCGCATCGCCGCCGAGGAGCGCGACGCCATGCGCTTCCTCCTCGCGCACCCGGGTCCCGCCCTCTCCAGCTTCACGGGCGAACTGGCAACACAACTCACGCTTCCGATGCGCCCCTACTACCACCTGGAATTGGTATCGCTCTACCGGGACTGGCCCTCGCCGGGCACGTGGTTTCTCGCGGTCTTCTGGACCGCGGCAGCGGGTGGGCTCGCGATGCGGGCTCGCGTCGCACCGCTCGAGGCGGCGTTCCTCGCGCTCGCGTTCCTGGGCGTGATGCTTCCGGCCGCAACCAGTCACCTGGTCGAGGGCCGGCTGCGATTTCCGCTGGACCTGATGTTTCTGCCCATCGTGGCGGCCATTGCGGGGCATGCTCCGCGCACTCTGCGACGACTCGCCAGCAGCGCCCGATGAACCGGCTTCTCCCACTGCTTCGCTCCGGATTTTCGATCGCTACGTAAACCGTGCGGGCTCGACCAGCGCGATGCAGCGGCGTCCTGACCGCCTCAGCCAGCGCTGGTCTAACGGGGATCCATCCGAAAGAAGACGAGCTTCGGACGTTCGGCCTCGGACTTTTCAGCGAGGCCCTTCCAGAAGGCGAACTTTCCGCTGAAGGCGGACAACACGGCATTCCATTCAGCGGAGTCCTCGACGAGCACCGCTTCACGCTCAAAAACTTGCTCACCGATCTTGAGCCGGACTCGGGAGTCTCGAACCACGTTTCGATTCCAGAAACGGGCGTCCGGAAACTCCCCTCCCTCCAGGTATACGGAAGGTACATAGAGTGCCCCGTCGTGCACGGCGCAAACGGTCGTCACGGAATGGGGAATGCCGTACCAGGTACGCGTCTCGACGAAGATCTCCGGAATTTTGTCGGTGAACGACCAGTCCGTGACCGGAGTCTGCTCGACCTCCCCGGACAGCCAGAAACCCGGGCGGTAATCCTGCGGCTCACAGGAGACGAGCGCGAATACGATCCCTGCGAGAATGAGCGCTCGGATCTGCCGTTCGGGATGCAGCATCAAAATTTCGCCCTCCTTCTCTGCTCGACGCCCATCCGGAAGCAGGTCAATAGAGCCCGGGGAGGAGCCGTGCAATTCGCCCCCGGTAGGCTTCGTACTCACTTCCCAACGAGGCGGCCAACATGACCTCTTCGGCGCGGATGCGCCAGGCATGACCGAATCCGAAAACGGGAAACCCATCGGAACCCACGGCTTCCGAGAGCGCGAACGGGGGCCTGTGGGATCAGCGGAAGAAGAGATCCTGGGCCACACTCTTGGCGCCATAGGAATAGCGCCAGTAGCCGCGGTTCAAGGTTTCCCGCGCGATCACCGGCAGTCGCGCCAGGAGCCCTTCCGGCATGCGGTCGCGTGTCCTCGAGTGCGCGGCCTTGCCGCGCACCAGATCGAGCGCCGCCTCCGAGGCGCGTCGAGTCGATGCGTTCGTGTCCTCGAGCCGTGCTTCGACCGCAGCGTAGAGACGCTCCCCGTGCGAGAAGATGCCCTCCGAAACCTGCCAGCGCGCCAACGCGATCTGCTCGCGGAGATTGAAGCGATGACTTCCGAACTGGTTCTCCCCATGGAGCCGATAGCGAATCAGCTCCCGGTCCAGAATATGAAAGTCCGCGACCGCCGCGATCAACGTGGCGGTCCAGGCTTCGGCGCAGTCGTGGAGATCTGGGAACGGCAGCACCAGATCGCGGAAGGTCGCCCGGAACGCCAGCGTATTGGCCGATGCCACCACGTGCTTGACGAAGACATCGATGGCCCTCCCCTCGCGAACGAGCCGCTGTTCCGAAGCTCTGAACCACAGGGCCTCCCAAAGGGAATGACCGAGCGACTCGAGGTCTGGACCGCAAACCGACCCGTTGCAGACAAGCCCGCCCGCTTCCGGATGGGCCTCGAAGTGCCCCGCCATCTCGTCGAGCTTCTCGGGCAGCCACACGTCGTCCTGGTCGGACAGGAAGATCAGGTCGCCCCGGCAGAGCGAAATGGCCTTCTCGAAGTTCGGTGTAGTGGTCAGGGTCCGCGGGTTCCGCTCGAGACGCACCTCGAAGGGCGCCCCCTTGGCGAAGCACTCCACCTGCTCCGCGGTGCCGTCCGTCGATGCGTCATCGCATACGACCAGTTCGTCCGGCAACCGGCGTTGAGCCGCAAAGCTGTCGAGCTGTTCCCGCACATAGCGCGCACCGTTGTATGCGGCGAGCGCGATGGAGATCGTCGGTTCCGACATGGTGCATGCGTCCCAAAAATTCGTCGTCCGGCCCGAATTCGCCAGCTATCGCCCGCAAGCCTCTGCGTTCTCGCACGCCGTCCGAACCCGATCCGCTGCGTCTTCCGAAAACGGGCTGCCGTGATTGTAGTAGCGCCGGAAGAGTTCGTCCGCGATCTCGGCCGCCAGCGCTCCGAGAAAGATTGCGAGCACCGCCGCGGTCGCCTCGCTATGAGAACCGAGCAGAGCGGCGAGATACTTCTGCCAGGCCACCTCGTACACGAGGCCGGAGAAGCCGGTCAGCACTGTCAGCGCAAGGGCAAGTGCTCGAACCACACCAATTTCTTCCCGTCCGAGGGACAGAACAAACGGAGGATAACAGACCCCTGGAGCTACTGCTCCAGGCCGTTCGCCGCCCTCATGACGAACCCGGACGGGCGTCGCGTGTTCCTTGATCAGGAACCCGTGGGCACGTACCAGATCGGTGAAGTCCAGGCACGCTCCTGGATCACCTTCGGCAGCGCCGGATCATCGCAAGCAGCGGGCCGTTCGTCCTCGGCAAACTCGAGGCACTGCCAGGTGTTCCAGCGGCAGCTCGGGTTCTCGACGATGCGCGCGTAATAGACGGCGTGCTTCGACGAGTCGAAGTCCGGGTCGGTCCACACGGCACAGAGCGAATCGGCGCCCGGGCCGGTCGGCTTACAGGAATCCAGCTCGACGCCCGCGCCGTTGTCCGCCGAGCCCGCCACGTCGTGGACGGCCTGGTGAAAGACCCCGTCCTCTCCGGCCCAGCCCTTCACGATCTGCATGCGCTGGAGTTGGCCGCCCGGACGCTCTGGTGTCCCGGGGTCGCGCAAGGCCGAGACCGCAAAGACCGGCGCTGCCGTTCCCGCAGGCTGCGGCGGCAGGTCACCGCCCATGGGAACTCCCTGCGCGTAGCCCTGCGCGACGAAGTCCTTCGCGTCGCAGAGATCGGTGACATAGCCCCAGCCGCCGAAGAACCGCGGCTTCATCCGCGGGCCGCTGGTCCCGAACGTCTCCCGGCGCTTCATGGCGTCGAAGAGGCTGTCCCGAGAGTTTTCCTCCGCCCAGACCCCCGCCAGGCCGCCGGGGTTCGAAACCAGCCCAAACCGCTGCCCCACCGGCGCATCGGCGAGAGCCTCGTCTCCCAGGCGCTTTGCCCTGGAGGAGTCCTGAATGCCGCTCCACCCCGGGAAGCTCCACTCCTCGGTGTCCCCCGGGTTCGAATCGTGGGTGTCGGTAGCGGCGATGGCGCCCACCTTGATCGGGTTGACGCCGATGCGCTCGGCCTCGACGAGCCCCTCGATGAGCGCGTAGCGCACGAAGTCGAGGCGCGACTGGCAGCCCTGGTTCACGAGAGCCCCCATGCCGGTGCCGTCTTCACAGTCCTCAGGTGCACCCCACATCTGCCGAATCTTTTCGTACTCGCAGAGGTCGTCCGTACCTCCGGCGATCTTCCACATGCCGTTGCGGCACTCCGAATCGCCCTTGATCTGGCTGATTTCCGCCAGCGGCTCGAGTGCTGCCCGACGCCGGGCATGCACGAGTTGCTCCTCCATCGGCAGGTCCCGGTAGCCGAGCGTGAAGATGCGACCGTTCGAGAGGTTTGAGTTGTGGGGAAGCGTCAATACGTCGCACCCGGTTCCGGCGTCGATGCACTGAAGCTCGAGCTGACGCCACAGACCCTGCACGTCGCGCTCGTCCATCCAGGAAATCGGGAGTCCCGGTACGACGGCATTGCGAAAGATCATGTTGCGGTGGACCTTCGAAAGCTGGGGTGTCGCGGTGTATTCGTAGGCCTTGAACGCGGTGAAGCGACAATCGGGGGACGTGTCGTTCCAGCGCTCGGCGGCCGCCTGGATCTCTTCCCAAACCGAGGCGCGCTCTTCTCGACAACGTGCGCCGTCTTCACCGCAAATCGACGCCGAGAACGACGTCGGATCGAGTATCGAGGTCAACGGAAGCTCGCCGTCGGGAATGTCGAAGAACCCGACGATCCGTGCGCCGAGGTCACCGCGAACCGACTCGGGGAGCCCTGAACCGCGGAAGACCCGGCAGCCGGAGACATCGTAGACCGGTGAGCCTTCCCGGGTACAGGCCTCGACCGGGCCCAGATAGGCGGCGTGGTCCGTCACCGCAGCGAAGTCGAGCGGACGTTCGATCTGGATCGTGCGCGTCTGCTTTCCGTCCGCGTCGAGCGGCGGCAGGGCGATGGTCTCACCCTTCGCAAAACGGTAGGCGTCGTCGGGGGTGGCACGCACGTCCCACGAGTACGCGTCCATCGAGTAGCGGGTATGCACGTGGAGTTCACCGAAGAATGCCTGTCGCAGGGTTTCGTTCTGGCGACAGCCCGCCGCCACCGATTCCTCTTGCTCGGCCCCCGCGGCTGCCTCGGCCTCCCCGGCCGGCGCCTCCAATCGCGGCTCCGCCGGCTCGCTGCAGCCGGCTAGTGCCGCCGCGATCGCCAACCCCCCCAGTTGCCTTCTCATTCGATCTCTCCCTGCTACTGAGCGGGCACCAGCACCGGGATGGGGCCGAGCACGGTCAGTTCCTCTAGACCCTCGCGCAGCACACGGGCCCAGCGGCGGAAAAGCCGCCGGCTGTTCATCCATTGCGCCTCTGCGCTTTGGATCGCAGCAGTTTTCTTGCCGCTGCGCAAGCTGACGAGGGTTGGCATCAGTTGTCGGCCCCACCCTCCTGAATCGGGCATGAGTTCGGCCATGCTCATCGTCTCAGTGGATCCCAGCCGCCTGCGATCCACCAAACGCGCGATTGGCACTCCGCTCTCCGAGTCGGAGACGTCGAGCAGTGCGGTCATCTCACTGTCTCCGAAGCTGTGGATCTTCCTCTTGCCCTCGACCGAGAGCACCTTGACCACCAGATCCACGACGTGGACCCTCACACGAAGCGCGTCCGGCGCGGGCTCCTCGACGATCTCGAACGACGGGCTGGCACCGAGTTCCTCTTCCAGCCCCTCCTGAAAAAGCTGGCGCAAGCGATCTTCCGCAGCTTCTGACAGAACCACCCTCCGCCCGGAACTCTCGGACCGCTTCTCGCTCTCGTAGAAGAACTCCACCGGCTCAATCAAGATCTTGCGATAGCCGACGAAGCTCGCCCCCGGTCGCACGTACGCCGCCGCGACCCGGCGGGACTTCAGCCGGTGGAGACCATCGGCCGTCGCGGCCGCGCGCCTTCCCGTCTCGTATGCGATCGGCGGACCGCCCACGCCACCGGCGCAGCCGGCCACCCAGAAACCGGCTGCAATTGCGACGAACCACTTGACGCCCATCGAGTTCAGCTCTCCGGGTCGGGCGATTTCTCCGCCGCGGCGCCGGAGACCGCTTGACTACGGAGTTTCCGGATCGAAGCGATGCTCCGCCTGGGTCCACCGCCGACCAGAATCGCGTCGAGGATCGGCACGGCCTCCTCCTTTCTGCCCGAGACCATCCGCCAACGGGCCCGCAGCCGGTTGGCCTCGACAAAGAGCGGATCCCCCCGCGGAATCCGGGCGAGTTCGTCATCGATCTGCGCGACCCCCTCCCAGTCGTATTCGAACCCGAGAATACGCGCCTCGGCGAGCAAGCGTGCCGAACCCTCGAGCTCGTCCGGGACCCGATCTCGGGTAACGAGCGCAAGACCCGACTGAGCCTCGTGCGGCTCTCCCCCCGCCTCGAGACCCGCGAGAAAGTGCTCTCGCGCCACCGTGTGTTTGCCGTCCGCGAAGGCGATCCAGCCCAGCGCGACCTCGCGATCGCCGTCGGACAGCGTTTCGGCGATTCTCTCGGCGCGCAGCTTGCGCCCGCCTGCGAGGACCCGGACGAGACGTTGGGGGCGGAGCTCCGCCGAGATCCCGATCAACGCATCGTTTCCGCCCACGATATTGACGAGCCTCCGAATATTCATCGATTGTCCCCTCGAGAGCCGGGAGGACCGGGCTGCGAGCAGGTTGTGATCGTCGGTGTTGAGGGGAGCGCCCGCCCCGAAAGCCACTGCGCCCTCCTCGTCGAGCAGGAGCATCGCAGCCAGATCCTCGACGGCGTAGAGCCCGAAGCGCTCCAGCGCTTCGGGCTGCTCTTCGAACCCGCGCCGCACGCCCGGAAGCAACGAAAGGGGCTCATCCGATCCTGCAAAGATGAGACCGCCTGCGTCGGGATGGAAAACCACGACGTACGGGAATACCGAGGACATGGTCGCAACCAGTGTGCGCAGCAGCGGTTCATCTACGAATGGCAGCCCCATCCACTGGCTGAAGACACCGCCGGGCACCAGGCGTTCCCGCACCAACTCGAAGAACTCGCGGGTGTAGAGATGAGCCGCACCAGCCGTCCAGGGATGAGATGCCTGGGCCACAATGCCGTCGTATTTCGTCTCGGAGAGTATCAGCGCGCCTCGGGCATCGTTGATGAAGGTGTGGAGCCGGGGATCCTCGAGCGGGTCGTTGCGCCGAACCTCCGAGGCCTGACGGTTCGCCTCGACCACCTCCTCCTCGATCTCGATGACGTCGATCCTTCGAATCGAGGGCGGAATCGCCTCGAGAACCGACCCGCCACCCATCCCGACGACGAGTAGCCGCTCGGCCCCCGGCCGCAGCAGAGTTGTCACGAGCCCCATCACATCCGTCAGTCGATGACTCTGCGGCGGCTGCGTCCGCGATTCGATGTGCGACTCGGGTAGGCCGTTCGTGAAAAGCTGGTAACCGCCCTTCACCCGCTCCAGCCGCACCGTCGCCCCGCGCCCCACGGCGAAATACACGGTATTCCTGGACCCATCCCTGCCCGACAGCGCAGACTTTTTCACCAGCTTCCACGGAACCGGGGGAGCGAAGATCAGACACGCGGCGAGCGTCGCGGCGCAAACGACGGCAAAGACGCGACGGCCGGTTGCGACGGCCGCAACCGCTGCGAGAGCGAAATTGGTCCCCGCCGCGAGCTGCACCGTTCCCGCGAATCCCAGGCCCGGCAGGAAGAACAGGGCCGCACCGAGCGATCCCAAGATCGACCCCAGCGTGTTCCAGGCAGTGACGCGTGCGCTCGCCGCCGCCGCGTCGGCGGCATCTCGCGCCGCGATCCGCACCGCAAAGGGGAATGTCGCTCCGACCGCAGTGGCGAGAGGCACCAGGACGGCGGCGGCGACCAGGGCGCTGCGCGCCAGATCTTGGGGGCCGGAGACGCCGAGCACCGCGGCTAAATCCGGCAGCCGGTCGGCGGCCAGGAAGGTCACCAGGCCCAACACCCCGACCGCTACCTCCGCCACCAAGAACCCCACTGCGGCGCGCTCTCTGCGCCGGGCGATCGGAGCCGCAATGGCCCCGCCCAGGGCGATGCCGGTGAGGAAGCTCCCGAGCATCGTCGCGAAGGCATAGACGCTGCCCCCGAGTTGGTGCACCAGGAGACGAATCCACAGCACCTCGTACACGAACGAGGCAGCGCCCGAGAGCGCAATGACCGGGAGGACCCAAGAGAACCCGACGCGACGTCGAATCGGCTCGGGGGCAAGGCCGCCGGGCGTGCGACCGATGAAGGCGGCCACGACGAAGACCAGTACGTTCACCGCCACGCCGACCCACACGGTCTTGCGCAGTCCGATCTCGGGCAGGAGCAGGAAACCCGCCACGAGCACTCCGCCAATGGCGCCCGCTGTGTTGATCGCATACAAGGCGCCGATGCGCGGACCAATCTGCGAGTCGCGGTCGACGCTCTGCCTCGCTAGGAGCGGCAGCGTTGCACCCATGCAGCTGGTCGGGATCATCAGCAACAGGAATGCGGAGGCGAGCTGGAACGCCGTCGCCACGGCGGCACCCTCAGGCGGCGGCGCCGGCGCACCGCCGAAGGCGCTCGCGTAGATCCAGTTGACCGCATCGAGCCCGAAGGGCATCCCGAGCGCAGCCAACGCAATCACGAGTTCGAGCACGGCGTAGACCAGGATTGGACGCGTCACACGCGGCGTGATCCGCCCCGCGATAGCGGCACCGAGGGCGAGGCCGGCCATATAAGCACCCAGTACGGCCGCCATGGCGATCTCGGAGGTACCGAAGAGAAAGGCGAACTCCCGGGTCCACGCCGTCTCGTACAGGAGCGCTGCGAAACCGGAAAGGAAGAAGCACGCCAGAACCAGCAAAAAACGGACTCGGATGGCGTGTCCTCCCCATAGAGAGTGGGCAGTACCGAAGTATACGAAACCCGACGGGGCGGCCGTCAGTCTCGGCGCGCGGGGTTCCGCTGGACCTGCTGCCCGGGAAGCCGACCCACCCGATGCGCGCCGTCCCGGTCGCACGACTGGAATCCGCGCGCCATCGAACTAGGCCCGGCAGCGCTCCACGACGGTGCCACGGTGCAGGAGTTCGGCGCTCCAGTCCACCGCAACCTCTCCGCTATTGCGCACGGCACCTTCGATCTGCGCACAGGTCCCGTTGGGCTGCGCAGCGGGGACCTCCACGCGGAAGGTGAGGGACCCGTCCACCAGCTCCATGGTCCACGAACGCCAGTAGCCCTCTGCGCTGCGCTCCATGGCCGCGTCGATCGCATCGAGCTGACCCACGTCGAAACCCCTGGCGAGCGACACGCTCCCTACGGGGCCACACGCCACTACCAGGGCAGCACACAACGCGGCACAAAGGCTGTGGGCTTTCGAGCGCATTCCGCTCTCCTGTTCCCGGGATTCGACGCGGTTGACGGGGGGGAAATTCCGCTGCCTTTTGCGGCGGGGGGTCATACCGTAGTCGCACCCCGCCCACCTGCAACCCCGCGGGGACTCATCCCTGACTCGACAACCTGCTGGCCCGCGCTGGGTGGGATCTCTACGCTCGGGGCAAGGCGCTTCGGGAAACAGGCCGTCGGCCATCGCGACGAACTCGCCGGGCGGAAAGATACGACCCAAGGCCCGGGGAAACCGGAAGGAGTCGCTCCGTTCCCGCTCGAGCCCGTGCGCCTCGAGGAGCCGGTGGAGCCGGGTGAAGTCCATGTACTCGAAGTGAGTGAAATCCGAGCAATAACCGGCTTCCCGGGGCGCAATCGACCCCACCCGGAAGCCCGAACGCACGCAGCGCAGCTGCGCGAAGACGAGCTCGACAACCTCCACCCAACACCCGTGCTCGACGATGGGCACGCCCAGGAGCGAACGAAAGCGCGGGACGCGCGCTTCTTCGAAGACCTCGAACGCCTCCGGCCCTTCGGCGGCGAGCCTTCGCCTGCTGGCCGCTGCCGCCGCGCTCCGCTTCGGATCGAAGCCGACACCGCTTTGCTCAAGGTTCCGCCCGATCCCACAGCCCCGGTTCAGCGTGAAACCGGAACCGAGCCGCTCGGCGTCGGCACCGTCGCGGGGACCTTCCACACGTTCCGAAGCCGACGCCGCCTCCCTTCCACGCCGTGTGCCACTTGATGGGCGAGACGGGGCGGCTGCTGCTGCGTCTCGGGGTTGCAGCCGTATTGCTGGTGATGGCTTTCCGCCTCGCGATCCCGGCCACCGATCACAGTATTCCCGAAGCGCTCGCGTCGGCCTGGACCGCGTCGCTGCCCGCCGCACTGGCCTGGTTCGGTACGGCTCTGGCGCTCTTCGGCCTGAGCTTCGTCGCCGTGGCGCGGCGCTTCCAGGTGCTGCTCACAGCGGCGGGGCTCGCCGTGCGCTTCTCGGCGTTGCTGCGTGCCTACGTCGTGGCAAGCTTCCTCGGCCTGGTGCTGCCGAGCGCACTCCTGACCGACGTCTACCGAGCAGTCGACGCAAAGCACGACACGGGAAGCAGCGCGGAGCCCCTGGCCATGGCGGCGGCAGAGCGAGTCCTGAGCCTGGCTGCTCTCGGCTGCGTGGTGCTCGCGGCGGCGCCCTTTGCTCCTCTCGGCGACGACCTGCGCGCCCGGCTATTCATCGCGCTCGCCGCCGCCGCCGCCCTGGTGGTCGCGAGCCTGGCGATCCTGCACCCGCGGGCCCACGGCCTGCTGCGGCGGCTGCTCTCGCCGTTGGCGAGGATCTCGCACGCGCTCGCCCGGGGCATCGAGGGTGCGCTCGCCGCAACCGCCCAACTCTCGCAGCGGCCCAGCGCCCTGCTGCGCGCCTTCGGCTGGAGTCTCGTCGCCCAGGTACTCCCCGTATGCGCAGTCGCCGCCCTCGCCCAGCCCCTCGACACTCAACTGGAGTTCCACTGGTACGCGGTGATCGTTCCGCTCGTCATCCTGATCACGCTGATCCCGATCAGCGTGGGCGGCGCTGGGGTGCGAGAGTGGCTCTTCGTCGAGTTCTTCGGCGCACTCGGCATGCGGTCCGAGGTCGCGCTCTCCCTCTCGCTCTCCGTCTTCGCGGCGACCCTGGTATGGGGCCTTTTCGGCCTCGCTCTCTTCGCCTGGGGCCGCCGACACAGGGCGCAGGCACCCCCCGGGGCCCCCCAGCATGAGTGAAAAGCTCACGATCGCGATTCCCTTCTACCAGCGGCGCGACTACCTGGAGCTGGCGATCGCGAGCGTATTGGGCCAGGACCTCGCCGACTGGCGGCTCCTGGTCGTCGACGACAGCGGCGCGGACCAGGGGGTCGAGGGCTGGCTCCGCGAGTTGAACGACAACCGGATCGCGTACCACCGAAACCCGCGCAACCTGGGCATGGTGCACACCTGGAACCTATGCCTCGATCGCGCGACCGGAGAACTGGTGACGCTGCTCCACGGCGACGACCTGCTGCTGCCCGACTACGCGTCGCTCGTTCTCGAGCTCGCCGCGGCCCATCCCGGTGCCGCGGCCTTCTGCTGCGACGCGTCGATCATCGACGCCGACGGCGCGCCCACGTTCTCGCTCGCCGACACCGTGAAGCCGCTCTACCGGCCGCGGGGACCCGACCCGCTCCTGGTCTCGGGCGAGGCGGGCCTGCGCGCGATCATGCGTGGGAACTTCATCATGTGTCCGACGCTCTGCTACCGCCGGGCGGCGCTCGGGCAACGGCGCTTCGCCCCGCAGTGGAAGCAGGTGCAGGACCTCGACTTCACGAGCCGCCTGCTGCTCGATGGCGACGCCATCGTCTGCTCTCGAAAGAAGGCGTACGCCTACCGCCGCCATTCCGGGGGGGCGACGGCGCTGCAGTCCGAGAGCCGCCTGCGCTTCGATGAGGAGTTCGTCCTCTTCGATCGCGTCGCCGAGCGCGCCCGGGAGCTCGGCTGGGAACGCGCCGCTCGGGTGGCGGGCCGGAAGTGTACGGTCCGGCTCCATCTGCTCTACCGCGCGCTGCGCGAGATCCAACACCTGCGCCTGGGAACGGCCCTGGGATGGCTCCGGTACCTGGTCCGGCAGCGCTGAGGGTGCCGCGGACCGACTGAGCCCCTTCCACCGGCAGCCGGGATCCCCCATTCAATTCGAGAAGCTCAGACCCTGTGGTAGGGACGGCAACACACAACGTCCGGAACGCCAACAATGCGGTCCACACCACCCTCGGCGCAAACCATCGAGACTCCACGCGGCGCGAACCGTCGCGACGGCCGGGACACCCGAGAGCTTTGCGAGCAGCACGAGGCCCTAGATCAGCCCTGGATCAACGGAGGTCGATACCGCCCGCCCGAGAGGAGGCGGGTCGCTGATCCGGTTCGCGCCGAAGTCGGAAACGATGCTCATGACCCGCGCGCGTTGTCGACGCGCATTGCCGTCGGCAGCAGCGCGAGCAATATGAAGCCGGTCATCCAGGGGAGGCCCGCCGCCTCACGGCAGGCCGGGTGACGTGCTATTCAGGCTTGGGGGCCAGAACGCGCGTGACGCAGACCGGCGACGACCGATGGGGACCGCGCTTCGCCTGGCTCTGGTGCGCTGTCGGCGGCCTGATCTGCGCAGCTGCCGGCAAGCTCGAGCCCAACCTGCTCGAAGAAGGGCTGCTGGTGCACGTCGCCGAGCGGATGCTCGAGGGCGAACACCTCTACAGCGATATCGTGCTGGTGACCGGCCCGGTTCCCTACGCCATGGTTGCCGGAATTTTCGAGGTCTTCGGTTCGACGATTTCCGCGGCCCGGATCGGAGTCGCGGTACTGCACGGGCTAGCGTGCGGCTCGGTCTACACGCTGGCGCGGCGCAGCAACGCTGGCCCCTGGGCCCACGCTTCCGCCGCCACACTCGCGTCCGCACCGGTGTTGCTCTTTCCTTTGCTCGTCACCGCGTTCTACACGACGATCGCGACCAGCCTCGCCTTCATCGCCGCCTGGATGGCGCTGCGCGGAGTCCGATCGAGTGCCTGGGCGTTCGCAGCGGGCGTGGTCATCGCGTTGACAGCGCTGTCCAAACAAACGGTCGGCACGATCCTGGCGATCACTTTGGTCGCGACTGTCGCCGCCTGCGCGCCCCGCGGCCAGCGCCTGCGCCGGAGCGCGGCGCTCTGTGCCGGTGGTGCCGCTGTGACCCTTGTCAGCCTCGCAACCTTCATGGCTCTCGGCGACCTCGAAGCCTTCGTGAGTTCGCTGCTCATCCGCCCCGAGAGCCGTGCCTTCGACTCGCCGATGATCAACCTGTGGCCACCCGGAAGCCTCTCACCCGAGATCGTGAAGCAGAAGCTCGAGTTCTACTACGTGCCCGAGGTCGTCTTCACACTGCGCGAGGGGAAGTTCGGATCGCCGGCCCTGGTGCTTTTCCTGACCCAGGTCGTCTTTGGCCTCCCCGTGCTCGTACTTGCACTCACGGCGGTCCGACGGGTGTTCGGTCCGCTCCCGGCAGCACTCTGGAGCTTCGCTGCCGTAACGCTCGCCTGCGCCTCCAACCTCTTCCCACGCCCGGATTCGGGTCACGTGGTATTCGCGGCACCGGCCGCCGTGGCCTACGCCTTCTGCTTAGCCGGCAACTGGCTGCCGGCCCGCGGATCCGCGACGCGCAGGATCGGCGTGGCCTGTGCGGCGGCGCTCGTCTTGCTCCTGGGGGGGTCGACGCTGTGGGTGGGCGAACGGCTGCTCTCACTCGCGGGACCGCCGAGCTTCGGTCCCCGCGTCCCGATGCCGCCAGTCAACCCAGTGCAGAAGAGCGGCACCGTGCCGCGTGCCATCCAATACGTACGCGAACGAATCCAACCCGGTGAACCCATCTACGTCGCCCGCGCCGAGCCTCTCGTCTACTTCGCGACCGGCGGACGCAACCCCACACCTTTCACCGGTGCTCTCCAGGTGTGGGGCGTGCGGGACGAGCAGCAAGACGAGATTCTGGACGCCCTGGAAGAGGTCCGCTTCGTCGTGATGTCGGACCTGGACGATCCGCTCCACACCACCTTTCGCGAAGAGATGCCGCGGGTGCAAGAAGCCCTGGAGCGCAGTTTCCATGTTCCGGAACACTTCACGGGCCGGCGGCGGAGCGAAGACTGGATGATCGTGCTCGAGCGCGGTCGAGACCGTGGCCCCACCCTCATCGACCTCGCCGATCCGGGTCTGGAGCCGCGTGCCTGGATCCGCAAGTCGGACGGCACGAGGGTCGGGGCGCCCCAATCGTGGCGGGAGAAACCGACGCGGCAGAACCGACGTCCCCTCGCCATGGCGCTCGGCGACCGCGGCGGCGGCGTCGACTGGCGGCTCGAGGTTCCCGCGAACGCGCGCTTACAGGTGTCGTCCGGCTTCAAGAAGGTCCACGGATCCAAGCAACCCAACCGAGTGCGCTTCGAAGTGAAGATCTCGGACGGCGGCCCGTTCCGAACGCTCGCTTCCCGTCGGGCCGTATTCGACTCCCGCCGCGGCAGCGGCCGGAGCTGGACCGATCTAGACGTCGATCTCTCCGAGTACGCCGGACGGACCATCACCTTGCGTCTCGAGGCAGTTGCTGCAAAGCGACCGAAGCGGGGACGCGTGGCGTTCTGGGGCAGCCCGCGCGTCGCCGGTCCAGCGGCGGAAAACTGAAGCGCCTAGAGCCGGCCGTGGAGCGGCACCCGCGGCGCACTCGACATGTCGTGGGCCAGGAAGGCGAGAAGGAGTTGGGTGCCCACGATAATAGGCAGGCTCGCGAGAGTCACCTGGCCGCTGCTCGCAAACTGTCCCTGCTCCATGCCACGCACCCAGGCATAAGCTCCCCAGGAGATACCCGCCATTACCAGGAAGCCGCCGAATACGAGATTGACCGACGCGATGCTGAAGCTGCGCAGGAAGTAGTTGTAGAAGATCCGCTTCACGAAGTTGACCGAGTGCCTCGCAAAGAACATCGGCAACACGCCGAGGGGTGAGAGGCTGCTGGGCTCGTCGGTGTACCGCGCCTCGATCGGCACCTCGACCACCACGGCGCGAATCGTGTTGAGCCGGAACAGCATGTCCGACTCGAAGAAGTAACCCTCGCTGATCTTGTCGAAAGGGAGCAGCGCGGCCACGCGGGCGTGGATGGCCGTAAAGCCGTTGTTCGGGTCGAAGACGTCCCAGTAGCCGCTCGCGAGCTTCGAAATGAAGGAGAGCACGGCGTTGCCGGCGAAGCGAAGCCAGGGCATCTGGCGGACGTCCTCGATGTTGAAGAAGCGGTTGCCCTTGGTGTAGTCCGCATCTCCCGCGAGTATGGGGCGCACGAAGCGGGTCACCAGGGCCGGATTCATCTGGCCGTCTCCGTCGATCTTCACGAGCACCTCGGCCCCGTCCGCCAGGGCCTGGCGATAACCCGTCAGGACCGCCGCACCCACCCCACGGTTGCCCTCGTGGCGCAGCACCGTGACCCGCGGGTCACGGCAGTTCTCCTCCACGAACAGCCCTGTCTTCTGCGGGCAGGCATCGTCCACGACGTAGATGCGGTCGACCTCTGGACCGATCGCCTCGAGCACTCCGAGTACCTGATCGCGCACGGCAAAGCACGGCACGACCGCCGCGATTCTGCAGCCGGCGAACTCGACCTCGCGATGGGGATGCTCCGACACCCCGAAAGGGTACCTCAGTCCGGCCGCCTGCCGACCTAGCGTGGGTGACGTGGCCTCACTCTAGTTTGAGGCTCATCCCCTGGGTTGCAATACTGAACTTGACGCCCTGCTGCGACGCGCTGAGCTTGATGAAGACACCGTTCTGGTTGCGCATGGCGATGCCTGCAATGCCCCCGCCGACGGCCACTCCAACGTCCGTTCCGTAGTAGGTGCCGTCGAACTGGGACAGATCGGCGAGGCCCCAGACCTCGCCGCTGGCGCTCACCTTCGACGCCCCCACGTCCGCAACCGAGAGACCCGAGACTTTGAAGCGGTGCTCGGCGCCGTCCAGAGTCAGAACGCCGCTTCCCCAGCTCACGCCAATCCCGACGGCGACCGAAGTGCTCTCGAGCACCAGGGTCGCCGAGGGCGGGCCGAGAGAGTCCTGAGCCGCCGCGTCGGAACCCAGCAGGCCCGCACCGAGACAGAATGCCAATACCCGTAGCACCGGGTCCGCCCCTCTCACTCAGTTCGGCCGATGCCGGGCCAGGGTGTAGAAACCGTCGTGCAACTCCCCGAAGATCTCACTCACCATAGGATGGCGGCAGGGCGAACCCGTCTCGTCCGGGAGCAGGTTCTGCTCCGAGACGTAGGCCACGTACGTGGTCTCGGCATTTTCCGCCAGCAAGTGATAGTAGGGCTGTTCCCTCCGAGGCCGAACGTCCTCAGGAATCGCGAGCCACCACTGCTCGGTATTCGAAAATGTGGGGTCCACGTCGAACACGACGCCGCGAAACGGATGGAGCCGGTGCTTCACCACCTGGCCGATTCGGAACTTCCCGGAGCCGTTCACTTCTTCCACAACCGGGAGAATGCGGGAATCACGGCGCCACGCCAAGCGCCTAGTCGACGTAGCCGAGCTGGCGCAGTCGATCCTCCAGGGCCGGGGGGAGATCGACCGGGGCCGGGGCCTCGGAGATCGGGAGGCCCGTATCCTGGTGGATTGGCGGCCGGGGGGAAAGCCCCTCCTCCCAGTCGGCGATCGCCGCGTCGAACGCAGCCACCTCGTCGGGCCGCGCCTCCCGGAGATTGCGCCGCTCCCCGGGGTCTCGGGCCAGGTCGAATAGGAAACCTTCCTCATCGCCATAGGCGGCGTGCCCCTCGATGCGCTTGCGGCGCCCCCGCACCGCGACCCGGCGCAGTGGACGCTGGTCTTTGTGGGCGGGACGCAGAATCGCAGGGTAGACGCCGCGGCCCTGCGGAAGCGTCGCCTGCCCCGAGAGCACCGGAGACAGGTCGAGACCGCGCAAGCCTTCCGGTGCCGCGACGTTCGCCAGGGAGAGCAGCGTCGGCAGCAGGTCGAGGTGCCACGCCGGACCGTCGATGACCATCCCACCCCGCTCGCGGAAGAAACGCGGCCACGAGATCACCAGCGGAACGCGCAGCACCTCTTCGAAGGGCACGTATTCGTGTTTTGGCAAACCGTGTTCGCAAAAGCTCTCACCATGGTCTGCCGTCACCACGAAGAGCGTGTCGTCCCACTGGCCGAGCCCCTCGAGCGTGGCGCGGATACGCGCCACCGCTTCATCGACCTGACCGATGCGCGCGTCGTAGCTCCTCACGATCGCCGCCAGGTCCCGCTCGGCTTCGGGCGAGGCGCGAAACGCTTCGTCCAGGACGTCGTCGCCACACGGCAGGAGCACCCCGTGCGCCTCTGCGAGTTGGTTGTAGAGGCTGCAGAGGTACTGCTCTCCGGCGGGAATCTCGCGACGCCGCTCGGGGCCGTAGAGCCGGCTGCCCGGGTAGCGCCGCCGCAGGGCGTCGATCTCCACATCGCTCGGAAGTCCCCGATCGGGATTCTCGCTCCGGTAGCGCGCGAAACCGCCGTACGGAAAATGGGCCGCATAGGTGTGCAGGAAGAGGAACCAGCGCTCGTCCCGATTCTTGCGGATCCAATCGAGCACGCTGGGAAGCACGCGCTGCACCACCTCAACGGGGGGATGCCGGCGGTAGACCTCGAATCCCCGCGCAAAGCCGAAACGCGACTCCAGGTAGGCGCCCTCGTGGAACGCCCGGGTGCGGTAGCCGGAAGCAGCCAGCAGTTCGGCCAGGGTCGGCACCGCGGGCGCAAGGCGGGCCGCGTCCACGCTGACACCGTGCTCTCCGGGGTCGAGACCCGTGAAGATCGACATGTGCGCCGGGAGCGTGTAGTTCGATGCCGCGTAGAATCGCTCGATGCGCGCTCCTTGCGCGGCGAGGCGCTCGATGGCGGGCGTCTTGGCCGCATCGAACCGATCGTCGCGCGCCGTGTCCACACTGAGCAACACGATGCGGGCCGGGACGAGCGGCGCGTTCGGTGCGGGCTCCGCCGCCGTCGCGCCACCCAGCTCCCAGATCCGAGCAGCCCGGGGCCCGAAGCGCACCGCGCCTAGCACGACGAAGAGGCCGAGCGCCGTGGCAGCAACCGCGAGGCTGCGCCGCGAGCAACCAGCCCGCAGCCCGCGCATACCGGCGGTGCAGGCAAACCCGGCGTAGGCGAGGAGCAGGGGTTCGAAGGGCAGTCGGTACTTGGGAAACGCGTTTGCCGCCACGTGAACCGCCAGCAACGGCACCATGGCGAAAAGCGGCAACGTGCGCCGGGCCAGGCCCGGAGCCGCGGCGGCCCCCAGCACGGCCGCCGAGACGGCAAAGAGCGTGAAGACCCAGGTGAAGACGAGCACCCCGCGCACTGCCGCATCCGAAACGGACCCGTAGGCCCCCTGTCGAAGCTTCGCGAGCACGTCGTCGACTGGACTCGAGAGCTCGCCCAGATTGAGGACGAGCTTTCGCAGCAACCACGCCGGCTGTGCCTCGCGGATCAACTCGAGCGCCTCGCGGCGCGAAACGTCCAGGCGCTCGCGCTCGTCGGGGATCGACACATAGCGCCGGCGAAAATCGCGCACCTCGGGCCAGTCGCGCTCGAACCACTCGACGTCCGAAAGCGTGTTGCCCTCGCGCAGACCCATCCAGCCCACCGTGGAGACCGGAACCACACGGTCCAGCTCGGCGTGGTTGCGAACACTCCAGGGCACGATCGTGAGCGCCGCCACCAGCCCGAGAAGCACCGCGTGAGCTGCGGCCGTGCGCCGCGCATCAGACGTGACCACCCACCAGAGGCCGATGGCCGCCGCAACCGGCAGGGCGATCTCGCGCGTGAGCCCGGCGAGACCGAATACGACCCCCGCGGCGACGGCAATCCCCGCTCGGGGATGCCGCGTCCACACCACCCCGAGCGCCAGACCGCCAGAGAGAAGCACACTGAAAAGTGTCTCGGACCACAGATAGTGGCTCGCGGCGACCAGTCCGGGATGAACCGCGGCCAGCAACGCGGCGACGAAAGCCGCACGACCACCGAAGAGCGTCCACGCCAGCACAGCGGTCACGGCGACCACCAGGATCCCGGCCGCAACCGCGACGGCCACGAGGGGTGCGAGGAACGCGCGGTGGCCCGCGTCCATCTCCACCGGCTGACGCTGCGCAAGCTCGACTAGCAGGTCGGGGCGCTGCGCGATCACCTCCACGTCCACGAAGGGTGCCAGCAGCGCCGCCTGACCTGGCGGCCAACGAGCGCGCATACCGTGTGGACCGAAGATGTGACCCTCTCCCCGTGCGATGCGAACAGCGGTCTCCGTGTAATAGAGTTCATCGCCCATCGGAGTCACCGGGAAGACCCAGACCGCGACAGCCGCACGCAATAGACCGGCCAGCAGGATCACCGCCACGACGCGCGGCCCCCACCCGCGCGTCGCCGCCCGTTCGGGCCCCGGCGACCTGGCTTCTGTAATCATTCGGCGCGCTTTCCACTCGGGAGCATACCGACTAAGCTCAAGTGACGTGCACGCCCTCCGATTTGACGGTAGCGGCGTCCAACTCGAGGACGTCGCGGAGCCGCGGCCTTGTGATGAGACTGTCATCGTCCGCGTGCGCCTGGCCGGTATCTGCAAGACGGACCTCGAGATCGTGCGTGGCTACATGGGCTTTCGCGGCACGCTCGGGCACGAGTTCGTGGGGGTCGTGGAAGAGGGCCCCGAAGAGTTGCGCGGGCAGCGCGTGGTCGGTGAGATCAACTTCGCCTGCCAGAGCTGTCCGACCTGTGCCCAGGGACTCCAGCGCCACTGCCCGCACCGACAGGTGATGGGTATCCTCGATGCAGACGGCGCATTCGCCGACTTCGTTCGGATTCCAGCGGCAAACCTCCACCCGGTGCCCGACCGCGTCTCGGACGAGCAAGCGGTCTTCACCGAGCCTCTCGCAGCCGCCTTCGAGATCTTGGAGCAGGTCCACATCGAACCCGGACGCGATTGCGTCGTATTCGGGGACGGCAAGCTCGGCCTGCTCGTGGCCCAGGTGCTTCATCAAGCGGGCGCCCGGGTGGTCAGCGTCGGACGGCACCCGGAGAAGCTTGCACTCGTCGCGAAGCGCGACATCGAGACGGTACTCCTCGACGATTGGTGCGGCGACCAGGTCTCCCTGGTCGTCGAGGCGACGGGAAGCGCCGAGGGCTTCGAGCGGGCCGTCTCCGCGCTTCGCCCGCGCGGGACCCTCGTCCTGAAGACCACCGTCTCCGAGCGACCGAGCCTTGATCTCGCTCCGCTGGTGATCAATGAAATCCGGGTCGTGGGTTCGCGGTGCGGACCCTTTCCACCCGCGCTCCGCGCCCTCGAAACCGGCTCCGTCGACGTAGGATCGATGATCACCGAACGCCTGCCGCTGTCCGACGGCGTCGAAGCACTGCGTCGCGCGGACTCGCGCGGAACCCTCAAGGTACTGATCGAGAACTCGTAGCGGGCTGCTCGACGACGGTGCGGGGAGCGCCGTTCAGTCCTCGATCCGAGCGCCGAGAACTCGTTCCAGGCGCGCCTCGGCGCGGCGCAAGTGCACCGTGCGTCCGCCGTGCACGGTCACGAGACCGGGCTTGGCCCCCTTGGGCTTCCTCACGTTTCGGATCGGAACCACGTGCACGTCTGCACGGCTCGCGTTCTTCGCCTTCGAGTAGTGCACGGCGAGTTCGCAGGCATCGAGCACGGCGTCCGAGGGCGGATCGTCGCGGCCTTCCGTGCGAAGGACGACGTGGCTCCCCGGAGCTCCGTCGAGGTGGAAGAAGAGGTCCTTGCCCCGCGCCAGCCGCGTCGTCAGGAAATCGTTGGCCGCGTCGCTGCGCCCCACCCAGACCTCGAGCCCTCCCGCCGTCACGTAGCGACGGGGGACGAGACGCCGCGGAACGCGGTGCTTGCCGAGTTGGACCTCCGCCGGCGGACCCGCGCGAGCCCCTCGCGGCCCCGGAACAACGGGCGTGTGGCGCGCCAGGAGAGAGCGCACCTCTTCGGTCCCGGCGAAGACGCGAAGTGCCTCGTCGTCCGCTGCCGCGGCGAAACGCGCGCTCAACGCTTCCAACTCTCGCTGCGCTTTGCTCACCGAATCGTGCTGCGCTCCTCCCTTCGCGAGCCGGCGCAGCGCTTTCTTGTAGCGCCGGAAGAGACCGTCGAGATTCTCGGAAGGAGACAGGGCCGGATCGAGCGCGATCGTCACATCTTCGCCGCTGACGTCGTCGCGCACGGTCACCGCAGTCGTGCCACGCCGCACCCGGGACAGGGCGCCCTTCAGCAGCTCGCCGTGGCGCGCGAGTTCTTCGGCCTGCCGCGATTTCGCGAGCTCGGCCGCGAGCTTGTCGAGCTTGCGGGCCACGCGCCTTCGTTCGCGCGAAAGGGACCGGTCGATGCGGCGACGCAGTTCCGCCTGCGAGTCGGCCACCTCCTGCGCCCCGTAGTGCTCCTCGATCGCCGCGAGCAGCTCCGCGTCACCGACCGCTTCGAAGCGGTCCGCGCCGCGACGCGGAGGGCCCGTTTCCGGCGCCTTCCACGGCGCCCCGAGCGCCAACTCCGGACGCGTCCCAGCGAGCGGACGCAGCGCAGCCACGAGGCAGCCTTGGGCGTCGAAGGCGTAGAGGTTGCTTCGCCGCGCAAGCAGCTGGAGCACGAGACGCACGTCCCCGGTGGGCGCGGTCAGATCCAGGGCCACCACGCGGTCTTCGCCGGGCAACCGCAGGCCTTCGATCCGGGCGCCCGAGACGTGCGCCTTCAGCCACTGGGCGAAACGCGGGGGGCTCGGGGGACGCCGGGGCGGGCGCGAAAGGAGCGAGAGACGCCCCGCATCCGGGTTGCTGCTGAGCAACAGGTGGACGCGACCGGCGCCTTCGGCATCCGAGCCGTAAGCCGTCAGCACCACTCGCTGGCCATCCGGCTGGGCAATCTCCTGGATTCGGCGCCCGACGACTCGGGGCTCCACAACCCGCACCGCACGCTCGAGTTCGGTGAGGCTCAGCAACGAGCTACCGCTGACACCGGGGGCAGTAGTGGGTTCCACGCTGTCCCACGACGATGCGACGCACCGGTGCGTCACAAACGAGACAGGGCTCGCCCTGGCGGGCGTAGACACGGCGCTCGTCCTGAAAACCGCCGTCGGAACCGTCGGGGGTCACGTAGTCGCGGATGCTCGTTCCCCCCGTCTCGATCGCGCGCTCGAGCACGTTCCGGACCTCCACTGCGATCCGATCCGACTCTGCGCGGGTCACGCGCGCAGCCCGCCGCGTCGGACGCACACGCGCGCGGTGGAGCGCCTCGTCGGCGTAGATGTTCCCAATTCCCGTCACCACGGTCTGGTCGAGGAGAAAGCTCTTGATCGCCACCCGCCTCCCTCGGGTCGCCGCAAAGAGCAGCTCTCCCGTCACGTCGAGCGCGTCGGCGCCCAGGCGCTCGAGACGCGGGTGACTCTCGCCGCTCGCAAGCAGCAATATCTTTCCAAACTTGCGAACGTCGCGGAAGTAGACATCGGGAGCACCGTCCTCGAATCGGAAGTGCAGGTGCGTATGCGCATCGGGCCGAAAGCCGCGTTGCTCTTCCGGCACAAGTGAGGCACGGGCCGTGGCCGAAAGCAACCGAACGCTGCTGGCACCCGCCCCGAAGAGCTGGCCCGTCATCCCGAGATGAACGATCAGCCGGCTTCCACCTTCCAGATTGGAGACCAGGTACTTGCCTCGGCGTCCCAGGAACTCGACCCGGCGGCCACGGAGCCCGCGCCTCAGCTGCACCGGTGAGGTCAAGAAGAGATAGCTGTCGCCCGTAGTCTCGAGCTGTCGAATGCGCCGGCCGACCAGCAGGGGCTCGATGCGGCGCCGCGTGACCTCGACCTCAGGGAGTTCCGGCATGCGCAATGCTTAGCCGCTGACCCCTCGTCCCGCATGAACCGAATTCCACCGCGCCCAGGAGGGGCCGCGACCCCTCCCCCCGCACACGGGGACGCGGCCTCCGGGCAGCTGCGACGAGGCGGAGCAGCCAGCGCCAGATCTCCTGCACCGGGGCGCTTCGACTCCGCAGAAGTACTCCGGGAAAGAGCCTACAGGTATTCGGGAAAGAGCAATCCCAGCATCACTTCGCACACGGGCCAGAAGATCACGGGAATCGCGATCCAAGCGGCCAGAATTCCCAAGAGCGCGAAGGCGGGACGCGCCATCCACTGCTTCATGCGGCGCGCCGTGTCCTCGGAAACCAGCAGGGAGAGGGCACCGCTCCCGTCGAGGGGAGGCACCGGGATCAGATTGAAGACCAACAACAGCAGATTCATCATGAAGAGCAGGCTGAGAAACATCCCTGTCGCTTCTGCAACACCGGATCCGGTCCCGACGACGAGCGCGGTGAAGCTCGGGTGCCCCGGCTCCACGACGTCAGCCAGCATGGCAAGGCGAATGCCCACACCGGCGAGCACCACGAGCGCGAGGTTCGCCGCCGGTCCCGCCAGCGACATCCAGCCGGCGCGCCGCGGGTGTGCGTACGCCCAGCGCGGATCGTAGGGCGTGCTGGCCCACCCGATCATCCACCCCGACATCGCGAACGAGAAGAGGGGAACCAGTACGGTTCCGAAGAGCTCCCGGCGCATGTGCGGCCTCGGATCCAGCGAAACCTGCCCGCCCAGATAGGCCGTGAGATCGCCGCCCCGCGCCGCGGCCCAGGCGTGCCCCGCCTCGTGCACCGTCAAGGAGAAGAGCAATACGACGTACCAGATCAGTCCGACCGCAATCTGCCCCGGTTCCACTCGTGGAACATAGCCCCGCGCTGGGCAAACGGGCGCACCCGGACACGTCCGCTGGGGTAACCTCGCACCGTGGCGCGGAAGGATTCCAACGCTTCAGCGGAGCGACCGGTCGTCGTCGCAAGCAACCGGCTGCCGTTCACCTTCAAGCACACAGCCAAAGGGCTCGTGCGCGAGCCTTCAGCCGGCGGGCTGGTGTCGGCGCTCGAGCCCGTGCTCCGCAAGCGGGGCGGCACCTGGGTGGGCTGGCCGGGCATCGACGTCTGGGAGGGGGAGAGCATCGCGGCCCGCGGCGAGGCCTACCGCATCCGCCCCGTCGCACTGAGCGAGACCGAGGTCCAGCGCTACTACCACGGCTTCTCGAATCGAACCCTCTGGCCACTCATGCACTCGCTCGCTCCGCAGGCACGCTTCGACGCACGCGACTTCGTGCACTACGAGGAAGTGAACAAACGTTTCGGCGCGGCGGCGGCCGAAGAGGGTGAAGACGCGGGTCTCGTCTGGATCCACGACTACCAGCTCCTGCTTGCACCGGCCGAGGTGCGCAAGCACCTGCCCGACACGCGTCTCGCCTTCTTCCTTCACATCCCCTTCCCGCCCTACGACATCTTCCGGCTTCTCCCATGGGACCGTGAACTCCTGCGCGGGCTTCTGGCCTGCGACCTCATCGCCTTCCACGTCCGCAGTTACGCGCAGAACTTCCTCGACTGCGTCGAGCGCACGCTGGGCGCCCGCGTGGACAAGGCTGAGATGCTCGTCGAGTACGGCGATCGATCCACGCGCATCCGCGCACTTCCGCTCGGGATCGAATTCGAGAGATACGAAGCGCTGGCCCGCGCCGCGCCGCCGCCGCAGAGCGCGCGCGAGCGGGTCGTACTGGGTATCGATCGTCTGGACTACACCAAGGGGATCCCAGAGCGGATGCTGGCCTTCGAACGGCTCCTCGAGCTTCACCCCGAGCACCGCGAAGAAGTAATCCTGCTCCAGATCGCCGTGCCCAGCCGCTCGCAGGTCGCCGAGTACCGCAAGCTCAAGCGCGAACTCGACGAGATCGTCGGCCGCATCAACGGGCGCTTCGCGACGGCCGGGTGGTCCCCCATCCGCTACCTCTACCGCACGGTCGACCAGCAGAGGCTCTGCGGTATCTACCGCGATGCCGACGTCGCCCTGGTGACGCCACTGCGCGACGGCATGAATCTGGTCGCCAAGGAGTTCGTCGCTTGCCAGGTGGAGGCGCCCGGCGTGCTCGTGCTCTCGCGTCTCGCCGGGGCGGCCGACACCATGCGCGAGGCGTTGATGGTCAATCCCTACGACATCGACGGCAGCGCAGAGACACTCCACCGCGCACTCACGATGGAGGAGGAGGAGCGTGCATCGCGCGCCACGGCGTTGCGGCGGCGCGAACGGCGCGACGACCTCGGTGCATGGGTCACCTCCTTCCTGGAGGAGGCGGGAGTCGAACGCCCAACTCTCGCACCGCTCCAGGGCGCCGACTTCAGCGCATGGCTGGACAATTTCCTGAAGAGCTACCGGCTCGCGCTCTTCTTGGACTACGACGGCACGCTATCCCCGCTCCGGGAGCACCCCTCCAAGGCGCGACTTCCGCCACGTGTGCGCAAGGCGCTGATAGCTTGCGCCGAACGCAATGATGTGGACGTCTCGATCGTGAGCGGGCGCTCGCTCGCCGACGTGCAGAAGATGGTGGGTGTGCCCGAACTCACCTTCGCGGGTAACCATGGCCTGGAGATCGACGGGGGAGACATTCCCCATTTTTCCCACGAGGACTTGGTGCACTACCGGCAGCGTGCCGAGGCGCTGGCCTCGGACCTGGAGCGCTGCGAAGTCGACGGCGCTTGGACCGAGCACAAGGGACCCACGCTCACCTACCATTACCGCGCCGTCCCCGAAAACCGGCGTGAACAACTCGTGGAAGACGTGCGGAGCAACATCGTGCTGCACGGCTATCAGTCGCGCGACGCCCACTGCGCGATCGAGGCGCGTCCCCCGATCGGCTGGGACAAGGGCCGCGCCGTGCTCCACATCCTGCGCACCCGCTACGGCCCGGCCTGGTCGGAAGAAGTACGGGTCATCTACGTCGGCGACGACCAGACGGACGAGGATGCCTTCCGCTTCCTCGCCGGTCTCTCCACTACGTTCCGCGTCGGAAGCGCCGACACGCCCACCGCGGCGACTCGGCGCCTGCCAGACGTGGACGCGGTGAGAGCGCTGCTCGAATGGCTCGCGGCCCGCCAATCGAAGCAAAGCTGAGCTTGGATCCCTTCCAACTCGCCGTCCTGACGGTCACCGCATTCCTCACCTCGATCCTGTCCGCGATCATCGGGATGGCTGGGGGCATCACCCTGCTTTCGGTGATGCTGCTCTTCTACGACCCGCTCGTCGCCATTCCCGTCCACGGCGTGGTGCAGCTCGTATCGAACGGCTCGCGCACCTGGTTCCAGCGCAAGTACGTCGACCGCGGAATCCTGCTCCGCTACGCGGCCCTGCTCGCGCCGGGCGGTGTGCTCGGCATCGCGCTGCTGCGCGAGGCCCCTCCAGACTTGATCCGGGCGTTGATCGGGATCTTCGTGCTGCTGGCGACCTGGGCGCGGCAATGGCTCCTGCTCGGGACCCGCCCGGAACGGACCGACCGCAACCGACGCTTCCTGGCTCTCGGCGCGGTCGTCGGTGTGCTCAACACGACGATCGGTGCCACCGGTCCCCTGATCGCGCCCTTCTTCCTGGAGATCGGCCTGACCCGTCAGGCGCTCGTCGGAACCAAGGCCGCCTGCCAGGCTGCCGGCCATTTGGTGAAGATCGCCCTATTCGGCCTGGTGGGATTCGCCTTCGCGGCGTGGCTCGCCCCCCTGGCCCTCCTGTGTGCCGCGGTGATTGCGGGCACCTGGTTAGGCACTCGAATGCTCGACCGGGTGAGCGAGCGTCTCTTCGTGCTGCTCTACCGCGTCGTGCTCACGGCGATCGCGCTGCGCCTGGTGATCCACGACGGGGGCGCGTGGCTCGGGCTCCACTGATCTCGCGCGGGCAAAGTGTTAACTTCCGTGTCGAATGCGCCCGCTGCGCCGGTCTGACCGGCGTCCACTCCGGAGTTCCTCCGTGTCTTCTCCCGTCCGGTCTGCCATTGGGTGGCTTCTCCCGTTCGCATGGCTCCTCGCTTGCGGCGCGGTGGATGAGACCGCGGAGATACCGACCGCGTCGGCGAAAATGGAGCGCATCGAGCGCATCGTCGTGGCGACCGGGACGATCGAGCCCGAGCGCGAAGTCGAGGTGCGTTCGCGCATTGCCGGCATCGTGGAGAAGATTCACGTCGAAGACGGCGACCGGGTCGAGCCCGGGCAGCCACTCGTCGAAATCGAGCGGGAACTCCTCGAAGCGCAAGTGCGCGAAGCCGCGGCCGCACTCGAGGCCGTGCGCGTGGAGCTTCGCTTCGCGAAGATCGCACTCGAACGCAGCCTCGAGCTCGAGCGCAGCGGCGCAGCCTCGCAACAAAAACGCGACGACGCACGCTCCCGCCAGCAGGGCGCGCGCGCCGAGGTGGCGCGCGCCCAGGCCCGGCTGGACAACCTGAATACACAACTCTCCTACGCGACGGTGCGCTCGCCGCTTGCGGGGCGCGTCCTCCAGATCCACACAGAGGAGGGCAACGCGGTTTCGCCCGTCACCGCCGTGACCGGGGGAATCGTGCTGCTTTCGCTCGCGGGCACCGAGGCGCTGTATCTCGAAGGGCTCGTCGACGAGAACGAGATCGCGCGCGTCGCGGTCGGCCAGCGGGCGCGGGTGCAGACCGAGGCCTTCCCCGAGCGATCCTTCGAGGGCTCGGTGCGCACGATCGCACCCATGGGCCAGCGAATCCAGAACGTCACGTACTTCGAGGTGAAGATCGAGATCGTCGACCCGGATGCCGAACTGCTGCTGCCGCGCATGTCCGGCGACGCCGACATCATCACCGAGACCGTCGAGAGCGCACTCGTCATCCCGGAAACGGCGCTGCGCTACCGGGGAGCGAATCTCTACGTCGAAATCGACGGTCCGGCACCCGAGGAACGCCGTATCGAGATCGGCATCGTCGACGGGAGCCGGGTCCAGGTGCTCTCGGGCCTCGCCGAGGGCGAGACGGTTCGACTCAAGTGACCGGTGCGGCCGCCGGAACGTCGGCTCCGGTGATCGAACTCACGGGGCTGCACAAGTACTACGACACGGGCGGCGCACAGGTCCAAGCACTGCGGGGGATCGACCTGCAGATCGACCGCGGCGAACTCGTCTCGGTCATGGGTCCTTCCGGGTCGGGCAAGACCACGCTGATGGAGATCATCGGCTGCCTCTCCGAGCCCACGCAGGGGCGCTTTCGACTGAACGGGCACGACGTCCAGGGCCTCGCCGCCGACGCGCTGGCGGCCGTGCGCGGCGAGGCAATCGGCTTCGTCTTCCAGAGCTTCAACCTCCTGCCCCGGCTCTCGGTGGTCGAAAACGTCGAACTGCCCCTTTCGTACCGGGGCGTATCGCGGCGCGTGCGGCGCGAGCGGGCACTCAAGGCGCTCGAGCGCGTCGGGCTCGCTCACCGGGCGCGGCACCGGCCGAGCGAGATCTCCGGCGGCGAACGCCAGCGCGCGGCGGTGGCGCGCGCACTGGTGAACGAGCCGTCGCTGCTGCTCGCCGACGAGCCGACGGGAAACCTCGACACCGCCACCGGCGACGAGATCCTGGCGCTGCTCTTCGCCGCCCACGCCGAAGGGAACACGGTGGTGATCGTCACCCACGACCCCCGCATCGGAGAGCGCGCACCGCGCCGCCTCACGCTCCGGGACGGTCTGCTCGACACGGACGGCTCCCGGTGATCGGCGAGGCCGTGATCCAGGCCCTGCGGCTCCTGTGGGCGCACCGGCTGCGGTCGCTCCTCACCATGTTCGGCCTGGTCTGGGGCACGGCGTCCGTGATCTTCCTGGTGGGTTATGGCGAAGGCTCGCGCCGCACGCTCGAAGACGGCTTCTTCCGGGCCGGCCGCAACATGGGCGAGGTGCACGCCGGAAAGGTCGGTGAGAACTTCAGCCCGGCGGCGGACCGGCGCTTCCTCTGGTTCCGGATGCAGGAGGTCGAAGTACTGCGTCAGCGCGCGCAGGTGCCCGACCTGGTCGGCGCCGAGAGCTGGGAGATGCTCCCCGCCACGTTTGGACAGCGCGCTCTCACGCTGGATGTGCGCGGCATGGACCCGGAGGCCGTTGCCATTCGCGGTGTCGGAGTCGCCGCCGGCCGAACGCTCAGCGCCGCGGACGTCGAGCGCCGCGCGCGCGTGGCACTCCTCGGGGTAAAAACCCGACAACGGCTACTGGGACCCGAGGGACGACTCGGGGACCACATCCGCATCGCGGGCAAGCCCTTCGAGGTAGTTGGCTTCCTCGAGCCCGTCGGAACACAGCTCTCGCGCGACCGCATGGAGATCGACGAGCAGGTCTGGGTACCGATTACGACCGTTCAGCTCAACTGGCCGAGCTGGTGGACGGACGATGCCGTCGTCACCAAGGTGATCTACCGGATTCCGGACCCCCGCCTTCTCGACGCATCGAAGGACGAGGTTCGCGCCATCCTCGCCGAACAGATCGGCGTGGGCACCGACGACACCGAGGCCGTCAGAATCTGGAGCGCCCTCGACCAACTGAACCGGATGCCGATGCAGGAGACCCGCTGGATGCTCCTCATCCTCGCCGCGACCACCCTGCTGGTCGGCGGCGTCGGCGTGCTCAACATGATGCTCGACGCGGTTCACGAGCGGCGCCCGGAGATCGGCGTGCGGCTGGCCGTGGGAGCGCGCCGCCGCGACATCGTGGCGCAGTTCTTCGTCGAGACCGCGACGATCTGCGGCCTCGGCGGAATCGCCGGCGCGATTCTCGGCGTGGGCGCGTGTCTGCTGCTGAAACACCTGCCCCTGCCCGACCTGGTGCCGGTTCCGGTGCTCCAGCCCGGGATCGTCGGTACCGCGCTGGTCGTGCTGGCGGTGGTGGGCGTCGCTTCCGGCGTGGTGCCGGCGTGGCGCGCCGCCCGCGTGGATCCCGCTCTCACCCTGCGGATGGACTGAAGCGGTGGACCTGCTGCAAGCCACACTTCGGAGCCTGCGCGCCCACGCGCTGCGCTTCGGTCTCACCTCACTCGGGATCGTCTGGGGCGCCTTCCTGCTGACCTTCCTCAGCGCCAGCATCGAAGGCCTCGACACCCACTACACCCGCGAACTCGAGAAGGCCGGGCCGAAGTTCGTCATCGCCTGGCCCGGTGCGCTGATCAAGAACCGGGTGGGCGAGCGCGGCGCCCGTGCGGTCGTGCTCGAGAACGAGGACATGAGCCGCGTCGGGGCCCTGCACTCGATCGAGGACGCCGCCCCGAACCTGGCCCTGTGGAACCAGGTGGTCCGCGCCAACGGGCGCACCAAGCTCTTCCAGGTACAGGGCGTCGCCCCGCGCTCCGCGGCTCTCCGAAACCTGGTTCCCCGGGAAGGGCGGTTCTTGTCGCCTCTCGACCTCGAGCGCGGCGAGCGCGTCGCCTACCTGGGACCCGAGGCCGCCAAGCGCCTCTACGGCGAGACCTCGTCCATCGGACAGACACTCCAGATCGAGTCGCTCCGCTTCCGGGTGATCGGCGTGGGCGAACCGAAGGGCGACCAGATGATCAGCATCAACGGGTGGGACGACTGGACGGTGTTCATCCCCTACACCGTGGCGCAGCGCTGGCTCCTCCAACACGACCGCATCGACATGGCGATCTTCGCTCCCGTGACCCGCGAGCGGTCGTGGGAGGCGATCGGCCACTTCCGCGAGATCGTGGGCCTCCACCACGACTTCGCGCCCGACCTCGACGCGGCGCTCAGCTTCTTCAACGTGCACGAAGCCCTCGAAATCGTGCACACACTCTTCCTGGGCTTCCGGATCTTCCTCGTGACGGCGGGGGCGGTGACGCTGCTCATCGGGGCCATTGGCGTGATGAACATCATGCTCGTCGTCGTGGGCGAGCGGACCCACGAGATCGGGCTGCGCAAGGCGGTGGGTGCCACCGACCGGTCGATCTTCCTCCAGTTCCTCGCCGAGGCCGCGAGTGTCTGCGGGCTCTCGGGCATCCTCGGCGCCGCGCTCGGCGTGGGCTTCACGCGCCTCATCGCGGCGGTCGCCCCGGCGGGCAGCCACTTCACCTCGCCGCCGGAGCTCTCCGCTGCCACGGTGACGCTCATCGCCACCTCGCTCGCCGTCGTCGGCATCGTCGCCGGCGTGCTCCCGGCGCTGCGCGCCGCCCGGGTCCCCCCGGCAGAAGCCCTTCGCGCCACCTGACCCCGCCTCGGGTCCGCTCGATCTCAGGAATAGAGGATCACGCTCCGGATCACCTCGCCTTCGTGCATGAGATCGAAGGCGCGGTTGATGTCCTCGAGGGGCAGCGTCTTCGTCACCATCTCGTCGAGCTTGATGTGGCCGTCCATATAACGATCGACGTAGCCCGGCAACTCGGTGCGGCCCTTCACGCTTCCGAAGGCCGTGCCGCGCCAGGAGCGGCCGGTCACCAGCAGGAAGGGCCGGGCGTGGATCTCCTCGCCGGCGCCCGCGACGCCGATGACGATCGCCTCGCCCCAGCCCCGGGCCGTGCAGGCCAGGGCCTGCCCCATCAGATCCACGTTGCCCACGCACTCGAACGAGTAATCGACGCCTCCGTCGGTCAGCTCGACGATCGCCTCGGCGACGTCGCCAATCTCCCCCGGGTTCACAAAGTCTGTGGCGCCGAACTGGCCGGCGAGTTCGAACTTCTCGGCGTTCACGTCGACCGCGATGATGCGCTCGGCGCCGGCCATCACCGCACCCTGGATCACGGAAAGCCCGACACCGCCCAGACCGAAGACGGCAACCGAAGACCCGGCCTCGACCTTCGCTCGGTTGCGCACCGCGCCGATCCCGGTCGTGACGGCGCAGCCCAGCAGGCACACCTTGTCGAAGGGCGCGTCATCGCGGATCCGTGCGAGTGCAATTTCAGGCAGCACCGTGCGTTCGGCGAAGGTCGAGGTCCCCATGTAGTGGTGGATCACCTTCCCACCGCGCGAGAACCGGCTCGTCCCGTCCGGCATCACGCCCTGGCCCTGGGTGGCGCGCAGCGTGATGCAGAGATTCGTCTTGCCCGACTGGCAGTAGCGACACGTCCCGCACTCCGGGATGTAGAGCGGGATCACGTGGTCGCCGGGCTTCACCGAAGTGACACCGCTACCGACATCCTCGACGACGCCCGCCCCTTCGTGCCCCAGCACGGCGGGGAAAAGCCCTTCCGGGTCCCGGCCGGAGAGGGTGTAGGCGTCCGTATGGCAGACCCCCGTGGCCTCGAGCCGAACGAGCACCTCTCCCGCCTTCGGACCCTCCAGGTCGATCTCCTCGATCTCGAGCGGTTTTGCCGGCTCCCAGGCGACGGCCGCCTTGACCTTCAATCTTCTTCCTCCCACTCTTCTTCCCACTCTGGCGCAACGCGCGCGCTCCCCCCGCTGGAGGCGCCCAGTATAGAGTGGGGGCCTGTGATACGGTGCCGCCGATGAACGGCGCCGAGGCCCTGGTTCGGACCCTGGTGCAGTCCGGCGTCGAGATCTGTCTCACCAACCCGGGCACGTCGGAGCTGCACTTCGTCGCTGCGCTCGACCGGGTACCTGGCATGCGACCCGTGCTGGGGCTCTTCGAGGGCGTGGCGGCGGGCGCCGCTGACGGCTACTCGCGCATGGCCGGCAAGCCCGCCACGACCCTGCTCCACCTGGGTCCCGGGCTCGGCAACGCGCTCGCGAACCTCCACAACGCACGGAAGGCTCGCTCGCCGGTGGTGAACCTGGTCGGCGACCACGCGCTGAGCCACGCGGCATACGATGCGCCGCTCTCTTCCGACGTGGCCGCGATCGCCGCGCCGGTTTCCAGCTGGGTGCGCCGCTGCGAAGACCGTGCGGAGCTTGCCGCGGACGGCGCCGAGGCAGTGGCGGCTGCCCACGGACCCCCCGGGCAGGTCGCCACACTGATCGTGCCGGCGGATGTCGCCTGGAGCGAGGGGCCGGGACCCGCAGCGCCGCGCCCGCCGCGGCTGCCCCCCGCACCCGATCCGGAAGCCGTGCGCGCCTGCGCCGCCGCGCTGCGAGAAGAACCGGCTGCGCTGCTGCTGAGCGGACCGGCCCTGAGGCGCGAGGGCCTCGCGCGGGCAAACGCCGCGGCCTCCGCCACCGGCGCGAAACTCTTCTGCGACACCTTCAACGCGCGTCTCGAGCGCGGAGCAGGCGTCCCGCCCATCACCCCCCTTCCTTATTTTCCCGAGCCTGCTCTCGAAGCGCTCGCGGGCCTGCGTCACCTGGTGCTGGTCGGTACCCAGTCGCCGGTCGCGTTCTTCGCCTACCCGGAGCGCCCGAGCGAACTCGCGCCGCCGGGCTGCGTCGTGCACGTGCTGGCAGAGCCCGGCGCGGATGCGAACGCGGCGCTCGAGGCCCTCTGCGACGAACTGGGCGCCGGCCCGCCGCCGCCCGCGGTAGCGGAGGAGGCCCGCCCAGCGCGGCCCAGCGGCAAGCTCGGCCCCCGGTCTATCGGTGCATCGCTGGGCGCGCTGCTTCCCGAGGGCGCGATCGTCTCGGACGAGTGCATCACTGCCGCGGCTGGCATTTTTCCGCAGACCCGCGGCGCAGCGCCCCACGACTGGCTCTTTCTCACCGGGGGCTCCATCGGCCAGGGCATGCCGCTCGCAACGGGCGCCGCCCTCGCCTGCCCCGACCGCAAGGTGGTGTGCCTCGAAGGAGACGGCTCGGGCATGTACACGCTCCAGTCCCTGTGGACTCAGGCCCGGGAAGGCCTCGACGTCACGAGCATCGTCTTCGCCAATCGCAGCTACGCGATCCTCGCGGTCGAACTCGCGCGCCTCGGCGTCACCGAGCCGGGCCCCCGCGCCCGCAGCGTCCTGTCCGTCGAAGACCCGGAACTGGACTGGGTCGCCCTTTCCCGCGGCATGGGCGTGCCCGCGCGACGCGCCTCGACCGCCGAGGAGTTCCACGCGGCACTCGAGACCGCCCTCGCCGAACCCGGTCCCCAACTCGTCGAAGCCGTCTACTGAAGCCCACAGGCGTCTCTACTGAAGCCCACGGGCCCCTCGAAGCCTCCAACCGCAAGGGGGGGAGCACAAATCCCCGGGCCATACCGCTCCAAGAACTGGGGAAGGCATGTTCCTCGCAGACGGAAGAGTTTTTCCGTTACTGCCCGCCACCCCCAGGGGGACAAATAGGTAACTAATGGATTTCAAAGGAGTTCACTTGTATAATCAATGAGGCATGGAACTTGCGTCTCCAGTTGCTACCCACTAGGTCCGATGAGTTCTCACAGTGGTTGTGAGTGCCCAGGATCGGACGCAAAATCAGAAGAGAAAGAGAGACAGGATGTTTCAAAAGTTATCCCTCTACTTAGTGGTTTCACTCGCAGTTCTTGGAATCGCGGGAAGCGCATCAGCCGCGGTCATGAACTGGGAGGGCACGACGATCGTCAAGCTGGGCGACTTCGCCAATGCGAAGCCCACCGGCGGCGGCGTCGCCACCATCAACGGCGTGAGCGGCGGATTGGGTCACCTCGCCACTCTGCGCCTCGCCCCCAGCCGAGGTGTGGTCACGGCGAACTTCACCAAGTTCGTCACCGACCCCGACACCCAAGGCAACAACATCGCGTCGGTTCAGTTCATCGGCGTCGTGGGCGGCACGGGAACCCTCAAGCCCATCTCGGGAGCCCTGAATGATCCGCTCGCTCCTCCGTTCGAAGGCACGATGCCGCTTCGGGGCCTCGTCCGGCTGTGCCTGTTCAGCACCGCGTGTGCTGCTAGTGCCCCGATGGTCCTGACGGAACACACCGCGGGTAGTTCGACGATTGGTATCGGCATCGGCGGGCTGCTCACGATCAACATCCTGAACGGTCTGTATCGGATTTCCGTCCAGGCCAACCCCTGGTCGCTCAAGACGGTGACGGTCTACGACGAGCAGACCACCGCGGTTAACTACGCGAAAATCACCCTTCCGCTTAAGTTCCAAGGCTGGGCACACGGTCCGGCTTCGGCAACCACCAGCACAGCTGCTGTCGGCGGAGTGGTGCAGTTGATCTCGGCGAGCCAGATCACGAGTAACTTGACCCTAGGGTCGAGCGCCAAGGTGGCCTCGGCGCAGACGATGCTCATCGAGTTCGTTCCGGAGCCCGGAATGCTGCTGATGCTCGGTTCGGG
>PBYF01000067.1 GCA_002729515.1 Deltaproteobacteria bacterium
GCACACGCAGTACGCCTCCGCTCCGCTCGGGCCGAGTAGGTGGTGCGACCGAGGGGCACACGCAGTACGCCTCCGCTCCGCTCGGGCCGAGTGGAGACGCAGAGCGCCGCCCGGGCTCGGGTCGACGGCAGCGCGTTCGCGGCCGCAATGGCTCGGGGTCCAAAAGTCCAGGACTGACAGAAGCAGCAGCAGCGGGAGAAAATCTAGCCCTTGGCAGGGTTCCGTAGGTTGCGAGCCTGAACGAGTTCCCAGAGTTTGCGGCGCAGCCGCTCCTTGAACTCGGGATCGGCGCGTACGCTCAGAAGGTCACCTTCCAAGAATTCGCGAAGCTCTTCCACACTGAATTCCATTGCTTCGCTTTCGGCGCGCCCTGTTTTTTCGTCGCCCTTCATTCTGAAGTTGCGCTCCCCTGCATGGTGCGGTGCTCGAGACTTACGTCACGACACGTCCATCAGATTCAGCCCGCAGTTTGCAAGCCCGAACCCATTGCCTCCACCAGTAGCTTTTTCGTTCGGTAGAGACTCGATCGCACCGCATCGTTTGATCGCAACACCTTCGCCGCGATCTCATCGATCGAAAGATCCTCGAAATGCCTCAATACAAAGGCCTCAGCGTGCCACGTAGAAATCGACTGCAAGCGCTCGCGAAGCGTGTCTTCGCAGCGATGCAGGTTCAAAAAGTCCTCCGGCGTACTGTGGCCGAACGACACGTGGGAATGAATCTGCTCGGATTGCGCGCGCTCGATCCGCAGATCCTGGGCCTTCGAACGGCGAATATGGTTGTTCGCAGTGTTCTTCGCAATCCCATAGAGCCATGAGGAAAACGATGCGGTCCCCTTCCAGGATCCCACGGACCGGAAGGCAGCCGTAAAAACCTCCTGGACGACCTCCTCCGAATCCGCGTGGTTGCGCAACCTCAGGTAGACGAAGCTGTAGACGCGTTGGAAATAGCGCTCGTAGAATGCGTTGAAATGCTCCTCACTCGAGCGGAGAACACCGTCGACGAGCTCGCGATCGCTTGCCTGAGCGACAAGCGTTCGTGTTTTCGATTTTGCAACGACCAAGGCTTTACGGGACAACGCGAAACCTCCTCGCGTCGACCCTTCCCAGAGAAGAACTCCATGCCCCCCACCAAGTATGTGGCTTCCCAGGAGCAGAAGTGGCACGTGGAGAGAACACACCACACACCCGGCTGTCCCCACGGGGGGGGCGAGGGTGGCGGCGGTGGGGATCAGTCGCTCAACAACGTCCTGAGGCCCGGAGTGCCGTGGGAGATAGCGTGCCGCATCCGGTAGAGATTCGCCTTGATGGCGTCCTCCGACTTCCCGAGCACCTCAGCAATGCGGCGGATCGGCTGCCGCCGCAGGTGCTTCAGGTGGAAGATCCGGCGCTGGAGCGGCGTGAGTTCGTGCTCGACGATCTCCTCGCAACGCCTGAGCAACCGACGAGCCTCTACCACGCGGTCGATCCCCGGCGCGGGAGCGGACACTTCGCGCGCGGTGGCATCTAGCGACTCGATGGGCGGGCGGACGCGTCGAAAGCGCCGATTCACGGTGTTGCGGGTGATCCCGAAGATCCAGACCAGCAGGCTCGACTGGCCGCGGTAGCTTCCGAGCACACTGAAAACAGTGAAAAAGACCTCCTGGGTCACGTCCTCAGCTTCTTCCGCGTCGCGCAGCCGCTTGACAGCAAACCGGTACACGCGCGGGAGATAAGTCTCGTACAGCAATTCGAATGCCTCGACGCTGCCGCCCAGGATCTCTCCAACAAGCTTCTCATCACTTGACCAAGGCTCTATTCCCACTCCAAATCTCCTGCTCGGCACATGGAGCAGACACCCGCACCGTGTCCTGCGTTCGCCGACCCGACAAGTCCCGCGTTCCGCGCCAACACTGCATCGCCGGCGAAAAACCTGTCTCGACTGTCGGGGGGCAGGCCGGCGGTTCCTGAATCCGCCAGTCCGCATGGCTCGGCTGGTGTCTCCCTGTGTGGCGGTTGTTGACTCTCCGAAAGCGGAACCAAGAGACAGCAAACTGTGTGCCAAGGGCCCCACGCTGCGGCGTAGAGATTGCAACTAGTTAGAAGAGCGAGTGATTTTCTATTTTTGGATCTGGGTCAACGACTTGGGACCGGAGAGTGGCATGAGAAAGGACTTTCCACTTGTGTGGACGATCATCCTCTTACCTCGGACAACCCCCAGCGGGTCCGGTGTCAGAGCTTGCCCGGCACGAGCCACCAGCCCCGATCGGTGAGTTCCCACGTATCGAGCAATATGAGATCCACGCTGGCGGCCCCCCGCAGCGGCCGGGCATCTTTACCCTCGTAGAGAACCTGGACCCGAACAGTGTTCGGCGTCTCAAAGAGGAATTCCTGGATATCGACGAAGGTCGGGCGGCTCTTCGAGAAGTGCGCCTCCTGGAGCGCCGTGGCGAGGCTGGCGTAATAGTTGAAAAAGCCGTCCTCGTTGCGAAAGTGCTCACGCAGGTAGGCGTCGTTGAAGGTCTCGAGCGCGTTGAACCGGCGTTTGGTCAACCGCCCGTAGAAGTCCCCGACGTGCTGCTGGAAATCGAGCGCCGTGTCCGGTCCAACCATCACGGATCCCCCGGACGGGGGGGCGGGAATCGGTGCAGACGACAACGCGCAGCCGAGCGTTGCCACCGCCGCCGCGACCACGGCGACCCAGATCACGCGCCGGGCTCCAAGCGTTCGCACAGCCATGCCACCAACCCATCGACCGGCACGCGATCCTGGCTCATGGCGTCCCGCTCGCGAACGGTGACCCGACCGTCGTCGGGGGATTCGAAATCATAGGTCAGACAAAAGGGCGTGCCCGCTTCGTCCTGGCGGCGGTAGCGCCGTCCGATGTTTCCCGAGTCGTCGTAGAAGACGTTCCAGCGGCGGCGCAGCTGCTCGTAGAGCGCGCGGGCCGGCTCGGCCAGCTTCTTCGAGAGCGGGAGCACGGCGGCCTTGATGGGCGCCACGGCAGGATGGAGCCGCAATACGCAGCGCGTCTGTCCACCCTCGAGTTCCTCCACCGTGTAGGCGTCACACAGTACCGCCAGACAGGTGCGGTCGATCCCCACCGAGGTCTCGATCACGAGCGGAATGAACCGCTCCTTCGTGTCGGGATCCGTGTAGGCGAGATCCTTGCCGGAGTACTGGCTGTGGCGCGAGAGATCCCATTCGCCCCGGTCGTGGATGCCTTCGATCTCCTGCCAGCCGAACGGGAACTGGTACTCGACGTCGACGGCCTGCTTGGCGTAGTGCGCCAGCTCGTCTTCCTCATGGGGCCGCGTGCGCAGCCGGTCCTCGCAGAGGCCGAGCTCTCGGTGAAACCGCACGCGCTCCGCGAGCCAGTGCCCAAACCACTTGTCGCGCTCGGACGGGTGGCAGAAGAATTCCATCTCCGCCTGTTCGAACTCCCGAGAGCGAAAGATGAAGTTGCGCGGATTGATCTCGTTGCGGAAGGCCTTGCCGATCTGCGCGATTCCGAAGGGAAGTTTCTGGCGTGCCACTTCGCGCACCCGTCGAAAGTCGTTGAAGATCGGCTGACAGGTTTCGGCGCGAAGCCACGCCACCGAGGCCGAGTCTTCCGAGGCACCGATGCGCGTCTCGAGCATCAGGTTGAAGTCGCGCGGATCGGTGAAATCGTGCTCCGACGAGCCCTCACGCGAGGAACAGGGACCCGCTTCATCGAGCTGATCGGCGCGAAATCGTTTCTTACAGGCACGGCAATCGACCATCGGATCGCTGAAGTGCTCGACGTGGCCAGAGGCCTCCCAGGTACGCGGGTGACAAATGATCGAGCTGTCGAGACCCTCGACGTCATCGCGCTCGCGGACGACACGCTGCCACCAGAGCGCCTTCAGGTTGTTCCTCAGCTCGACGCCCAGGGGCCCGTAGTCCCAGAAGCCGTTGATACCGCCGTAGATCTCACTCGACGGAAAAACGAATCCGCGCCGCGCGCACAGCGAAACGAGTTCGTCCATGCGCTCGAGGCGCTCTTGCCTTCCGCGATCGGTCATCTCGATTCCTGTCCGGGTGGCCGTGGCGGCGGCGAGTATATCGGCTTTTCCCGGGGCGCCCCCCGGTGGGCGGCAGGCGGAGCGATCGGCACCCTCTGCTCGAGGAAGCGACGGCTGCGCAACTCCACACCCACGTGGAAGCGCTCGAAGCGGCCGATCAGCAGGCGAGCTTCAGACAACAGTTCTTGCGGCAGCACCAGCCGATGCAGCTGCGACAGATCGAAGCGCATTCCCTGCTCGAGCGCCCTGAGCGTCCCCGCGTGCACCCGGAGACAGCCGTCACCCTCCCGGGTGCAGGACGCACAGACCGTGCCGCCGTCCGCCACGTGGAAGAGCGCCGCGGCGCCTGCGGCAACCGCCGGCCGGCCACAGCGAACACAGCGGGAGAACTCGGGGCGCAGCCCCAGCGCATCGAGCGCCCTGAGCTCGAGCAGCGTGCGCAAACAGCCATCGACAGGCCGCTCAGAGATCAATTCGAGCGATGCGAGCGCAAAGCCGAAGAGCCGACGGGTGTCGGCGCGTGCACCTCCCTCGGGCGCCAGCCGATCGAGCAGCTCCAGCAGGTAGCAACCCAGGGCGAAGCGGCTCGGATCGACCCGCAACGCGCCGAAGTTGTGCAACAAAACGGCCTGGTCGAGGCGCGCCATCGCCCCCCTGCGGCGCCGGTCGATCTGCACTTTCAGGTACTGGAAGAGGTCGAGAGCACCGGAAAAGCGGCGCCGACTGCGGCGGGCCCCCTTGGCGATGGCGGTGACACGACCGGCATCCGGCAGCAAGAGGTGCAGGATGCGATCGGACTCGCCAAAGTCCACCGCGCGCAGCACGAGGGCCGGGGTCGGCGTCGACTTCATCTCCCCAGTCTAGGGTGGGCTCTCGCCCACCTCACCCGCCAGCGCCTGCACAGGATCGCGGCGCAGGATGACCTCAGGCGCTTTGGATTCCGGACCGGATCCAAAGAGCACCGAAATGGACATCCAGAGGAAAAGTCCGATCAGCCCGGCACCGACCCCCACGGCCATCCGTGCCAACAGGGCTTTGCGATCGAAGACATCCGGTGCCGCCGGGATTGCCTCGTCCCGCGGTTCGGGCATCAGGCGCATCACCGCCTCATCGGGGTCCAAGCCAAGCGCCGCGGCCACCGCGCGCACGAAGCCCCGGGCAAACCCGTCCGGCGAAAGATCGAAGGCCCCGGCCTCGAGTCGTTCGAGGGACCGGACGGGAATCCGAGTCAGCGCGGCGAGTTCGTCGAGCGAAATACCGCGCAGCCTGCGCTGGCCCGCGAGGTACTGGCCGATGCCTCGGCTCCCTAGCGAAGCGCCTTCAGGTATTCCTCGGACTTTTTCCCCCATGGGCCGTTCGGTGCCTTTACCACGGCTGTGCGAAGGTATCCCATCGCTTCGTGCCGCTTCCCCATCGAGACGTAGATCTCAGCAAGCCGATAATTCACCTCAGCAGTCGCATTCGAACCCGGTGAGAGCCCGAGGACCTGCTCGAAGGACCGGATCGCCTCCATCTTGTTCCCTTGCTCCTGCTCAAGGATGCCGAGATTCATGAGCGTCGGCCAGTAGCTTCCGTTGTGGTCTCGCGCGTACCCCAGCTGCTCGCGCGCGACGGCCAGATCACCCAGCCTGTAGGCGCAGTAGCCCCAGTTGTTGAGCGCCCGCCAGGGCGCCGTGAAGGTCGGGTCGTCGAAGAGAAGCTTCGACTGCTCGATGCAGCCCGCGTAGCGACCCTGATTCAGGTAGAGGCTCGACAGATTGAAACGGACCTCGAGTGCCCGCGGGTTCAGATCCAGGACCCGCTCGAACCGCTCCTCGGCCTCGGCCTGCTTCCCCTTGCGCAGGAAGGCGATGGCCAGGGAGTGCTGCACCCGCTGGTTCTCCGGATCGAGCCGCTCGGCCATCAGCAGCTCTCGCACGGCCAGCTCTAAACGGTCGTTTTTTATGTGGTCGGCGGCCATGTTGAAATGCGCGTAGGCCCGCCGCTCGTCCTGTCGGCTGTCCGCCCTCGGATTGGAGGTCGCGCAGCCCGAGGCACCACCCAGCAGCAAGATCAAGGCGAGCGCAGCGCACCCGGTACCCCACCCGTGGATTTGCAACATTTCCAGTCTCCCGTCTCAGCCGAATCCGCACGAGCCGCTGCCTCCCGGCGGTGGCCGTCAACACCTAGTGCTCCATCGGCTGAGCCGGACGCCGGCTTGAGCTTCAGCACCACGCAGCACCGGGGCCAAGGGCCCGTCCCGCTTGGACCATTCGGGGTGCCGGCGAGAGCCGGGTGCCGACCCTCGCCCTTTCGCCCGTGGCAACGCCCGATACAATGACGGGGAACGACGCAAGGGGGTCTGCGCGCCCACGCTGCGTTGAATACCGGAGCATGTCGCAGAAACCCACCAAAGAATTGCAGAGCGTCGCGATCCGTTTCACCGGGGATTCCGGTGACGGCATGCAGCTGACCGGTACCAAGTTCACCGAGTCGACGGCGTTGGCCGGAAACGATCTCTCGACGCTACCGGACTTCCCGGCCGAGATCCGCGCGCCCGCTGGCACCTTGGCGGGCGTCTCGGGCTTCCAGATCCACTTCTCGAGCCAGGACATCCGCACCCCAGCCGACCATCCGGACGTGCTTGTGTCGTTCAACCCCGCGGCGCTTCGCGCCAACCTCGACGACGTGCGGTCCGGCGGAACGGTGATCCTGAACAGCGATGCCTTTACCGTAAAGGCCCTCGCCCGCGCGGGCTACACCGAGGACCCGCGCCCGACGCTGGCCGACCAGTTCCAGCTCATCGAAGTCCCGCTCACGAAGCTCAACCGCGCGGCTCTGAAGGATCTGAAACTCAGCAGCCGCGAAGCGGACCGCTGCAAGAACTTCTTCGCTCTGGGCCTCATGTACTGGCTCTACAACCGCCCGATGGAATCGACATTGCGCTGGCTCGAGGGCCATTTCGCCGGCAACGTGCTCGAGGCGAACCAGCGCGTCCTGAAAGCCGGATACGCCTTCGGCGAAACGTCGGAGATCTTCCCGCGCTCGTTCGTCGTCCCGCGCGCCAAAATCGAACCGGGGCATTACCGCAACATCACCGGGAATACCGCACTCGCCTGGGGCATCGTCGCCGCGAGCCAGATCATGGACCGACCGGTATTCCTCGGCGCCTACCCGATCACCCCGGCGAGCGAGGTCCTACACGAGGTGTCGCGCTACCGACACTTCGGTGTGAAGACCTTCCAGGCCGAGGACGAAATCGCAGCCGCCAGCACCGCCATCGGGGCATCCTTCGCCGGGTCGCTCGGCGTCTGTACCACGAGCAGTCCCGGCTTCCTCCTGAAGCAGGAGGCGCTCGGCCTGGCCGTGATGGCCGAACTGCCGCTCGTGGTCGTGAACATCCAACGCGCAGGGCCCTCGACGGGCATGCCCACCAAGGCCGAGCAGGCGGACCTGTTGGCGGCGCTCCACGGCCGCAACTCCGAGAGCCCGGTCCCGGTGCTGGCGGCAGACACTCCCGGCAACTGCTTCGACACCGTTCTCGAGGCCTTTCGACTCGCGGTCCGACACATGACGCCGGTGATCGTGCTCTCCGATTCCTACCTCGCGAACAGCGCAGAGCCCTGGCCGATCCCGGACGTCGCGAGCCTGGGGCATGAGAGCGTGCCGCTGCGGGTCGACCCAGCTGGTTTCCAGCCCTACGCCCGCGACGACGAGACGCTGGCCCGGCCCTGGGCCGTGCCGGGAACGCCCGGGCTCGAGCACCGCATCGGGGGTCTCTCGAAGCAGGAAGGCTCGGGCAACGTCAGCTACGACCCCCGTAACAATGAGCGCATGCCCGAGTTGCGGCACGAGAAGGTGGCGCGCATAGCCGCGGAGATTCCGGCCATCGAGGTGATGGGTCCAGACCGGGGTGAGTTGCTGGTGGTCGGCTGGGGTGGCACCCGAGGAGCAATCGTCTCAGCATGCGAGGAGGTCCGGCGCGACGGACTCTCCGTCTCGAACATCCACCTGCGCCACTTGAACCCCTTTCCGTCGGACCTCGGCGAGGTGCTGTCGCGTTTCGAGAAAGTCCTGGTAGCCGAACTCAACGCCGGACAGCTCGCGCTACTCCTCCGTGCCGAATTCCTCGTCGACGCCCAATGTCTCGCCAAGATCAAAGGGCAGCCCTTCCGCATCGAGGAAATCCGCGCCCGCATCGACGCCATGCTCCAGGAGAACTGACCATGGCTTCCAGAGCCGCCCTCACCCAGAAAGACTTCGCTTCCGACCAGGACGTTCGATGGTGCCCCGGCTGCGGCGACTACTCGATCCTGGCCAACATCCAGCGGGTGATGCCGGAACTCGGCGTCCCGCACGAGAACTTCGTCTTCGTGTCGGGGATCGGCTGCTCGAGCCGCTTCCCCTATTACATGAATACCTACGGCTTCCACACGATCCACGGGCGCGCTCCCGCGTTTGCCACAGGCATCAAGTGCGCGGAACCCGAACTCTCCGTCTGGGTGGTGACGGGTGACGGCGACGGACTCTCGATCGGTGGGAACCACCTGCTCCACACGATCCGGCGCAACGTCGACCTGCAGATCCTGCTCTTCAACAACCGGGTCTACGGTCTCACCAAGGGCCAGTACTCGCCGACGTCGCGCGTGGGGATGCGCACCAAGTCGACTCCGGACGGCTCGATCGACCACCCGGTCGATCCGATCGCTTTCGCCCTGGGCTCGGGCGCGACCTTCGTCGCCCGCGCCGTGGACGTGGACGCGCAGCACCTCCAGGAAATGTTGCGGCGCGCGCACGCCCACCGCGGAACCGCATTCATCGAGATCCTCCAGAACTGCCCCGTCTACAACGACGACGAGTGGATCGAGGTGGAGGATCGCAAGCAACGGGTGGAGGCGAGCCTGAAGCTCGAGGATGGAAAGCCCCTGGTCTATGGCCCTTCGGGCGACGTTCGGGGCATCCGAATCGAAGACGGCATCCCCTCGGTGATCGAGCTGAGGGACGACCAGGACCCCGTGTCGGCCGGTGTGGCCGTCCACCACGACCGCCACGAAAGCCCCGCCTACGCCTTTGCCCTGGCGAGCCTGCGCCGCACCAAGTTTCCGATTCCCATCGGGGTCTTCCGCGCGGTCGAAAAACCGACCTACGAGGCCCTCCTCTCGGGACAGGTGGCCGCCGCACGCACAAAGCGCGGCGAGGGCGACCTCGAGTCGCTGCTCAACTCTGGCGACACCTGGACGGTGGAAGCCTAGGAGCCCGAGAGGTCCGGGACATTCTTTGCCAGCGTCTCGGCGATCTCGGCGGGAGACGGCGCGACGAAGGCACCAGCCGCCTCGAGTGCGGCGATCTTGTCGCTGGCCCTGCCCTTGCCGCCGGCGATGATCGCACCCGCATGCCCCATGCGTTTGCCCGGCGGTGCGTTCTGCCCGGCGATGAAGGCAGCCACGGGTTTGCTCATCTCGTCGCGAATGAACTCCGCGGCGGTCTCCTCCGCCGAGCCGCCGATCTCGCCGATCATGACCACCGCTCGGGTTTCCGGGTCAGCCTCGAACAGGCGGAGCGCATCGACGAACGTCGTCCCGATGATTGCATCCCCGCCAATCCCCAGGCACGTCGATTGACCGATCCCGAGACGCGAGAGCTGGTCCACGGCTTCGTACGTGAGGGTCCCGGAACGCGATATCACGCCGACGGGTCCGGGGCGTGTGATCTGCGCCGGCATGATCCCGATCCGGCATTGCTCCGGCGTCACGACCCCGGGACAGTTCGGACCCACGAGCCGGAGCTTCGAGCCCTGCAGGGCGCGCTTTGCCCGCAACATATCCAGGGCGGGAATCCCCTCGGTGATGCAGGCCGCGACTCCGATGCCGGCATCCGCCGCCTCGAGAATCGCATCGGCAGCACCCGGGGGCGGGACGAAGATCACAGAAGCGTCGGCTCCGGTATCCGCAACGGCCTGCTCGACCGTGTCGAAGACCGGGATGCCATCGATCGCGGTGCCGCCCTTGCCCGGATGGACGCCCCCCACCACCCGGGTTCCATACTCGACGGACAAGCCGGCGTGGAACCGCCCCATGCGGCCCATGCCCTGAACGATGAGCCGAGTGTCCACATTGCAGAGTATGGCCACGATCAGACTCCCCGCACCGCCGCGACGGCTTTTTCGCCGGCGTCGCGCAGCGTCTCGGCGGAAGTGATGTCGAGCTCGGATTTCGCAAGGATCTCCCGCCCCTCGTCTGCATTGGTTCCCTGGAGGCGCACCACGAGCGGCACTTCGATTCCGAGTTCGGCGGCGGCCGCGACCACGCCCTCGGCGATGAGGTCGCAGCGCACGATCCCCCCGAAGATATTCACCAGGATCGCCCGTACGTTCTCGTCGCGCAGGATGATCTTGAACGCTTCCTTGACCTTCTCCTTGTCCGCGCCACCCCCCGCATCGAGAAAATTTGCCGGACGCCCGCCGCAGTACTGGATCATGTCGAGCGTCGCCATGGCGAGGCCAGCGCCGTTCACCATGCAGCCGATGTCTCCATCGAGCCCGACGTAGGCCAGATCGATCTCCTGGGCCGCCCGCTCGCGGGGGTCCTCCTCCTCCGGATCGCGCAACGCCGCGAGATCGGCGTGGCGGTAGAGGGCGTTGTCATCGAAATTGAGCTTGCAGTCGAGGGCGAAGAGTTCCCCACCCTTGGTGAGCACCAGTGGATTGATCTCCGCCAGTGAGCAGTCCTTCTCGACAAAGAGACGGAAGAGACCGGACAGGAAACCCTCGAGATTCTTCACCTGTGCAGCGTCGAAGCCCAGGCCGAAGCCAACCCGGCGTGCGGCGTATGCGGGAAGTTCGGGAGCACCATCGACGTTCACCGTGATGATCCGCTCGGGAGTCTTCGACGCAACCTCCTCGATCTCGACCCCTCCCTCGGTGGACGCAATGATCGCGAGGTTTTCCGCAGCGCGATCGAGCACGACCCCGAGGTAGTACTCGCGCTCGATCTCCGAACCCGTCTCCACGTAGACTTTGCGTACGAGCTTGCCCTCGGGACCGGTCTGGTGGGTCTTGAGCCTCATGCCCAGCATCTCGCCAGCGACCCGCTTCGCCTCTCCTGGAGACCGTGCCAGCTGGATGCCGCCCCCCTTGCCCCGGCCTCCCGCGTGCACCTGCGCCTTCACCACGACGAGCCCCTTGTCGAGCCCGCGAGCCACCTCCTCGGCCGCAGCCGGCGTAGAAGCCACGCCGCCTTCCGGCACCGCCACCCCATACTGCCGAAGCAGGTCCTTCGCCTGGTACTCGTGAATGTTCATGAGGTTCGACCTCGCTCTTCCCCGGGTTACCGCGCGCGCGTGGCGCCTGCGGACCTCAGAGTTGGATCTGGTCCACGAGGGTGCGAACGTGTTCTACCGACGCGTCGAAGGCCTTCTTCTCCTCGGCCTCCAGATCGATCTCGATCACGCGCTCCACACCGCCCGCACCGAGCACACACGGCACGCCGACGTACAGACCGTCGACACCATACTCGCCTTCGAGAAGGCAGGCACAGGCGAGCACGCGCTTCTTGTCCCTGAGGATCGACTCGGCCATTTCGATGGCCGAGAGTGCCGGGGACACGAAGGCCGAGCCTGTTTTGAGCAGCCCAACCACCTCCCCGCCGGCGCCCTTCGTGCGCTCCACGATGGAGTCGATGCGTTCCTTCGAAATCAACTTGGTCACGGGAATGCCGGCCACCGTGCAGTAGCGGACCAGGGGCACCATCGTGTCGCCGTGGCCGCCGAGCACGAGGGCCGTCACGTCCTCGACCGAGACACCGAGTTCCCAGGCCACGAAGGCGCGGAAGCGCGCTGAGTCGAGAACGCCCGCCATGCCCACCACGCGGTTCTTGGGAAAGCCGGAGACTTCCTTGAACGTGTAGACCATCGCATCGAGCGGATTGGATACGACGATCACGGTGGCGTCCGGCGCATTGTCGCGCACGCCCTGGGCCACCTGCTTCATGATCTTCAGATTGGTATCGAGCAGTTCGTCCCGGGACATACCGGGTTTGCGTGCAAGCCCGGCCGTAATGATCACCAGATCGGCGCCGGCGATCCCAGCGTATTCGTTGGTGCCTCTGATGTCCGCATCCGCGCCTGCGAGCGGGGCGCCCTCGGCCATGTCGAGCGCCTTGCCCTGGGGCAGACCGTCGACGACGTCGAAGAGGACGGGGTCGCCGAGTTCGCGGTAGGCGATCTGCTCGGCCAGCACACCGCCGATGTTGCCACCCCCGATGAGAGCAATCCTGGGTCGTGCCATGGGGAGAGAACTCCTTCTAGTCCATGTTCCGAATGATGGCATCGCCAAACTCCGAGCACTTGAGCTTGGTCGCACCGTCCATCAGGCGCTCGAAGTCGTACGTCACCGTCTTGTCGGCAATCGACTTCGTGATGCCCTTTTCGATCCGGGCCGCCGCATCGCTCCAGCCCATGTACTCGAGCATCATCGCGCCAGATAGAATTACCGAGCTGGGATTCACCTTGTCCTGGCCGGCGTATTTGGGTGCCGTTCCGTGAGTCGCCTCGAAGATCCCGTGGCCCGTGTCGTAGTTGATGTTGGCGCCCGGTGCGATGCCAATGCCACCGACCTGCGCAGCGAGCGCATCGGATAAATAGTCCCCGTTCAGGTTCATGGTCGCGATCACATCGAACTCCTTGGCGCGGGTCAAGACCTGCTGGAGCGTGATGTCGGCGATCGCATCCTTGACGAGCACCTGGCCCTCGGGCGGCTTTCCGTCGCAGTCGTCCCACCCGACGGCCCGGCCCGCGAACTCTTCGCGGGTCAGCTGGTAACCCCAGTCGCGGAAGGCGCCTTCGGTGAACTTCATGATGTTGCCCTTGTGCACCAGAGTCACGCTCTTGCGCTTCTTTTCCACCGCGTACCGGATCGCGGCGCGCACCAGCCGATAGGTCCCCTCCTGGGAAACGGGCTTGATGCCGACCCCGGAGGTCTCGGGGAAGCGGATCTTCTCGACGCCCATTTCCTTCTGCAGGAATTCGATGACCTTCTTCACCTCGGGCGTCCCGCTCTGCCACTCGATACCGGCGTAGATGTCTTCCGAGTTTTCCCGGAAAATCACCATGTCGACGTCCTGCGGATTTCGCACCGGACTCGGCACGCCCGGATACCACTTCACCGGACGCAAACAGACGTAGAGGTCGAGGATCTGACGCAACGCGACGTTCAGGCTGCGGATACCGCCACCGATGGGAGTGGTGAGCGGCCCCTTGATCCCCAGGTGATACTCGCGGAAGGCGTCGAGGGTTTCGCTCGGAAGCCATTCACCCGTGACATCGAAGGCCTTCTGGCCGGCGAGCACCTCCATCCAGGCGATCTTCCGCTGGCCCCCGAAGGCTTTTTCGACAGCCGCGTCGAATACACGCACGGCGGCGGCCCAGATGTCCGGCCCGATGCCATCGCCCTCGATGAACGGCAGGATCGGTCGGTCGGGGACGCGGAGCTTGCCGCTCGGTTCGTGGGTGATCTTCTCCCCCTCGGTGGGGGGCGTAGGGGCATCTTTCGTCATGGGTCTCGCGGTATAAGCGATCCTCGCCCGGGTCGCTACTCGCGAGGGAGTTCGACGCGGATCGTGAGTTCGTCGAGCTGCTGCTGCTCCACGACCCCGGGGGCGTTCATCAACAGATCCTGGGCACGCTGCGTCTTGGGAAATGCAACCACATCCCGCAGGCTTTCGACGCCTGCGAGCACCATCACCCAGCGGTCGAAGCCGTAGGCAAAGCCGCCGTGGGGCGGCGCACCCGCATCCAGCGCGTTCAGCAGGAAGCCGAAACGTGTCTCCGCCTCGCGCTTGGGATAGCCGAGCAGTTCCAGAATACGCCGTTGCACGTCGGAGCGGTGGTTGCGCAGGCTCCCGGACCCCAACTCGACGCCGTTGATCACCACGTCGTAGTGCGTCCCCCGCACCCGGTCGGGATCCGTCTCGAGCAGTCCGAGATCCTCGTCGAGCGGCGCCACGAAGGGCTGGTGCGCGTAGGTCCGCGAACCGTCGTCGGCACGCTTGAAGAGCGGGAAGTCGACCACGAAGACCGCGTCGAAGGCACGGCCGTCCACCCTCCCGAGCCGCTCCCCCAGATCCGTCCGCAGGCGCGAGAGCACCGCGTTCGCCCGGCCGGCCGCATCCGCCTGGAAGAAAATCAAGCTGCCCGGACGCGCGCCGGTCCGTTCGGCCACCATCGCGCGCTCTTCTTCCGAGAAGAACTTCACGATCGGCGACTGCCAGGTGCCGTCGTCGTTCACGCGGATCCAGGCCAGTCCCTTCGCCCCGAGTTCTTTCTTGACGAAGCTCTCGAGCCGGTCCACGTCACCGCGCCCGAGGTCGCCGGCGTCGTGGACCGGCAGACACTTCACGATGCCGCCTGCGTCCACCGCGGCTCGGAACGCCCGGAAGCCGCTCTCGCGAAACGCGTCGGTCAAGTCGACGAGTTCCAGCTGGATGCGCGTGTCGGGCCGGTCCGAACCGAAGCGATCCATCGCCTCGATGTAGGGAATGCGGCGAAACGGGCGCTCCAGCTCGACCCCAGCCGCCTCGGCGCAACCGCGGGCCGTGAGTTCTTCGAGCACGTCGAGCACCTCCTCGACCCCGACGAACGACATCTCGAGATCGATCTGGGTGAACTCCGGCTGCCGGTCGGCGCGCAGGTCCTCGTCCCGGAAACAGCGCGCGATCTGGAAGTAGCGCTCGAAGCCCGCGATCATCAGCAACTGCTTCATGATCTGCGGTGACTGCGGCAACGCGTAGAACTCGCCCGGGTGCAGGCGGCTCGGAACCAGGAAATCCCGCGCACCCTCGGGTGTCGAATTGGCGAGTACCGGCGTCTCGATCTCGAGAAAGCCCTGGGCCACCAGACTGCTCCGCACCGACTGCGCCAGTGCGTGCCGCAACTGCAGCGCGCGCTGGAGGGGCGGCCGACGAAGGTCGTGAAGCCGGTAACGCAAGCGCGCCTCCTCGTCCGCGTCCGCTTCCTCTTCGATCGCGAAAGGCGGCGGAGTCGCGCGGTTGAGCAGCCGGAGTTCGGAGACCTCGACCTCGACTTCGCCGGTCGCGAGCTTCGGATTCACCGTGTCTGCCGACCGGCGCATGACAACGCCCCTCACCAGGATCACGTACTCCGAACGCAGCTCGCCCGCCCGTGCGTGAGCCTCGGGAGAGGCGTCCGGGCGAAAGACCACCTGCACCCGCTCGCCGCGGTCGCGAAGGTCGACGAAAATCACGCCGCCGTGGTCACGGCGGCGGTGTACCCAGCCCGCGAGCACGACCTCGCGGTCCACGAGATCCGCGCTCACCTCGGCGGCGGCATGCGTCCGGCGCAATTCGCCCATCGCATCCGGCGCAACCTCTTCGCGGCTCACGAAGCCCCTCCACCCGGCGACAGAAAACAGGAAAACTCAAGTAAAAACAGGTGGTTGGATAGCAGTCGCCCTGCGCCGTGTCAATCCTCGGAGAGATCCGAGGCGGAGACGGAACAGTTGCGGCCTTTCGATTTCGCCCGGTACATGGACTTGTCGGCCGCGTCGAGGAGCGTTTCCCGGCTGCGGCCGTGCACGGGATGGGTCGCCACGCCGATGCTGATCGTAAGGCGAACAGGCCGGCCCCCTCCTCCCTCGAAGAGCGTCTCGGCGACCGTGCGCCGGATGCGCTCAGCGACGGCCATGGCCTGCTCCTCGCCCGTATCTACGAGCAGGATCGTAAACTCGTCGCCGCCGTAGCGCGCCAGCGTGTCGACCTGGCGGATACATTCCTGAAGAACCCGGGAGAGCTTGCGCAGCACCTCGGAGCCCACCAGATGCCCATGCTCGTCGTTGACGCGCTTGAACCGGTCGAGATCCAGGAAGAGGATCGAAAGCTGCTTGCCGTAGCGGTCTGCACGCTGGATCTCACGCGCGGTCGCCTGGAACAGGAAACGCGCGTTGTAGACGTCGGTCACGTCGTCTACCAGGGCGCGCTCCTTCGCCCGGCCGTAGCGTTCGGCGTTTCGGAGCGCGAGCTCCGAAAGGCTGCGCACCATCACCGCGTGAGAAATGGCCTCCTCGCCGAAGTCCGCCCGGTCGCCGAAGACCCAGAGCACGCCCTGTTCGCTCTCGGATCCGCACATCGGCACTGCCAGAATCCGCCCGCATTCGACGCCGGCCTCGGCGAGTGCATCGTGCACCACACCATCGGCGACGACCCGGGGCACGTCGAACGATTCCCGGCCGACGAGCTTCTCCAAAACCATTACGCCGCGCAGTCGCCGGGTTTCGGATTCGTCGAAGCCCCGGAAAGCAACTCCGTCCGAGTTCTGCAGCGAACGCCGAAAGAGCGCAAGGCCACGGGATTCCCCCACCGCGCCAAGCAGCACGTCGAGCGCAACTGCGAAGACCTCCCCGCCATCGAGACAGCTCACCAAGGCCCGACTCGCCTCGAGCGTGCGCAGCGAATCGCGCAGCTCTTCGTTCTCCTCGAACAACTGCTGGCGCGTCAGCTCGTCGGGTCCGGTGTTCATGGGGAATCCACTCCCGGCCCTCCGTTCGGCTTGCAGGATTGCCGGCTTGAGAGGCCAGGTGTGTGAAAATAGCCCCGCATCGAGGCGTCTGCCAAACCTCGCCACGATAGCGGGCTGCGCTGCGCAATGTCTTGCGCAGCGGCTAGACCCCCGCGCGGGCCCTCGCGCCCGGGTACGATCCTGCGTAGGAGAGGAACCCATATGGCTGAATTGGAAGCCGGACTCGATAGATGGCGACGAGCCGCGGACGAGTTTCGCTGGGAGATACCGGACCCTTTCAACTTCGGACGGGACGTGGTGGACCAGTTCCCGCCGGAACAGCCAGCGCTGCTCTGGCGCGGTGGCGAAGGCTCTGAGCGCCGCCTCGGATTCGGGGAGATCGCGGAGCAGTCGAACCGGGTCGCTCACCTGCTGAAAAATCTCGGCGTCGGCCCCGGCGACGCCATCATCGTAATGCTGCCGCGCATCCCCGAGTGGCACATCGTCATGGTGGGTGCGCTCAAGGCCGGGACGCTCGTGATCCCCTGTTCCACCATCCTGCGTCCAAAAGACATCGCCTACCGCGCGGAGCACAGCGCCGCTGTCGCGGTCGTGACCACCCCGGACCAGGCCGTGTTGGTCGACCAGGTTGGGGCCGAGGCGGCAAGCCTGCGCCACCGGCTCTGCGTCGCGTCGCCCGGCGCGGCGCCGCCCGACGGCTGGACGGACCTGGCGACGGCTCTCGCCAGCCAGGCAGCGGATTCCAGCGCCAGCCGGGAAACCCGCGCGGCGGACCCCGCCCTCGTCTACTACACCTCCGGAACCACCGGCCCGCCCAAGGCCGTTCTCCACGCGCACGGCTACACCTTCGCCCAGCGGTACACCTCGGAGTTCTGGCACGGCGTGCGCGCGGGCGATCGCGTCTGGACGACGAGCGACACGGGATGGGCCAAGGCGGCCTATGGCGTGATCTTCGGGCCCTGGAGCCTCGGTGCCGAAGTCGTGCTCCTCGACGCGCGCTTCGACCCGCGGACCGAGCTCTCGCTCCTCGAGCAACTCGCACCCCAGGTCTTCTGCGCCCCGCCCACCGAGTTCCGCATGCTCGTAAAGGAGAACCTCTCCGGGCTATCGGTGCCGCAGCTGCGCGAGTGCGTCTCGGCCGGAGAGCCCCTCAACCCCGAGGTAATCCGGGCCTGGCGCGACGCCACCGGGCTCACCATCCGCGACGGCTACGGACAGACCGAAAGCATCCTGCTCGTCGCGAACTATCCGGGAATTCCCGTTCGCCCCGGCTCCATGGGGCTCCCCATGCCCGGGCACCGGATCGAGGTGATCGATGCCGCCGGGATCCCCCTGCCCCCGGGAGAGGTCGGTGACATCGCCGTGCACGGCTCGCCGCCCGGCCTGTTTCGCGAGTACTGGAAGGACCCCGCTGCGACCGAGAAGACGCGTCGGGGCGAGTGGTACGTGACCGGCGACCGCGCGACCCGGGATGAGGCAGGCTATTTCTGGTTCGTGGGGCGCGACGACGACGTGATCATCTCCGCCGGCTACCGCATCGGCCCCTTCGAAGTGGAGAGTGCCCTCGTCGAACACTCCGACGTCGTGGAAGCCGCGGCGGTCGCCGCCCCGGATCCCGACCGCGGTGCCATCGTCAAAGCATTCGTGGTGCTCCGCGACGGGGCGTCCCCTTCGGACGAACTCGCGGGCGAACTGCAGGAGCACGTCAAGCGATCTACCGCCCCCTACAAGTACCCCCGCGCGATCGAGTTCGTAGCGGATCTGCCCAAGACCGTCAGTGGCAAAATCCGCCGCGTCGAACTGCGCGCTCGCGGCTGAAGCGCCTGGAGCCGGGGCGCGTCAGAGCATGCGGCCGACGCCGAGGTCTTCCTTCGGAAGGATCTGGGACCAGGTGTGACCGCCATCTGCGCTGCGCAGGATCATGCCCTGCTGGCCAACGATATAGCCGACGCCGCTCCCCCGATCGAAACCGACGTCGCGCATGAAAGTAAAAACGGTTGGAAACTCGTCGGCCTCCGGCGCAACCCAGGTCACGCCACCGTCCTCCGATATGCGAATGAGTCCCTTCTCACCGATGGTCACGTCCCGGTCGCTGCTGGCGACGGAGAAGAGGGCCTGCTTCCGGTCGATCGTTACGTAGCGCCAGGTGCGACCGCCATCGACACTGCGCAGGACCACGCCACCCAGTCCGGAGATGAGGCCATTGTTCTCGTCGCTGAAGTCGAGGGTGAAGAGATACGGGTTCTGGATCACCGAGACCTTGACGAGAGCCTCGGCAGCCACGCGGCCCTCGAAGTAGCGGTCGAGAAACGTCGGATCGTGCTCGAGGAAGTCTTCGTAGTCCCACGGCGGCTTGTTGGGCATCCGCATGCGGTCCTGGAGAATGCCCGCCTCCTCGAGGACCGCCTTCGTCTCGTCGATGCGGGCGGAGATGATGTCGAAGAGCGGATAGGGATCGTTCGGGTCGCCAAACTCCGCGAGTTCCTCCGGACTCACGAAGACGTCGATCAGCACGTTCAGGTGCGTCTCGTATTCGATCTTCGAGGCGAATTCCACCAAGCCCTGCTTCGATTCTCCGTCGATACCGATGACATTGTGTCCGAGTGGAATCGGATCCATGAATACATCCCCGACCACCTCGCCGCGTCGCCACGTCTTGCCCCGGTCGTCGCTGCGGTAGATGTAGCCGAATTCGCCGATGATCCAGCAGCTCTGGCTGGGCGGATCGAGACACGACACGAAGTTCAACCCGACGTCCTCGTAGACCTTCTCGCCCTCGCGGACCTTTTCCTGGTCACTGGGCGACAGCCATACGAACATCGGATGATCGAGTGTCACGAGCACCGAATTGTCCTGCCAGGTCTCGCCAGCATCCTCCGTGAAGATCCGCGTCCCCCACTCGCCGACAGCCCATGCAGTATTGGCATCCACCGCATGCACACCGAATAGGTGAACGCCCTCGTCGGTCTTGAGATTGGGCTGGGGGTGCCACGTCTTTCCCCCGTCATCGGTGCGGAGGATGGTCCCGAGCTGGCCCACCGCCCAGCCGTGCTCGGCATCGGCCATCGAAACCGAATAGAGCAACATCTTCGTGCCGGTGTCGCCCTTGTGCCAATCGGCCCCACCGTTGTCGGTCCAGTAGGCGGCCCCGTGATAGCCCACGGCCACGGCGTGATTCTCGTCTACCGGAGACACAGAGAAGAGATCGTCGTAGATGTCGATCTCGCCTTCGGCCACCCTCGGGCTGAAATCGAGTTGGTGACAGCCGATCGAGGCGAAGGCAGCCGCCAGGACCAGGGAGAGCAAACGGTGAGAGTCGAAGGGCATGAGGATCCTTTCTCGTGCGGGTGCCCAGACTACTTCGCAGGGTGCCAGAAATTCAACGGTGTCCTGAGAGGCGGAGGCCCTGCAGACGGATGAAGCCGGTCGCGTCCCCCGGGTCGTAACTGTCAGCGGCCCCAGCGTCATCGAACGTCGCGAGCGCCTCGTCGTAGAGCGAGACGGGCGATCGGCGACCGGTTACCGCAACGCCGCCCTTGTACAGCCGAACGCGAACCTCACCCGTGACGTTCTCCTGTGAGGCGTCCACCACCGCGCGGAACCACTCCATCTCCGGAGAGAACCAGAAGCCGTTGTAGATGAGTTCGGCGAAGCGGGGAGACAGCCGGTCGCGCTCGTGCATCACGTCGCGGTCCATGGTGATGGACTCCATGGCACGGTGGGCGATATGCAGCACCGTGCCACCCGGGGTCTCGTAGACACCGCGCGATTTGAGTCCGACGAAACGGTTCTCGACCATGTCGATCCGCCCGACACCGTGTTCGCCGGCCACACCATTGAGGCGCGAGAGCAACAGGACCGGATCCAGCGCCTCGCCGTCGATAGACACAGGTGTTCCCTTCTCGAAACCGATCACCAGTTCCGAAGGCACATCGGGCGCTGCCTCCGGCGAGCGCGTCATCACGAACATCTCCTCGTCCGGCGCACGCCACGGGTCTTCGAGCACACCTCCCTCGTACGAGACATGCATCAGGTTCCGATCCGTCGAGTAAGGTTTCTTCAACGTGGCACTGACGGGAATGCCGTACTTCTCGGCATAGGCGATGCAGTCGGGCCGAGAGCGGATGTCCCAGTCCGCATCGCGCCAAGGCGCGATGATCTCGAGGTCCGGTGCGAGCGCTCGGAAGGTCAACTCGAAGCGCACCTGGTCGTTGCCCTTGCCCGTGGCCCCGTGGGCCACCGCGTCACATCCCATCTCCAGCGCCACCTGGGCCTGCTCCTTGGCAATCAGCGGGCGCGCCAACGCGGTCCCGAGCAGGTAGAAACCCTCGTAGACGGCGGCCCCGCGGATCGCCGGATAGACGTAGTCGCGCACGAACTCCTCGCGGAGGTCGCGCACCACGCAGTCGAGAGCGCCCGTGGCCCGCGCCTTCTCGGGCAGGCCCGAGAGTTCCTCCTCTTGGCCGACATCAGCGGTAAACGCCACGACCTCGCAGCCGTGATTCTCGATCAGCCAGTGCAGGATGACGGAGGTGTCGAGCCCACCGCTGTAGGCCAGACATACGCGCTTCACCGGACGCCGGGGGGGCATCGAGAGTCCTCCGGCGCGCGAGTCTACTGATTCTGCGCGTGCAGTCGAATGGCGGTAGTGCGCCCGGACTTCGGATGGGAAGAGACGCGAACATCCCCGCCGAGAACGGCGACCCGGTCGATCACCCACTGCGGCGGCTCATCGGCCGCTCCGCTCGGGGGCGGCTCCTTCAGCGCCAGCACCACCCAGACAGCAGCGTCTCGCTCGACGGTTCGCGCCGCGAGCACGAGCGACGTGCCGGACTCGAGGGCAGCCAGACGCGCGCGCAACAGGCCCTCGAGCGCCTCGCGAAACCCCACCGCGTCACCGTATACGACCGGAAGCTGTGCGGGCATGCGGACGTCGAGACCCACCCCGGCCGCGGCGAACTCCTCGGTGAGCCCGGCGGCCAGGCCGGATGCGACGCGCGACGGATCGAACCCTTGCTCCCGGGGCGCAGCCGGACGGCGCCCGGCGAGCACGTCGCCGAGTTCACCCGTGCAGCGGCGCAACTCCCCAACCGCCTTGCCGGCCTCGCTCAGCAGATCCCTGAGCTTCGCGTCCGGCGAATCCGCTATTCGATCGACGATCTCCTCGAACGCGGTATCAATGGCCTCGACCGAGGATTGCGCCTCGCGCTGGAGGCGGTGTGCCCGTTCGTCGTCCGGCGCACTCTCATTGAACAGGATCACCACACCGACCCGCGCGTCTTCCGCCACGATGGGCGACGCGAGCCCGGCGTAGCCGACTCCAGCGTGGCGCACGCGAAAGCGCTGGCTGGCGCCGCATGCGCACACTTGTGCCACCGCATGGAGCACCATCTCGCGGACACCACCCTCGAAGAGGCTCGCGAGAGGCTGGCCGATCACCGTCTCGGCAGAGACCGCGAACCGCGCCTCGAAGGCGGGGTTCACGTAGGCGGCGCACCCGTCCGGATCGCCAACCACGAGCGGAGCATCGAGGAACGACAGCAGCGAGGGAGAACTCACGCGCTCACTTCTCCTCGGGGAGTTCAAACGCCGCGTGCTCCCGGCTCAGCATGTCGATCTCTTCATCGCAGAGCGTTCCGCGTGCGCTCACCGTGATCGACTGCTCGCTCTGTGTCGCCAGATCACGGGCCGAAACGCTTACGATGCCGTTGGCATCAATGTCGAATGCCACCTCGATCTCCGGCTCGCCCTTTCGCGCCGGTGGGATGTTGTTGAGGATGAACTCGCCCAGCAGATCGTTGTCTGCGGCGAGCGTGCTCTCGCCCTGCATCACCCGGATCTTCACCGCCGACTGCTCGTCACGGGTCGTGGTGAATACATGCGATTTCATCACTGGGACGGTCGAATTCCGCGCAATCAGCGCTGCGAAATGCCCGTCGAAGGTCGCGATCCCCAGGGATAGCGGAGTCACATCCAGGAGCAGCACGTCGGTTTCATCGGCCGTGAGTACACTTCCCTGGATGCAGGCACCGACCGCGACGACCTCGTCTGGGCTGACGCCCCGGTGAGACCGCTTTCGGAAGTAGTCGGACACCACCTTCTGCACCAGGGGCATGCGGGTCTGCCCCCCCACGAGAACCACGTGGTCCACGTCCTCGATGCCCAGTTGGGCATCGTTCAGGCACTGCTTCACGCAATACAGGGTCTCATCGATGACATCGCGCACCAGACCCTCGAGCGTGTCGCGATCGACACTGAGGTTGAGGTGTCGGGGGCCACTGGCGTCGTTCGCGATGAACGGCAGATTCACCTCGGTGGTCTGCATGGCGGAAAGATCGCACTTGGCCTTCTCAGCGGCGTCCTTGAGGCGCTGGAGCGCCATGGCGTCATGCCGCAGTTCGAGACCCTCCTGGGCCTCGAACTCCTTCAGCAGGTGATCGACGAGCCGGAGATCGAAGTCTTCGCCGCCGAGGAAGGTGTTTCCGTTGGTCGCCAGCACCTCGACCACCCCATCGCCGAGTTCCACGATCGAGATGTCGAAGGTGCCCCCACCCAGGTCGTAGACGACGATCTTCTCCTCCACTTCGCGACCAATGCCGTACGCCAGCGCGGCCGCAGTGGGTTCATTGAGAATGCGCAATACGTTGAGGCCGGCGATTTTCCCCGCGTCCTTGGTGCACTGCCGCTGCGTGTCGTTGAAGTGTGCGGGAACGGTGATGACGGCATCCTCGACGATTTCCCCGAGATACTCCTCGGCGACGTGCTTCATGTCCCGCAGAAGGATCGCCGCGATCTCCGGGCAGGTGAATGTCTTTCCCGCGATCTCGACCCTGGCGTCGTCGTTCTCCCCGCAAACGATCGAATACGGGCACAGGTCCACCGCACGGCTGACCTCTTCGGAATCGAAGCGGCGCCCAATGAGGCGCTTTGAAGCAAAGACCGTATTCGTGGCGTTGGTGATGGCCTGGCGCTTCGCCAGGTGACCCACGAGACGCTTGCCGTCCTGGGAGATCGCAAACATCGAAGGCGTGGTCTTGTAACCACCCGGATTCGGGATCACGATGGGCTTGCTTCCATCGATGACGGCCACGCACGAGTTCGTAGTGCCGAGGTCGATGCCAATCACTCGGCTCATTGCTTGCCTCCAGGAGTGCGCCCCGGCCGCTGCCGGAGCTTTCTGAGCTCGTCATGGGCACGCGAATCGTCCGGGTCGAGACGACGTGCTTCGCCGAACGCCTCGATCGCCTTCTTGCGCAAACCGCATCGCCGCAGCACACGCCCACGGGTGAGGTGGTACGAAGCGGAGTCGGGCGCCAGCTCGCAGGCCCGGTCCGCGTACTCCAGGGCGCGCTCGAAGTCTTCGAGTTCGAACGCGAGTTGGGCGGCGCAGTTGTGGGACGCGTGATCGGCGGGCCGGCAGTGCAACACCTCGTCGTACAGACCCAGCGCTTCGACACGCGAGCGCGCGTCCCAATCCCCATCGGCTTTGGACAGCAGGTCCTCCGCCCGCACCCGGTTCACCTCGATCTGGATCTCTCCGAACCGCCGCTTGTAACCCTCGTCCCACGGGTCGAAGGCGATCGCCAGCCGGATATTGTGGGCCGCTTCCTTCCAGTTCCCTTGGTGACTGGACACGCGCGAGGCTTCGGCCAGTTGCCGAGCCCGGAACTTGCGTTCGGCGACCACCTCTAGGGGGAGCCTGAACTGTTTGCGCAACCGTTCGAGCCAGCGGCGCTTCTCGAGCCCCTGCGAGTTCGCTGCACCGCCCGTCTCATGCGGTGGCGGCCGTTCGGCGCCAAGAGAGCGCTCGAGTTCGGCCCGGAGAGTCGGATCCCGCAGGAGTTCGTAACCGAGGACGACCTTCTTGAAGATCCGGTCGAGGCGCCGAGCAAAATGACCGATCTCGCGCCCGAAGTAGCGATCGGGGTGAAAGTCCTTCGAGAGCTTGAAATAGGCCCGCTTGACCTCTTGCACGTCCGCATCGAGCGGCACGCCGAGCAATACGTGATAGGGCTGCTCCAGCCGCTTCTCGAACGCGAGGATGCGTTCCTGGAACTCGACGGGCAGCTGAAGCGATGCGTCGATGCCCTCCGCTACCCCCGGCGAGGACGGTTTGGCCGCGGCGGACTCCCCGAGGTTGCCCCCGGGGGCGGTTGTGCCCAGTCGCACCGCGCCGTCCTGGAGCCAGCGCTCGAGGCACTCGTCCACACGCGCGGGCGCGACTCCCGAGACCGAGCGCAGCTCCGCCCACGATGTGAAGCCATCGATGCGAGAGAGTAGGAAGCCCTCCTCGGTGCCGAGCACCGAGGCCTTCTCCTCCCAACCCGGCACGAGCTGCGGCACCCGGTCTTCCTCGCTTCGGTCTCCGGCGGCGTCTGCCACGCCCCCCCCCCGCCGCGGGCGCGAGAGACGCCCGCACGCCTAGGCCTGATCGGCAGACGGGACCGGAAAATGAGACGCAGCCGCGTGATTCTGGGCTTTCTGCGCGGTGGGCCTGCCCCCCCACGGGGGGCGTCAGGACGGGGGCGCGAGCAGGCGCTCGAGGATGGCCTTCTGGGCGTGGAGCCGGTTCTCGGCCTGATCGAAGACGATGCTCCGCTCGCCATCCAGGACGTCGTCGGTGATTTCCTCACCGCGGTGGGCGGGCAGGCAGTGCAGCACAAAAGCATCGGGAGCGGACCGCAGGAGAGCGGCGTTGACCTGGTAGGGGGCGAAGATTTCCCGGCGCCGCTCGCGCTCGTCCTCCTGCCCCATGCTCGTCCAGACGTCCGTGTAGACGAAATCGGCGCCGTCCACCGCCCGCTCCGACTCCTCGAACCAGCTGAGCCGGGCTCCGCTGGCGCGCGCCAAGTCATCGGCCTGCTGCCGCACCCGCGCCGAGGGCCGGTGACTTGGCGGCGTCGCGAGCCGCAACTCGAGGCCCAGCACGGCCGACCCGAGCAGCAGCGAGTTGGCCACGTTGTTGCCGTCGCCCACGTAGGCGATGACCGCGTCCTTGAGCGGCCGGCGTTCGGCAATCGTCTGAAAATCCGCCATCACCTGACAGGGGTGGAGCAGATCGGTGAGCCCGTTGATCACCGGAATCGTTGCCGCCGACGCGAACTCCTCCACCAGATCGTGGCTGAAGGTACGCGCGACGAGTCCGTCGAGCCAACGCGACAGGTTGCGCGCGACGTCGCCGGGCGACTCCCGCGTGCCGATCCCCACCTGCTCCGGCCGCAGCAGGATCGCGTGCCCGCCGAGCTGAGTCATGCCCGCCTCGAAGGTGACGTGGGTGCGCAGAGAGGGTTTCTCGAAGAACATCGCGAGCACACGCCCCTGAAGGGTCTGCGGGCGCTGTCCGGTACGGTCGAGTTCCTTGAGCCGCCGCGCCCTATCGAGCAGTCCCCACAGCTCGTCGGCGGGCCATTCGGCGAGGCTGACGAAATTCTTCGGCATGGTTCCTCAGTTGGTGATCAGGGTTCCGACCCCAACATCCGTGAAGATCTCGAGCAGCACCGCGTGGAGCACCCGGCCGTCGATCACGTGGGTGCGGTGCACCCCGCGCTCGAGCGCATCGACGCAGCAGCGCACCTTCGGAATCATACCCTCGCGGATCGTCCCCTCGGCGATGTACTTGCGCGCCTCCTCGACGGTAACTCGTGGCAAGAGTTCGCCGCTGGCGTCCCGGACTCCCTCGACGTCGGTCAGCAGAATGAGCTTCTCGGCGGCAAGCGACGCAGCAATGGCGCCCGCCGCCTCGTCCGCGTTCACGTTGTGGGTCACCCCGGCGTCGTCGACCCCGATCGGGGCGATCACCGGGAGGTAACCGGCGTCGTTCACCGCCACGATCGGAGCGGGATCGACGGCCACCACCCGGCCCACCCGGCCGAGGTCCCGGTCATCCTCCAGGTGACGCGTCACCCGGATCATGTCGCCATCGCTGCCGGTCAGGCCCACCGACCGGCCACCGCTCCGCTGGACGAGGGCGACGATCTCGCGATTGACCTTGCCGCCGAGAACCATTTCCACCACTTCCATCGTCGCATCATCGGTAACGCGCAGCCCATCGACGAAAGTCGAGCTCTTGCCGAGCCGCTCGAGCGTCTCGCCAATCTGCGGACCGCCGCCGTGGACGATCACCGGACGCAGGCCGATGTACTTGAGCAGCACCACGTCCACTGCGAAGGAGACCCGCAGCGCTTCGTCTTGCATCGCACTGCCGCCGTACTTGATCACGATGGTCTTGTCGAAGAAGCGCCGAATGTACGGAAGCGCCTCGATCAAGATCTCGGCCTTGTCGATCAGTTCCTTCATCAGCCCCATGCACCGCGTTCGCGCAGCGCCTCCGAAACAGCGTCGATTGATTCGAGCAGACTAAAATACCGGAGGACGTTGCGAACCGCCGCCGTGAACCCGGTCGGCCTCATCTACAGGATGTAGCGGGAGAGATCCTCATCCTGGACGAATTCCAGCAGCCGCTCACGCACAAAGGCCTCGTCCACCACATGGTGAGCCGGTCCCATGTCGGGGGCCTCGAAGGAGAGATCCTCGAGCAGGCGCTCCATCACCGTGTGCAGCCGGCGCGCCCCGATGTCGTCGGTCTGACGGTTCACCCGGGCCGCGAATTCCGCAATCGTCCGGATGCCATCCTCTTTGAACTCGAGCTCGATGTCCTCAGTGCGCAGCAGCTCCGTGTACTGGCGCACGAGCGAGTTTCGCGGCTCCGCCAGGATCCGGACGAAGTCCTCCTCGGATAGGCTCGCCAGCTCCACGCGAATCGGGAAGCGTCCCTGGAGTTCTGGAATCAGGTCCGAGGGCTTCGTGGCGTGGAAGGCCCCGGCAGCGATGAAGAGCACGTGATCCGTGCGCACGACGCCGTGCTTGGTCTGCACCGTAGATCCCTCGACGATCGGCAGCAGGTCCCGCTGCACGCCCTCGCGGGACACATCGGCTCCCTGACGCGCTCCGGACCCCACGGCGACCTTGTCGATCTCGTCGATGAAGACGATGCCCGACTGCTCGACCCGCGCGACCGCCTGTTCGCGCACGGCGTCCATGTCGACGAGTCGGGCCGCCTCCTCGGCCACCAGCGCCTCTCGCGCGGCCGGCACCTTGAACCGACGGCGGCGTGTGCGCGTCGGCAGCATGCCCCCGAGCAGATCTTTGAACTGCATGCCCATCTCCTCGACACCCTGGGGTGTGAAGAGCGACACGGTCTGAGCAGCACCGGCGTCTTCGAGTTCGAGTTCCACCTCTCGGTCGTCGAGTTCGCCCCGGCGCAACAGACGGCGCAGCTTCTCGCGGGTCTCGTTCACCCCGATCGGAACCAACTCACCGGACGGGGCCGGCTCCGGCGGCGGCAACAGGGTGTCGAGCAGACGTTCCTCGGCCTGATCTTCGGCGCGGGCCTGCACCCCACATTTCGCCTCGTCGGTCACGATCTGCACCCCGGTCTCGACGAGATCGCGCACGATCGACTCCACGTCGCGGCCCACGTAGCCCACCTCGGTAAACTTCGAAGCCTCCACCTTGACGAAGGGCGCCTGCGCCAGCTTCGCCAGGCGGCGAGCCACCTCGGTCTTTCCAACACCGGTCGGCCCGATCATGATGATGTTCTTGGGCGCGATCTCATCGCGCAGCTCATCGGGCACCTGCTGACGCCGCCACCGGTTGCGCAGAGCAATTGCGACGGCGCGCTTCGCCTCGCCCTGCCCCACGATGTAACGGTCGAGTTCAGAGACGACCTCACGGGGAGTAAAGCTCCGCGGTCCGGTCACGGCAGTGTCACCACCGAGACATTGTCGTTGGTGTAGATGCAGATCTCCGCCGCCACGCCCAGCGCCTCGGTGGCAATCTCCTCCGCCGAGAGCTGGGTGTGGCGCGCCAGGGCGCGGGCCGCCGCCACGGCGTAGGAGCCGCCGGAGCCCACGGCCGCGATTCCGTCGTCGGGCTCGATCACGTCACCGTTGCCCGAGACCACGAGTACACTCTCGACGTCACCTACCACCAGCAGCGCCTCGAGGCGCCGCAGGGCGCGGTCCGTGCGCCACTCCTTGGCCAGTTCGACGGCGGCGCGGCGCAGGTTGCCCCGCTGCTCATCGAGCTTCGCCTCCCAACGCTCTCCCAGGGCCATGGCGTCAGCGGCGCCTCCGGCGAAGCCGATCAGCGCCTCGTGGTCCGCTGCCTTGCGGACCTTCTGCGCACGGCTCTTGACGACGGTGTCGCCGACCGTCACCTGCCCATCCGAGACCATGGCAATGCGCCCTTCGCGCACCACGGCGATCACCGTCGTTGCCCGCACCCGTTCCGCGCCCTCTGCTTCGCTCATGACCGACTCCGCCGCCGTCCCGCCCTCTGCTTCGCTCATGACCGACTCCGCAGCCGTCCCGCCCTCTGCTTCGCTCATCACCCACTCCGCCGCCGTCCGGCAGCTCGTTGCCTCCGCGCCCGCGGGTGCGCGCGATCATACACCTCTACCAGTCGCTCGGCGGAGACGGCGGTGTACTTCTCGGTAGTGGCGAGGCTCGCGTGCCCGAGAAGCTCTTGGATTTCGCGCAGGTCCGCACCCATGTCGAGCAAGTGCGTCGCGTAGCTGTGGCGCAGGCGATGCGGATGCACCGCTCCCGCGATGCCGGCGCGCCGCGCGCGGCGCCGCAGCACCCGGCGCACGTCGCGATCCAGAAGTCTCCGGTGTGACGGCCTCAGGGAAACGAAGAGCGGCTCACCGAGGACACCGGGGGAGCGGCGGTGGTCGAGCCAGGCCCGGAGCGCGTCGCGGGCCGCGCCGGGCAGGGGTACCACCCGCTCCTTGCCCCCCTTGCCGAGCACGCGGACGTCGCCTCGGTGCACGTCGACGTCGCGCACGTCGAGCCCGACGAGCTCCCCGACGCGCAGCCCGGCGCCGTAGAGGAGTTCGAGCAGGGCGCGGTCGCGCAGGTCCGCGGGCGCCGCGCTCGATACCGGGATCGACTCGATGAACGTCTGGCAGTCGTCGACGGCGAGCGGCCGCGGCAGCCGCTTCGGCGTGCGCGTCAGAGGCATGCCCGCCGTGGGATCGAAACGGCTATCCCCCTCGCGCACCAGGAAGCGGAAAAACGCACGAATCGAGGCGAGCTTGCGCGCCAGCGTCGCCGGATTGCGGCGGCCGTGCAGCGCCGTCAGGAAACGGCGCACGTCCTCCGGTGCCACATGGTCCGGCCGGGCCCCGGGTTCGAGCGTTGCCGCGAATTGGCGCACGTCCGCTCCGTAGGCGCGGCGGGTGTGCGCCGAAAGGTTGCGCTCCGCGCGCAAGTGCAGGTCGAAGCGGCGCAGGCTTTCCTCGAAGCCGGCGGCGCTCATCGACTCCTCCAAACCCGTTCCACCTCACAGGGCCAACGGGCGGGCACGACCTTGGGGGCTGTGAGCCCGGTCCCCCACCTGTCTTCACAACGATAGAACGCTGTCATCCCGCAGCCCCCAATACACCAGACGATAGCCCTCAGTCCTGCGGGGGCGAAACAACCCGCAGCCGGCCATCGCGATCCTCGACCACGACGCCGGCCAGTTCGAGTTCGAGCAGCGGCTGGGCCAGACCTTCGGGCGGCAGACCCAGGACGCGGGCCAGGGCATCGCGTGTCTGTGGCGCATCGCCCAGCGCGGCCAGGATCCTGCGCTCCGGGCCGGACAGGCCGGAGGCCTCGGCCGCCGCGGGCACGGCCCCCGGGTGAGCCAGCGGCACGCCATCGCGGGCGAGCGCCTCGAGCATCTCGTCTGGATCGTGCGCCACGTACGCGCCGTCGCGCAGCAACTGGTTCGTCCCGGCGCTCGCCGGAGAATCCACAGGACCCGGAACGGCCCACACGTCCACGCCCTGGTTTGCTGCGTGCCGCGCCGTAACCAGCGACCCGCTGCGCACCCGCGCCTCCACGACCAGCACCGCACGCGTGAGCGCACTGATGATGCGGTTGCGCAGGGGGAAGTGGGCTGGACGCGGTGGCGTTCCCACCGGGAACTCGGTCACGAGCGCTCCGCTCCCGGCCACGCGCCGCGAGAGATCCCGGTGTCGCAGCGGGTACACCCGCTCGGGACCACAGGCCAGCACCGCGATGGTGCGCCCGCCGGCGTCGAGCACGGCGGTGTGCGCCGCAGCATCGACTCCAGCGGCCAGGCCCGAGACGACGACGAGTCCGGCCCGGGCGAGCGCGGTTGCAAAGCGCTGCGCCGTCGCGCACCCGTAGGCGGTCGCCGCCCGCGCCCCCACGATCGCCACCGCCGGCGCGCACAGCAACTCCGGATCTCCCTGCACCAGCAGCAGCGGCGGCGCGTCTGTGAGCCGCGCCAACCGCTCCGGGTACCCCGCAGACCCGAACGGCACCGCCAGCGTCCCCGTCCGCACAAGGGTTTCGAATTCACCGGACGCGGCAGGCCGGCCCACTCGGGTCCCCAGTTCGGCGAGAATCCGCCGAGGGTCGAGCGTCTTGTCGAGCAGCCGCCGCGCGCGCTGCGGTTCGAATACACAGCGGCGCTGGATCTCGAGCCAATCGCGCAATGCAGTGCACACGGACGGACGCGCATCGGAGGCGCGCAGACAACCGGGGATGTCGGTCACGGAATCTCCCCGGGACCGGGGCTCTGGTGATGTAGCTCAGCGCAGTGGTATCGCAACCGCGATGGGAAGCGTCCCCCGCGCGAATTTCCGGGCGGGGCTACTCGGCGCCGCCGCGGAAGAAGTCGCCGAGAGTGAGCTCTTCGTCGGTGCGGCGCACCAATGCGACCGAGGCCCGGGGCTCGGCGCGCACGACGAGCAGATCGGCCACCACGCGGTCTGACACACGCACGCGTGTATTGCGCGCGACATCGTGGGCCCGGAAACCCCGGCGGTAGACCTCGAGCGCCGACCCAACCGCCAACCCGTCTTCGGTGCCGCGGTTCAGGTACACGTAGTCGAGCGTTCCCATCGCAGTCCGGCTTTGGGGCAGGAAGCTGATCCGCCCCTCGATATCGGCCGTCCGGTCGAGGATCGCGATCTCTCCCACCAGCTCGCGGCGCGGGATCAGTCGGTCACCGACCTGCATCTCGGACGCCGAGCGGCGCACCACGGCGAGCGAAGACTCCTCGCGGGTCTCGAGCACCTCGATCCAGCCCAGCAGCACGACGTGGTAGCCGAGCATTCGCCCGGTCTCGAAGTCGCGGACCTTGTCCTCGACCCGGTACACCGTGAACTGCTCACCCGGCTGCGTCTCGCCCCCGGCGAGGCCGATCCAGACCTCGTCCTGCTGGGAAATCATGAGGCGCGGCGCCGTATTCGCGACGATACTCGCCGCGGCGTCCACGGTCTCGGAGCTGAGCAATCCGATCCGCTCGTGATCGCTCACGCGCACCGTCGCCCGTTCCTGGCGCACCCGCTCGGTCCCGGTGGGACCCAGGTCCGGGGCCGCTGCCGGCCGGCCAGCCGCCGGATCCTTTGCGTCCGCCGGTTGGCCGGCAAGCAACGCCTCGGCTTCCTCGGCCGTCACTTTGCGCATCTCCCACGGCGTGATCCAGATGTGGTCCCCCGGGTAGATGAGGTGCGGGTTCTCGATATTGCGGTTGTCCTGCCAGATAGACGGCCACACCCAAGGCGTGCCCAGGTAGGCGTTGGAGACGTCCCAGAGCGTGTCGCCCGTGCGCACCACGTGGATGCGTCCCTCGCGTCCCTGCGTGTCGTAGCCCGTCGTCCCGAGTTCTTCCCTCGGAGACGGACCGGGCTCGGCCGGAGCCTGCGCCGCGGGCATCGGGTCGGCCATCTGCATGCCGGGCGACGCTTCCGGGGCGCCCTCGGCCAGAGCAAGGCTGCCGAAAGCCAACGGAAGCGCGACGGCGAGACTCAGGAACTTCGAGGTACCCATCACATCCCTCCACAGCGGGTCCTCCCCCCCCATGGGGGGCACACGGAACCCGCAAGCCGTTATCGGCCGGGCGGGGGAGATGCTTGATGGTCCGCCGAGGGGCTAGTTCGTCGCGGCGTGCTTGGACTGGAGGTCCGCCTGCAGCGCGCGGGCCTCTTCGGCCCAATCGGGCTCCTTGGCGGCCGGCCCACCCTGCTCCCGGGCGGCCTCGACCTGAGCGCGCAAGCTCGACAGAGAGCGCTCCACGGCCCGAAAAGCTTCGTCCTCCTCGCCGCTGGCAACCAGGGCCTGAGCCAGGTGGAAGCGCACCATGGCGATGGAGGTGTCGTTGGAATCTGTGCGCGCCTCGGCCTCTTTCAGATAGCTGACAGCCGCGGCCGGTACACCGCGCTTGTAGAGCACCCAGCCGAGCGTGTCCGACACGCTCGGATTGTCCGGCAATTGCTGCTTGGCCTCCTGGGCCAGATCGAGCGCGCGGTCGAGCCGGTCTCCGCGATCGGCGTAGAGGTAGGCCAGATTGTTCTTGGCCTCGGCGATCTCCGGACCGTACCGGATCGCAGACTCGTAGCGCTCAATGGCGCGCTCCGAGTCACCCGAGAGTTCGTGCAATACGCCCAGGAAGTGGTGGATCTCCGCAGCCTCCGGCTCCGCTTCGAGCGCCTTCTCGAAGGTCCGGGTGGTGTCTTCGATCCGACCTACGCTGGCGTAGAAACGTGCCATCCGCTGGTACCCCAACAGATCACTCGGCGCCATCTCGATCGCGCGATTGAAGTCGGTTTCGGCGTCGTCGAGCCGCCCATCGTTATAGGCAAGCACACCCCGCAGCTGATACAGCTTCGCGTTGTCCGGCTGCGCCTCGATCGCTACGGAAACCCGCACCTTGGACTCGTCGGCTCGGTCCTGCTTCCGGTCGAGCACCATCATCGCCTGCAAGATCTCCCAGTTGCCGGGTAGCGCTTCGTTCGCTCCTTCGAGATATTCGCGCGCTTCGGCCAACTGGCCGCTGGCCTGCCGTATGCGACCCAGGGCAAATAACACCTCGCCACCCCGCTTCTCTTCCGGAATCTTCTTGAGCTCACCGACTGCGGTGTCGGCAAGGCCAATGCGCACCATGGACTGGGCCAGCAGCAGGCGAACCTTGTGGTCCTCGGGGACTAGTTTCAGATATCCGCGTGCGCGATCAATGCTGTACTTCCACTCGCCCAGCTTGAAGTGCACCTCGGCCAGGGCCGCCTGCGCACCGCGCAGGTTCGGATCGAGTTCGAGCGCCCGGCCCAGCTCTACACGGGCGTTTGCAAAATCGCCCTGTGAAGCCAGGGAAACTCCCAGCAGGTACGTGGCTTCAGCCCAATCCGGCTGCACCCCGAGAGCGTTCCGCAACTCGTTCATGGCGCCGACCGGATCATCCGCACCGAGCTTGTACTTGGCGTGTGCCACCAGGGCGAATGCGTTCGAAGGCTCCCGCTCTAGCACTTCCGCCAGGATTCCAGCCGCCTCCTCGACGCCACCCTCGCGGCCGTGTCGAAAACCGAGCTCCAACAAGATCTCGGCCTTCTGGATCTTCGTCAGGTCATCGTCGGGGCCCAGTGCGGCGGCGCGGTCGACGGACTCGAGGGCGCGGTCGAACTCACCCACCCGCGCCCGGTGGGCGGCGAGAATACGGTAAGCCTCCGGGTCGTCGGAACGCACCTGGGTCGCCCGCTCCAGGAGCTCGTCCGCCCTCTCCTCGTTGCCGTCGGAGACGTACATCCGAGCCAGGAGATACATCACGGGGGCCGAAGCCTCCTCGACTTCCACGCCCTTCTCGAGCAGGGCAAAGGCCTCGGGAGTGCGCTCCTCGCTGACGTAGAACCTCATGGCCTGCTCGTAGGCGCGCGGTCGCTCATCCTCCTCGGAGACATCGAGAGCCTTGAGCACCAACTGCTCGCGCAGCGCGATGCCCGCCGCGCGATCTTCGGAAAAGCGCGGTGCCGCCCGGGCCATCAGGCTGTAGTTGGCGAAAGTCGGATAGAGTCCGATGAGCTTCTCCCAGACAGCGCGTGCCGTATCCTTTGAGCGTGCCCGCGTCTCGGACTGGGCCAGCGCACGAATCGCCGCCTCGTTCTCGGGCTCGGCCGCCACGGCATTCTTGTAGGCCGCGTTGGCCTCTTCGAATCGGTCGAGATTTTCGAGCGCCTGCCCACGAACGAGATGGGCTCGGTAGTCGTCCTTCTCGGCGAGGAGCGCGTCCACGTACCGAAGCGCTTCCTCCAGCTGACCAGACAAAACAGCGAGCTGGCTGAACTCGATGACCGCGTCGTGGTTCGATGGGTCGAGGCGTACTGTCTCGCTCAGCTCCCAGAAACCATCACTCAGCTTCTTCGACTTGAAGTAGGCGAGCGCCAGCTTGTAGTGGGCATCCGCGTTGTTGGGGTCGATCTGCTGCGCGCTCTTGAACTCGATGACCGCCTCTGGATAGAGTTCGTCTTCGTAGTAGCTGTCGCCCCTCTCCAGATGTTCTGCAAGCCTGGCCGCATCGTCCTGGCACGCCGCGACCAGAGGCAGACAGAGGAAGAGAGAAAGCAAGCGAAATAGACGCATCGAAAATACCTTTCACCGCTCCGGGACTGACGGTTTGACCCCATGAGACGAGACGGAGTTCCAGACACCCAGAGAGTTCAATCATCCCACATCGGAATCAAGGGGCAACATCCGAATCGCCGCCCGGTGCGCCGCTATTGCGCCGCCAACTCGGGTGGGTGACGCCCATCTTCCGGATCATATAGTTGAGCTTGCGGCGGCTCACGCTCAGGAGCGCCGCCGCGTCCTTCTGGACCCATTGGCCGCGTCTCAGGGCGGCCATCACGAGCCGGCGCTCGACTTCTCGCAAGTCCACACCCGCGGGCGGAAGCTCAACCTCCCACTCCCCGACTGGACCGGGAGGGCCAACGCGGCCCACGCCCAGGTCCACTGCGCGGATCCGTGGACCCTCGCAGAGCAGTACCGCACGCTCGAGCGTATTCTGAAGCTCGCGAACGTTCCCGGGCCAGGGGTGGGAACGTATCCACACCAGCGCATCGGAGGCAAAGCTCCGGGCGGGGCGTTCGAGCCGCCGGGCCACTTGCTCGAGTAGGCGGTGCGCGAGCACGATCAGATCCTCGGGGCGCTCGCGCAGCGGAGGCAGGTGGATGCGGATCACGTCCAGGCGGAAGTAGAGATCCTCGCGAAAGCTGCCGTCGCGGATGCTTTCCGACAGATCCCGATTCGTCGCCGCGACGATGCGCGCATCCGTGCGCAGCACCCGCGTCCCCCCAAGGCGGTGAAACTCCTGTTCCTGGAGCACGCGTAGGAACTTCGCCTGCGTCGGCGGCGACAGGTCCCCGATTTCGTCGAGGAAGAGGCTACCGCCACTCGCCTCCTCGAAGCGTCCACGGCGCTGCCGGTCGGCCCCGGTGAAGGCGCCGCGCTCGTGCCCAAAGAGCTCCGACTCGAGCAGAGTTTCGGGAAGTGCGGCGCAGTTGACCTTGACCAGCGGCCCTTCGGAACGCGGTGAGAGCCGATGGATGAGGCTCGCAATTACCTCCTTGCCAGTTCCCGTCTCCCCCGTCACGAGCACGGTAGATCGCGTGGGTGCAGCGCGCTCGGCCAATTCGACCGCCGCACGCAGGGCGGGGCTCTCGGCAACGAAGTCCTCGCGCACGTCGCGTGCGACGCGTTCCGCGCGCAGATCGTTCACCTCATCGAGCAGGTGTCGGTGCTCCAGCGCGTGGGTGATGCGCAGCTCGATCTGCTCGAGATCGAGGGGCTTCTGCACGAAGTCGAAGGCACCCGCACGCATGGCCGTTACTGCGGTTTCGATCGACCCGTAGGCCGTCATCAGCAGTACTCTGGTTCTTGGATCCCGTTCGAGCGCTGCCCTCAGCACGGCGACTCCATCGGTCCCGGGCAACCGGAGGTCCGTCAGCACCACGTCGTAGGAGTAGGGTGCCGTCGCAATACGGCCGACCGCCTCGTCACCCGTCGCGGCGTCATCGACGACGCTCCATGTCTCCCGCAGGGCACGCTGGACTCCCCGGCGCAGCGTGTCGTTGTCCTCCACCACCAGGAGGCGCGCCTCGGTGGGTGCACTCATCGCCCGACTCCTCTCGCCGAGGGAAGCTGCACACGCAGGGTGCAGCCACGACGACGACGTGTACCGAGCTCGATGTGGCCCCCGTGACTCGCGACGATCTTCTGTGCCGAGGCAAGGCCGACTCCCGAGCCGTGCTCCTTGGTCGTGAAGAAGGGGTAGAAGATCTTCTCCCGCAGTTCCGGCGCGACGCCGGGACCGTCGTCGGTAATGGTGATCCACACATCTGGCTCGTGCCGCCGCACGGCCAGCGCCAGGCGGGTGCCACCACCCTCGGCCATCGCCTCCAGTGCATTCACGATCAGATCGGCCAGCGCCGTACGCAACAGCTCGGCGTCTGCCTCGACGGGCGGCAAGTCCTCGTCCCAGCCGCGCTCGACCGCCCCTGAGAATTCCACCCGGGCGCGTGCCGTGGCGAGTGCCTCCTCGACGATCTGCACTGCATCCACCGGTCCGGCGACGAGTGCTCCGGGACGCACAAAGGCAAGCCCCTGGTTCACGGTCTCGCCGAGTGCGCTCAGCTCCACCCGCAACTCGTCCACCAGTGCGAGTTCGTCGGGGCAGCTCCTGAGCCGCCGGCGCAGGAGCCCCGCCAGAACCTCCATCCCGGCCAACGGGTTGCGGATCGCGTGCGCCAGATCCGCCGCCATCTGGCCGAGCGCCGCCAGCCGCTCTAGGAGCCGCTCCTGCTCGTCGGCGCGCTCGATCGGCGCCAGGTCGCGAAAGATCAAGGCTGCGCCCTGAGAACGGTCGCTCGCATCGCGGATCGGGTACAACGTGAAGCCGATCGTGCCGCCCGCCAGCGAGAGTTCCGCGCGAGAGATCGGGCTCTTGCGCCCCAGTCCCTCGAGCAGCAGACGCGCCACTTCCGGCTGCGCCGCCAACACCTGCCGGCAATCGCGGCCCAGTGCAGCAGAGGAGTCTGCGTCCGGACACCCGAGGATCCGTTTCGCCGCGGAATTGATAGCCGTCAGTTCTCCCTCGGCGCCCACCGCCAATACGCCGGCGGTCAACGCGCCCAGGATCTGCTCCGCAAACGTCCCCGGCACAACACCCATGCCCCACGCATCGGCAAGTACGATTCGGTAATTAAGCCCCCCCCTGGGGGGGGCTGCGCGGGGAACACTCTGCCCGCGCGGTGCGTGTCTACTCGTTGTCGACGCGGACCAGGTACTGCTTGCCTTGCTGCTCGAGCCAGCCCTCGTCCTTCAGACGCTTCACGACGCGGGTGACAGTCTCGCGCGACGTGCCGATCATGTCGGCGATCTGCTGGTGGGTCAGCACCGGCGTCGCCTGACGATCCACGACGGAGGTCTCGTGCTTGGCCAGCCGCCTCAGCAGGCCCTGGGCGCGCTCCTTCACACGCTGGAACGAGAGCGAGCTGGCCTGCTCGTCCATCTGGCGAACCCGGTGGGTCAACTCCTGAATGACAGCCATCGCCAGGTCCGGACTGTGGCGCAGCTCCTTCAGGAAGTCGCTGCGGGAAAGCGCCAGGATGCGCGTCTCGACGAGGCTCGTGACGTTCGCCGAGCGAACCGCGTTGTCGAGGAGCGACATCTCGCCGAAGAAGTCGCCCGGGCCCAGCAATCCCAGGATCTTCTCACGACCGTCTCCCGAGAGCTTGGTCACTTTCACCTCACCCTCGAGGATCACGTACATGTAGTCGCCCGCGAGCCCCTCCTCGACGATCGTGTATCCCCTGGGGATGCGGCGCTCGATCAGGAGTTCCGCAATCGACTCAATGTCATCATCGCCGACACCGGCGAAGAGCGGAATCGTGCGCAGGGAGTCGAGCGCTTCCTTGTCGCGTCGGATAGTGATCATGGGGCCTCACCGCGGCTGCCGGTGTGTCGTCCGAGGGCCTGCTACGTGACGTCCGTACGACCCCGCTTCTTGAGTTCTACCACGACCGTACGAACGGCTGGGCTGCGCTCGAGTTTCGTGACCAGCAACACATCGGGAGTGTCGATCACCGCGAGTCCCTCGACACCCAGGAGGGCAACTGCCCTGCGATCGCCCCATACGAGGTTCCCGCCCCGATCATCGAACAACAGGTCCCCTCCGAGCACCTTCGTCCCGCCGGGGGAAACGCCGAGCTCCTCGGCCAGGGATAGCCACGTTCCCACATCGCTCCAGTGAAAGGACACCGGAAGCGTCCACACCGTGCGGCTGCGCTCCATCACCGCCACGTCGATCGGCAGGCTAGGAGCACGCCGATAGGCCCGCTCCACCGCCTGCCCGGTGCGTGCCCGCGGAGAGTCCCGCAGGGGGCCGAGCGCCCGGTGCAGCTCGGGCGCGCAGCGCTCCACCTCAGCCAGGATCGAACGGGCGCGAAACACGAAGATGCCTGCATTCCAGAGGAAACCGCCCTGCTTCGCGTAACGCCGCGCCCGCGCGGGGCTCGGCTTCTCGACGAAGCGCCGCACCCGTCGGAGGCCAGGATGGGCGCGCCCGACCGCCTCTCCCACCTGAATATAACCATAACCGGTCTCGATCCGCGTCGGAGTAACACCGAGGGTAACGAGCGCGCCCTCCGCCCGTGCGGCCCGCGCAGCCCGGCGAATCGCGTCCGCAAACGCCTTCGTATCCGGGATGCGGTGATCGGCGGGTAGTATCGCCACGACGCCCTCCGGATCGTGGGCCGCGATGTGTTGGGCTGCGAAGGCCACCGCCATCGCCGTGTTGCGCCGCCGCGGCTCGACCAAGACGCGTGCTGCCGGAAGCCCCGTCACCCGCCGGACGGCCCGGGCGTGCTCGGTCCCGCACACGACCCACACCGAGTCGCGGCTCGCGAAGCGACGCGCCCGCGAATGAGTGGCTTCGAGTAGAGAGCGGCCATCGACCACCCGCAGGAAAGGCTTCGGACGCTTCTGCCGCGAAGCGGGCCAGAAACGCTCCCCGGCTCCACCGGCAAGGATCACGGCGTGAAGACGACCGCGAGCCATCAGCGGCCGACGCAGACGTACACGAACCCCTGCCGGCGCATCGGTTCTGGATCGTAGATGTTGCGCAGATCCACGATCACGGGCTTTTTCAGCAGGTCCTTCACACGACCCAGATCGAGCATCCTGAACTGGTTCCACTCTGTCACGAGAACCAGGGCATCGGCATCCCGACAGGCGGCATAGGCATCCTCGCACATCTCCACGTCCCGAAGCACGCTGCTGGCGGCGTCCATGGCCGCGGGGTCGAAGGCGCACACCTGGGCACCGCGTTCCTGAAGCCCGCGCGCGATGTCGATGGAGGGAGCATCGCGGATGTCATCGGTCTCCGGCTTGAAGGACAGACCGAGCAGTGCGACGCGACACCCCGCCACGCCCCCATCGAGCGCACCGACAATTTTTTCCACCATGCGTCCCCGGCGCCCCCGGTTCGCCCGGATCACCGCCTCAACGATCTGAAAGTCGTCTCCGAGCGAGCGCGCGAAGTGCGCCAGTGAATCCGTGTCCTTGGGAAAGCAGGAACCGCCGAAGCCCGGGCCCGCGTGCAGGAACTTGCCGCCGATACGTCGGTCGAGCCCCATGGCCCGGGCGACGGCCTGGACGTCGGCGCCGACCCGCTCGCAGAGGTCTGCGATCTCGTTGATGAAGGCGATCTTCGTGGCGAGGAAGGCGTTCGCGGCGTACTTCGTCAGTTCGGCGGTCGCAACGTCCGTGATCACCACCGGGGTCTCGTTCAGGTAGAGCGGGCGGTAGACGTCCCGAAGAATCGCCTTCGCCTCTTCGTCGTCAGCACCGATCACGACACGGTCCGGCCGCATGAAATCGCCGATCGCTGCGCCCTCGCGGAGGAACTCCGGGTTGGACGCCACGCTGAAGTGCGCGATGCTCCCGCGCGCTTCGACCTCCTCCTGAACCCAACTTCTCACCTTCACGGCCGTGCCGACGGGCACCGTGCTCTTGGTCACGATCACCTTGTAGCCATCGAGGTGTCGGCCAATTTCCCGTGCGACCGCCTCCACCGCCGAGAGGTCGGTGGAGCCGTCCGATTGCGATGACGTCGGCACCGCGATCAGGACCACGAGCGAGGAATCGATGGCCGCCGGAGTGTCGGTCGTAAACGCGAGCCGTCCCGCCTCCGCGTTGCGCTGGACCAGACCCTCGAGCCCGGGCTCGTAGATGGGGATGCTCCCGTCCTTCAGGCCGCCGATCTTCGCCTCGTCATTGTCCGTGCAAACCACGTGAATGCCGAACTCCGCAAAGCAGGCACCCGTGACCAGACCGACGTAGCCGGTTCCGATGACGCAGAGGTTCACGCCGATTCGTCCTTCCCGAAAGTTCTGGTCCCGTTCTGCCGGATGAGACATCCGGACGCACCCGTTGCGAGCATCCGCTCGAACGGCGTCACCGTGACTCACTCCGGCGACGTCCCGCAGCTCTTTCCTGGGCCTCGAGACCGGCTTCGACCATGATCTGCATCAGCTCCCGAAAGGTCGTCCGCGCCTGCCATCCGAGCTCCTCGCGCGCTTTGGTCGGATCGGCCAAGAGAGTGTCCACCTCGGCGGGCAGCATGAACGCCGGATCCGTGCGCAGGAAGTCGTCTGTGTCGAGCCCGACGTGCTCGAATGCAAATTCGACGCACTGGCGTACCGAGTGGTGCAGTCCGGAGCCGACCACGAAATCGGCGGGTTCATCCCGCTGGAGCATCCTCCAGATGGCCTCGATGTATTCCTTCGCATAGCCCCAGTCGCGCTGGGTGGCCGTGTTTCCGAGCCGCAGCTCGGCAAGACAAGAGCCGTCCTGTCCGGTGATGTCCGTGATGAGCGCGACGTCCGAGGTCACGACTCCTCCTCCTCGACCTGGGCGGCGGCAGGCTCCGGGTCCGCGATGCCATCCGCACCAAAGGGAAGTACCCCGAGATTCGAGAGCAGCCTCAGGGTGAGAAGCAGGACGACCACCAGACAGGCAGCCGCCACGTATCCATGGAGATCCGTAAAGGAAACGGCGATCAGCGCGAAGCAGGCCGTGAAGAAGTAGAACTGGAGAACGGCTCCCCGGGCGGATGCACCCCGGGCCAGCAGGCGGTGATGAATGTGCAGCTGATCGGCACGGAAGGGGTTTCTCCCCGTGCGCGCCCGCCGCAGGATCGAGAGACCCGTGTCGATGATCGGAACGGCCAGCGCGAGTAGGGGCACGACGAAGGTGATCACCGTGACCTGCCGGTAGCCCTCGAGCGAGAGCAGCGCGAGCATATAGCCCGTGAAGAGTGCGCCCGTGTCTCCCAGGAAGATCCGCGCCGGTGGGAAATTGAAGGGCAGGAAGCCAAGCAGGCTTCCGAGCAACGCAAGTCCGATGCAGAAGCCGAACAGTTCGCCCGCCTGGGCAAGGATCACGATGAGCGCAACGCAGATGATCGCACTCACGCCCGTGGCCAGCCCGTCTAGACCGTCAATCAGATTCACGGCGTTGGTGATACCGACGATCCAGAGAACTGACGTGATCCACACCACGGGGGTCGGGAGCATGAAGCTGACGTGGGAGATAGGCTCGGTGAAGTGGCCCATCTGGAAGCCTGACGCGATCGCGACGACGGCCGCGGTCAGCTGCCCCGTAAATTTTGCAGTGGCGCCCAGACCGTAGCGATCATCCCAGACGCCGAGCATCAGGATGATCGCACCCCCAAGCAGCATCCCCATGAGGTGAGAAGAGGCGACCGGCGGCTCCTCGATCCTCAAGGCGACAAAGAGGCCGATCGAGAAGCCCCCTGCCACGGCAAGGCCACCGAGCAGCGGAATTCCGACTCGATGGGCCACTGAGCGCTCGCTGGGCCGATCGATGACACCCAGACTCTCGGCCAGCCGCCGCACCACCGGCGTCAGCAGCGCCGTGGCAACTCCAGCGACGAGAAGAGGTGTGGCGATTCCGAGCACTTCCATGACCCGTCTCGGTGCGGCCTCCCCGGCTGGGGCAGTCACCTTAGCTCGTGTAACCGTAGCGACCCACGGAGAGATGAGCCCCGTTGAGTACAAGGCCCAGTAGGTGCCGCCGGTCCAGGAGATCGAGCGTAGCCTCCAGGTCTTGCTGGACCGTCACGTCCGCACGCACGATCAACACGAAGCCGTCGGTGAGTTCGGCGACGGCCTTCGCGTCGGGAACTCCAAGCGCCGCAGGCGTGTCGAGGATCACCCGATCGTAACGTTTCGTCATCTCTTCCATGAGGTCCCGCATTCTGGGTGAGCCCAGGAGTTCCGACGGGTTATTGGGCCGGCCACGCACGGCAAGCACGTCGAGGTTCATTCCCTCGACCCTGACGATCGCCTGTTCGAGGGTTACCCCCCCAGAAAGAACCTCTGCGATACCGGCTTCGGGCAACAGTCCGAGCGCAGCGTGCACCGTGGGCCTTCGCATGTCGCAGTCGACTAGCAGGACGCGACGCCCCACGCTCATCGCGGTGACTAGCGCCAAGTTGATTGCCGCCGTAGTCTTGCCTTCCCCAGCAAGTGGACTGGAGACGGCGATCGTCCGCAGGGGCTGCTCCTTGCGGAGCGCATCGAGGCGACCGCGCAGCGCACGAAACTGCTCGGCCACCTGAGAATCGGGCTGCAGCATGGAAATACGCCGCTTGTTCACCCCCACCGGCGTGTCGAGGGACGGCTCCCGTCCGAAGCGGCGACGCAGGCGCTCGAGCAGAGACACCGACTTCGACTGAGCCGGGGGCACCCGCACGCTGGGCGGCGCCGGGGATGCCGGCTCGGTGGACGGTGCCGGGAACAACTCAACCGCGGATGCCGATTCGGTGGACTGTGCCGGGAACAACTCAACCGCGGATGCCGATTCGGTGGACTGTGCCCGAGACGATTCGACCGGAGATTCCGACTCCGCAGACGGTGCCGTGGCTGCCGGCTCGGTGGACAGCGGCTCCGTGGCTGCCGGCTCGGTGGACGGCGCCGA